>CALKWH010000001.1 GCA_938004375.1 uncultured Pseudomonadota bacterium
ATCGTATTCGGTGACTGGAGTTCAGACGTGTGCTCTTCCGATCTCGTCCGGTGAAGATCCAGACCATGGGAGTCCTGGTGATCCCGCTGCTGGCAGTTCTCACGCCGGTCGTGATGCCTGCGTCCGCCGGGGCCCAGGGCCGGGCGGCCACCGAGGAGAAGGCCTTCTCGGACGACGTGATGGCCGGCGCCGCCCTGGTCGTCGCAGGCAACGCCGGAGCAGGCGGTCATTATTTCACAGAGGCGCTCAAGCGTCAGGCGCGCCCCCAGGTTTACACGCTGATCCTGCTCGCCCTCATCGAGGACGGCGAGGCCGCCGCCGCCACGCGGATGTGCGACCAGAAGGTCGCCGTGGCCCTGCGGGACGCCGGCTTCCACTACTGGTGCGGGCGGCTGGCCTGGCAGAACAAGGCCCGCGCCGCCGCGGTGAAGTACCTCGAGGACGCCCTCTCCCTGGGCGGGGACGCGCCTCACCTGCTCATGACGGCCGCCCTGATGCAGGCGCAGACCGGCAACGCCGCGCGCGCGGCGCTGTACTTCACGCGCCTGGTGCGCCGCGACCCGTGGATCCTGCACACCCGGCTCTACCCCAGCCCGGTCGTCGGCCTGATCTTCGCCCTCGAGGAGTTGTTCGCCCGCACCGACGCGGGCGCCCAGGTGCCCCACGCCCTGGCGGCGCTGGCCCTGCGCGCGAACCTGCCCGACCTGTCCCGCCAGTACCTCGAGGCCGCCTGGAAGGCCTACGGGACGGTCCCCGAGGAGCTCCACCAGCTGCGTCACCAGTTGTACCGCGCCTGGGGCCGCCCGGAGCTCCTCGAGAAGGCCTTCACCGAGGGGCTCCGTGCCTATCCCAAAAGCGTGCACTTCCGCTTCCACTCGGCGCTGCGCCTGGTGGAGCAGGGCAAGCCCGAGCGGGCACGCAACCTGCTGCAGGAGGTCCTCGTCGAGGACCCGCGCAGCCCGCTGGTGCTGAGCCTGCTCGCGCTCACCCAGGTGGAGACGGGCCAGATCGAGGCCGCCCGCAAGTCGCTGGCCTACGCCCGTGCCCAGGAGCAGGAGCTGGCGCTCCTGGACTACGCCGAGGGGCTGTTCCTCCAGAAGACCGGCGCGGCGGACAAGGCCCGCGCGGCCCTGGCACGCGCCGTGAAGCAGGAGCCCACGAACAGGCAGTTCGGCGCCGCCTACCTGGCAGCCCTGGCCGCCGCCCGTGATCCGAAGGCCCAGGCGGCCGAGCAGCAGCGGCAGAAGGCCCTCGAGGCCTTGTTCCAGGAGACCCAGGCGTTCGAGCGAAAGTACCGCGAGCGGGTCGACGCCCTCGAGACCCTGGCCGCGGCCGTGAAGGCCGGAAAGCCGGTGACCTGGCCCGCCGCCTGCGATCTGCAGTGCCAGGTGCTGCGCGGTCACGTCGAGCTGCGCGCCGGGCGCGCCTGGAATCCGGCCGCCGTGTTGGCGAAACTGGGCGCCAAGGCGCTGTGGTTCCCCGCCCTGCCGCCCCACGCCTGGCGCCGCGAGGTCGCGCAGGGAGCGGGCGACAAGCTCGTCATCATCAAGTTTTTCCCGTCCGTGCTGCCGACGCAGCTGGACTGACCCCCAACCGAAAAGAGAGACACCCATCATGGCAGTTCAAAACGGAGATCACGTGCACGTCCACTACACCGGCCGCCTCGAAGACGGTTCCGAGTTCGACTCCTCCCGCGACGGCGATCCGCTGTGCTTCACGGTGGGCGCGAACCAGGTCATCCCGGGCTTCGACGCCGCGCTCATGGGCATGGAGATCGGCGAGTCAAAGACCGTGACCATCCCCTGCGACCAGGCCTACGGCCCCCACGAGGAGGCCCTGCTGCTGAACGTCCCGCGCACCCACTTCCCTCTCGAGATCACGCCGGAAGTGGGCCAGTACCTCGAGCTCACCGACGCGAACTCCCACGAGTCCGCGGTGGCCGTGGTCACTCACGTGGGTGACGACACCGTCACGCTCGACGCCAACCACCCGCTGGCCGGCGAGGATCTGACCTTCGATCTGGAGCTGGTCAAGATCGGTCCCGCCCCCGAGCCCACCGAGCATCACCACCACCACGGCTGCTCCTGCGGCCATGAAGACAACTGAAGTTGTCTTCCGGCGAACGCAGGCGTTCGCCATTTGGTGGAGATGAAGACCTCGTCAGCGGTCTTCTTCTCCACTCTGTCCAGTTGGTCCGTCCTCGACGTCGGGCTCGTCGGTGAGCGCGATGTCCTGGTCCTCGGAGCACACGAAGAGCGTGTCACGCAGAGTGGCGAAGTGATTGAAGGTCGCCGTCCCGTACTTCTCGAACTGCCGACGGGTGAAACCCAGCATCACCAGGTCCGCTTCGCGGCTGACCTGGTTCACGGTCTTCTCGAACGCGAGCCAGTTCGTGTAGGGCAGCACGGAGACGTTCTGCGGTGAGATCGGCAGCCGCCCCTTCTGGATCATCTTCACCAGGAACTGTCCGCGGCTCTCCTGGGTCTCCTCGGGCATGGCCGCGAAGACGCTGATCTCGCCCCTGGACCACTCGGGATGCCCCATCATGATGTACGCCAGCAGGATCATGAGGTTGGCGTTCCCCAGTTGGTGCTCGGTCAGCTAGATGTGGATCCGGGAGTGGTATCCGCAACGGTAGTCGGTGGAGCGCAGCACACAGATGTTGAAGTTGCACTTCTGGGCCAGCGCGACGCCGTTGTGGATGTCGTTCATGGTCGCCTCGTCGCTGCCCCGGTCCCGGGCGAACTCGAGGATCAGCCCGTTGTTGTCCATGCCCGCCACGCCCGGGACCTGGATGATCTGGGCCACCGAGGTGGTGAACGACGGGGAGATGATGGTGTCGGCGAACACCCCCGCCCGGGAATCCCCGGTGAGCTGGATGATCTTCTCGAGCTCCTCGGCGGCGACCCGGTTGTTCTCCTCGGTGAGCAGACCCCGGATATAATGGAAATAGGTCCCGAAGCCCTGCCGGTGGGCGAGCCAGCGCAACAGGTCGAAGGCGGCCAGCCGCTCGAAGGTGTTCCCGGAGATGGCGATGAAGGAGGGCCGCCAGTCTGCGCCGCGGATCGGGGAGCGGTTCTTCTGGAGCCAGATCTGCAGCCGACGAACCACCTGTTGGACCGCCCCCTTGAACAGGATGGCGATGCCCTGCTCGTGGTGGTGGGTCCGGCGCATGGAGACGTAGATCGCGACCATGAAGAAGACCGCCAGCAGGGTGGTGAGCACCCCGGAGGCGATCATCATGATGATGCAGCCGATGGCGCCCATCAGCGAGACCCACCAGCGGGAGCGGAAGGACGGCCGGTAGGACGGGTTCGCCGCGAAGTGCTCCATCACCGAGATCAGGCAGATCGCGCCGTAGGTCACCAGGAAGAACTGGGACACGATGGCCGCGACGACGTTGACGTCCCCCAGGGCGATGAAGGCGATGGCGATGGCCATGGTGAGGATGGTGCCGTTCAGGGGCTCGTTGGCGGCGCCCACCCCCATGGAAAAGACGCGATTGAGCCCCTTCCAGGGGAAGATCTGGTCCTGGGCCAGCGCCTGCATCGTCCGGGGCGCGATGAGCAGCGAGCCGATGGCCGAGGACAGGGTGGCGGCGGCCAGCCCGATGGGGATCAGCGGCCCCCACGCGGCGATCTGGGTCATGAAGAGCTCGTCCTCGGCGAGCTGCTCCGAGGTGCCGTTCATCCCGAGCTTGAGCACGACCAGGAAGTAGATGACCATCCCGACGAGGGTGGCGGCCATGGTCCCCAGGGGGATGGCCTGGCGGGGGTTCCTCAGATCCCCCGAGAGGCCCACGCCGGCGATGATGCCCGTGAAGGCCGGGAAGCACACGGCGAAGACGAAGGAGATCGGAAGAGCGTCGTGTAGGGAAAGAGTGTAGATCTCGGTGGT
>CALKWH010000002.1 GCA_938004375.1 uncultured Pseudomonadota bacterium
GGCGTCGGGGCAGCCGTCCTCGTCCTCGAAGTTGTTCTTGTCCTCGGCTTCGTTCGGGCACTTGTCGACCTCGTCGGGCAGACCGTCGCCGTCGGCGTCCTTGACCACGGGGCCGGCCTTCACCTTCGGGCTGTAGCCCACGGAGAAGAACGCGCGGAACTTCGAGGCCGCGCCGCCCGAGGAGATGCCGGCGCCGGCGCCGCCGGTGAAGATCAGGCCCGAGCAGGTGCGCCAGCGCGCCGCCAGCAGACCCTCGACGGGGGCCTCCTCGGAGTCGATGCCGTCGTCCTCGTCATCCACCGCGTCGTCGAAGCCCACGCCGCCGTAGATCTCGCCGACCACGGACAGGTGCTTCATCAGCGGGATCTCGGCGCCCACCGCGAAGGTGAGCTCGTCGTCCTGAAGCAGGTTGCTGACCTCGACGCCCTCGCGCATGCGGTAGCCGACCTGGCCCATGAAGACCATGCCGTTGCCCAGGCGATAGTCCACGACCAGGCGCGGATCGAGCATGAAGCCCGCCTCACCGGCGGCCGCGTTGCCCGAGGCCGTCGGGAACTGCAGGATCGGGAGGATGGCCAGGCCCAGGCCCGGGCCCTGGCTCTGGAAGATGACGATCTTCGGGATCAGGCGGAAGTCCGAGATGGCCTGCGCCTTGAGCTCGCCGGCGCCGTCGTAGCCCAGCTCGGCCGCGTCGTCGCCGCCCTGGTACAGCACGGCCTGCATGTTGGCGCCCAGCTGGAAGTACTTCCAGATGCCGATGCCGAACGACAGGTCCATGGCGACCTGGTGCTCGACGATGGAGCCGATCTTGTCGCCGTTGAGCGCCACGGTCATCGGGTCGTAGGCGTACCCGATCATGCCGCCGACGAACCACTGCAGGTGCTCCATCTTGCGGGCGCCCTCGGAGGTGATCAGGCCCGTGGGATCGCTGCTCATCTTGAAGGGCAGGAGGTTGAAGTCATAGGGGTTTTGGGCCGCGGCCCGTCCCGGCACCATCGCCAGGACCATGAAAACGGACAGGATTAATTTTTTCATGCTTGCTCCTTCTCACGCGAAACGAAACAGGGATATGAGGAAAGGGTGGTTTCGCGTTTTCGGAACCGTATATCCAAATTACCCCGGTGTCAAGCTGTGTAACCCGTGTTATTCATTCTTTCTGGAGCAGTCCAGTTCTTATATTAATGAATCTTTTCAGCCATTTACGACCCATCGAATCCGGGCTCGTCCCGACCCCGGGAAAATCAGCTTGGCCAATGGTGCCGGTCGCACGATAATCCTGTCCGCCTGAACTCGGGACCCGGGTCGTCCCCACGAGGTGTGTCATGCCGAAAATCCGGATCACCGCGGTGATCTTCGCCGTCCTCGCCCTGCTGGGTCTGCTCATCGGAACCTTCTCGAAGGAGTGGCGCTTCCGCTTCTCGAAGTACAACAACGAGGACACCGTCATCGAGTACCGCGAGGGGTGGGGCCTCACCCACGTCACCATCTGCCAAAAGTGCCTGCTCAACTGCGAGACCCTCTACGGCCCGCGTCGGGTGTGCGACACCTTCCCGTACGTCGATCACCTGAAGGCCCTCGAGGCCCGCCTCGAGCGGGATCGTGGGTTGTACTGGGACGACGCGCCCAACATCGTCAAACTCGAAAAGGAGATCGCCAGCTTCCGCGCCATCGACAAATGGGGCCCCGTCGTGAAGTGGGTGAGCTTCGCCGGCCTCGCGCTGGCGGTGCTGTTCATCCCGTGGGCGTTCCTGCATCGTCGCCGGCTGCCGCGCCTGGTGCCCCCGATCTCGGGCACGGTCGTGGGGCTCGCGCTCATCGCGCTGGACGTCACCTTCATCCTCGCGAGCCGCGCCCACATCGCCCCGCGGGTGACCTACGCCGCGGTCCTCCATCCCCTCGCCTGCGCGCTGCTCATCGCCAGCGCCTGGTGCCTCTTCATCGAACCCCACGATCCCTTCGCCGCGATCATGGCCGAAGCCGTCGGCGGGCACGACTCGGCCCCGGACAACTCCGACAGCGGAGACACCTCCTCCTCCAATTGATGGAAGAGTACCGGGATCCCCGATCCTGTGCTACCCTGTCGCGCACGGCATGGAGCCCGCAGCCCGTGATTTCGGGCTGACGCCGCCTCGAGGAGTCTTCGGTATCGGCTTCTAGTCCCCACCCGTGATCCCGAAGTGCCGCCGGATGCGATCCCGCGTGCCGCGCAGGGTGCCGAGCAGGCCGGCCGTGAGCGCCCGGTCCTGGGCATCCTGCCCACGCGCGGCGTCCCCCTCGAGCTCGGCGATCTGCTCCCCGAGCCAGGCCAGCGCCCGCTCCACGGTCACGTACCGGTGATCGAGCTTCTTCACGGGATCCACCGGATACCGGGCCGCCAGCTCCGCGGCCCCGAGCCCGCGGTGGACCACCACGCGCACCGGATACGTCGTGGACGGGTCCGAATCCCCGTGGGCCTCCCACTGCCACCACTCCATGCCCAAGAGCGGGTGCGCCATCACCTGGGGTCCGAAGTCGTCGTACGCGAGCACCAGCGCCTGGGCCGTCGAAGCCGACGGCGGCGGGGCGAAGCCAGGAGCTTCGCCAAGCGGAAGTGTCCCCACTTCCGCCGGGGACGGGGCGAAGCCGGGAGCTTCGCCAAGCGGAAGCGGCCCCACTTCCGCCGGGGACGGGGCTGCGGTCTTTCGGCAGGCGACCCCCAGCCCGACGACCGCGAGAACAACGTAAATCAGTCGCAGGTTCCGGTTCCCCATGCCCCCGGTGTAGCCCTCCCTCTCGCCCCCTGTCAAGACCTCGTGCACGCAGTTATCGATTCGTTACAAATGGCGTTTTCGCGGCATTGTGCGAAATTGAAAATTCGTTGATAAGCTGAGCGGGGTGGACGGGACTCGAACCCGCGGCCTCCGGCGTGACAGGCCGGCGTTATAACCGACTTAACTACCACCCCAAGTCGTGTGGGCGGGACAGGGCTCGAACCTGCGACCTATTGGGTGTAAACCAATTGCTCTTCCGACTGAGCTACCCGCCCGAAGGCGACCCAACAGGCGAACGACCGTGCCGTGTCGCCACAAAACCCCCTGTCCGAAAACAGGGTGCGAACGATTTACGTGAAATCGCGGGATCTGTCAAGCTGAAAAATCACGCCGGTCCAGACCGAAAGGGGATCTGTGTAACTAATTGGAATCATTGATGTATTACAGAGCGCATCGGCGGTGCGCGGGGCGAAAGACGGCGATCATTCGGGCTTCTTTTCGCGGGAGAAGGGCGGGATCCAGCCCTCGCGGATCTCCTGAGACTTCGGGTTGATCACCAGGGCGCCGGCGGGGACGTCGCGCAGCACGGTGGTGCCGGTGCCCACGTAGGCGCCGTCGCCCACGGTGACGGGCGCGACCAACTGCGAGTCCGAGCCCACGAAGACGCCCGCCCCCAGCGTGGTGTGGAACTTGCGCTTGCCGTCGTAGTTGCAGGTGATGGTGCCCGCGCCGATGTTGCTGGCCGCGCCGATGGTGACGTCGCCGAGGTAGGAGAGGTGGTTGGCCTTCACGCCGGCGGCCAGGGTGGCCTTCTTCAATTCGACGAAATTGCCCACGTGGGCGTTCTCGCCGACGTCGCTGCCGGGCCGCAGGTGGCTGTAGGGGCCCACGCGGGCGCCGTCGCGCACCACCGAGGACTCGATGACCGTGTACGGCAGGATCTGCGCCTTGTTTCCGACGCGGGCGTCCTCGAGCACGCTGCCCTGGCCGATGCGGGCGCAGGCCTCGATCACGGTGGACCCGCGCAGGCTCACCTGACCCTCGATGATGGCGCCCCCGGCGATGGACACGTCGTCGTCGAGCTCGACGGTGGCCGGCTGCACGAAGCACACGCCCTCCTCCATGAAGCGGCGCACGCGGGCCTCGCGGGCGAGCTGCTTGGCACGGGCCAGCTCCTGTTGGGTGTTCACGCCCATCACCTCTGCCTCGGGCACGATGATGGTGGGCACTCGGACCTTGTCCACGGCGAGCATGATCAGGTCCGTGAGGAAGAACTCGCCCTTGTTGTTGTCCGCGCGCAAGAGCGGGATCGCCTCGTCGAGCCACTTGCGGCAGAACACGTACAGCCCCGAGTTGCACTCGCGCACCGAAGCCTGCTCGGGGGTGCACTCGGTCTGCTCCATGATGTACTGGACCTCGCCGGCGCCGTCGCGCAGCACGCGGCCGTAGCCGTGGGGATCGGCGGCCTCGAACGTGAGGAAGGACGCCAGCGCGCCCGCCCGGGCGTGCATGTCCATCAGCCGCTGCAGCGACCCGGCCTGCAGAAGCGGCACGTCGCCGGCCAGCACGACGACGTCGGTGGCCCACGCGGGCAACGCCGGGAGCGCGCACTGCACGGCATGGCCGGTGCCCCGCGGCTCGCCCTGATCCATGCCCGCGGCGTCGGGGAGCACGCGGCGCACCGCCTCGAGGACCTCGTCCTTCTGGTAGCTCACCACGAACACGTTGGCCTCGATCTGAAGTTCGCGCAGGACGCGGGCGACGCGGGCGATGACCGGCACGCCGTTCACTTCGTAGAGCAGCTTCGAGCGGGGGCTCTTCATGCGGGTGGACTTGCCGGCGGCCAGGACGATGCTTGCGAAACGGTGCATGCGGGGGTCTCCTTCGCCCGCCTTTGTACAATGGGTTGCCCGAAATTGCCAGTTGGGATATACGATGCGCCGGAGGAGGACGCGCCGATGACGCTCTTGGACAAGGGGAACTGGAGCCCCGCGCTGCTCGTGCCGCCCCCCGCGCCGCCGGTCGTGGTCGTGCCCGTGCTCCCGGTCCCCGGGACGCCGGACGGGTCCAATGACGGGACAGCGGACGGCTCCCGGGGCTGGTTCGGGGAAGCGCCCTGGTCCCTCGCCGACGACGAACGCGACGAGCCCGAGGACGCCGTCCTGCCGCCGTTCACCTCCGCCTGCCCGGTGGCGCGGCCCGAGCTCGAGACCCTGCTCGGGGACGCCGGGCGCGACCCCGCCGACGCGCTGCGGGAGCTGGGCGACCGGCTGGGCGTCCCGGGTTGGGACGGCGTGTCCGAGGTCGCCTTCGGGCGCGCCCCTTGGTCCCTCGGGGACGCCCCGGACGCGGCCGTGCTGTACGTGCCCGGCCCCGTCCCAGCGCCGGGGAGACCGGGGGAACTGATCCTCGCCTTCCGGCGCGCGCTGCAGGCCCTTCGGCGCGCCCGGGGCACCTGCACGCGGCAGGACGAACGCGAGGCGATCGTGCGCCTGGTGTTGTCGTTGGAGCTTCATCGGGAGGAACATGCCTAAACTGTATTTTGTGACCCTGGGATGCGCCAAGAACCGCGTGGACACCGAGTGGCTGGTGGCCCTGCTGCGGGGCTCCGCCGAGCTCGTGGACGCCCCCGAGAAGGCCGACGTCCTGCTCGTGAACACCTGCGCCTTCATCGAGGACGCCCGCGAGGAGAGCGTCGATCTGCTGCTCGAGCTGGGCGCGAAGAAGCGCCCGGACCAGCGGTTGGTGGCCCTGGGCTGCCTGCCTCAGCGCTACGGCGGTGACCTGGCCGCCAGCCTGCCCGAGGTGGACCTGTTGGTGGGCACCTCGCGGCTGGGGGACCTGCCCCGATTGCTGGCCGACGCCACCGGGGGACGCGGCGCCGAACCCGGCGCCATCCACGCCGAACCCGGCGCCGGCTCGTGGCTTCCCGACGCGCCGCTGCCGCGCGTGTCCACCCTGGGCGGTCCCGCGGCCTACCTCAAGGTCGCCGAGGGGTGCGACCGGCGCTGCGCCTACTGCGCCGTGCCGCTGATCCGCGGGAACCGGCGCAGCCTGCCGCTTTCGCACCTGGTCGAGGAGGCGCGGCTGCTGGTCGAGGGCGGCGCGCGGGAGTTGAACCTCATCGCCCAGGACCTGAGCTCCTGGGGCCGCGACCTCTCTCCCCCGGCGAGGTTGATCGACCTGGCGCGGGAGCTCTCGGCGCTGCCGGGCCTGTCGTGGATCCGCCTGCTGTACCTGTACCCCACGGCCGTGCTCGAGCCGGACTTCGCCGAGCTCTTCACCGTGCCGCGGGTGGTGCCCTACGTGGACCTGCCGCTGCAACACGTGTCCACGTCGGTGCTCGCCGCCATGGGGCGCGGCTACGACGGCCCCACCGCACGCGAGGTGGTGCGCATGGTGCAGAAGCTGCCCCAGCACGTCCACCTGCGCACGACCTTCCTGGTGGGCCACCCCGGCGAGGGCGACGCCGAGTTCGCCGAGCTCGAGGCCTTCGTGAAGGAGGCCGGGTTCCACCACCTGGGGGTGTTCGCCTACAGTCCGGAGGAGGGCACCCGCGCCTTCGGACAGCCTTGTGTCGACCGCGAGGTGGCCCTGGCGCGACGCGACCGGCTCATGGCCCTGCAGCAGAAGATCTCGGCCCGGCTGGTGAAGAAACTCAAGGGGCGCACGCTGCAGGTCCTGGTGGAGCACTTCGATCGCGAGAGCTGGGTCTGGGCCGGGCGCCACGCGGGCCAGGCTCCCGAAGTGGACGGCGCCGTGATCCTGACCAACTGCGACTGCCGCGCGGGGGACTTCATCCCCGTGCGCGTCGTGGACACCGACGCCTACGACCTCGTGGGGGCGCCCTAGTTGACCGCGGGACCGGCCCGGTCGCCGGCCTCCACCCATTAAAATGGGTTGACTTTACGGGCGTTTTGTATTTTCCTGTTCCACCGGAGCGCACCGATGAGAATACGCTATGTCGCCAAAACTGACGTTGGAATGAAGCGGAACCACAACGAGGACTACTTCACCTTCGACCTCGAAGAACACCTGTTCCTCGTCGCCGACGGCATGGGCGGGCACTCCTCGGGCGAGGTCGCCAGCAAGATGGCGGCCGAGACGATCGTGCAGTTCTTCAAGTACAGCAAGGGGGACCAGGAGGCCACCTGGCCGTACAAGATGGACCCCGCGATGTCCTACCAGGAGAACCGCTTCGTCGTGAGCGTCAAGCTCGCCAACTACAAGATTTTCCAGGCCCAGGCCACCGACCTGAAGTACAAGGGCATGGGCACCACCGTGGTCGCCTTCAAGGTCCTGGGCGACACGCTGCTGGTGGTGCACGTGGGTGACTCCCGCGCCTACCGCCTGCGCGAAGGCAAGCTCACCCAGGTCACCGTCGACCACTCCCTGCTCGAGGAGTACCGCCAGGCCAAGAAGGACGTCACCGAGGAGGAGCTTCGCAACTTCCCCCACAAGAACGTCATCACCCGCGCCCTGGGCATGCGCGAGATCGTGGCCGTCGACATCCAGAAGGAGCCGATCCAGCCCGGCGACTGCTTCCTGCTGTGCTCCGACGGCCTGTCGGGCATGGTCCCGGACAAGCAGATGGAAGAGATCATGATGGCCGAGCCCGTGCTCGAGAACATGGTCAACGCCCTGGTGAACAAGGCCAACGAGAACGGCGGAAACGACAACGTCTCCGTCGTCATCCTGAAGTTCGAACCGTAGCTTTCCCACGCCCCGCGCCGCTGAGCCGGGGTTGTGTTCGGCGTTCCCATGGACATTCTCGCGCTCGAACTGGCAGGCGTCGCCCGCGGACAGCGGCTCTTCCTGGCCGAGAGCTGCACCGGTGGGCTGATCTCGTCCACCGTCACCCGCGTGCCGGGCGCGTCGGCCTTCTACTTGGGCGGCGTGGTCGCGTACAGCGACGAGCTCAAGACGCGCCTGCTGGGCGTGCCCGAGGCGCTGCTGCGGACCCACGGCGCGGTGAGCCGCCCGGTGGCCGTGGCCATGATCGCCCAGGCCGACGCGCGCTTTGGCGCCACGCTCTCGTGCGCGGTGACGGGCGTGGCGGGCCCCGGCGGCGGCACCGCGCGAAAACCCGTGGGCCTGGTGTTCGTGGCCTGCCGGTTGGGCGACCGCACCTGGGTGCGCCGCCTGGACCTCTCGGGGGCCGGCCGGGTCGAGATCCAGACCTGGACCGCCCGCGCGGCGCTGCTGGCCCTGCACCAGCTCTGCGTGGGGCAGGCGCCGACGGGCTTTTCGCCCGCAGAAGACGGAATGGAGTCCCATGACTGAGACCGAGACCCCGCTGGCCCCGCAGCCCGCCCGAGAGGTCATCGCTTGCGAGGCCCTCGACGAGACCCTGGCCCACGTGCACGTCGCCCTGGTGCCGGACCTCTCCGGCATCGGCCGGCTGGCCGAGCTGCAGGCCCGCGTCCACCGCAACCTGCCCCCCGAGACCGCCGCGCGCATCGCCTGGGTGCACCCCGACGCGTTCTGCGTGGTGCTCGGCTATCTGGGCCGCGTGCGCGGCTCGCTGATCCCCGTGCTGCAGGACGTCTGCCGGAGCCTGCTGCCCTCGGGCCCGCGGAACCTGCAGGCCCAGCGCTTCTCCACCGGCCACGACGCGGAGGGCACGCCCCGCGTGCTGGGGGTGGGCTTCGGCGTCGACTCCTATCTGCTCGAGCTCCAGAGCCGGCTGACGGCCGAGCTCACCGGGCTGGGTCTGGACGTGCTGCCCCACGAGTTCGTCCCGCGCCTCACCCTGGCGCGCCTGCCCGAGGGCCTGGGTCCGGTGATGACCGTGCTCGAGGGCCTGGCGTCGGGCTTCCCCATGACCCTGCGCTTCCCCGAGGCCGACCTGGCCGCCCGTGGACCCCGGGGACAGAAGGTCGCCATCGAGCGCATCGTGCTCGCCCGGCCCCGCCGGGAGGAGGCCTTCGACCGGCTGCACGGCTGCTGCATGTCCCAGGCGAACCGCTTCGCCTTTCCGCAGATGATGGACTGCCCGCGCAAGGGGCTCCCGGGACACGAGCTGCCCTGCTTCGAGACCGGCACGGTCCCCGCCCATCCCGTGGAGGAACCCGGCACCGCCGACGGCAAGGTCGACTCCGGCCTGATCCACGAGGGCACGCAGGAGCTGGTGCGCATCGGCCGCGGACGTCCCCTGGGCCGCGCCGCCCTGCTCGGCGCCGCGCACCTCGACGAGGGTCAGGACAAGGGACCCCCTCCGGCCACCGCAGCGCCGCCCCCCGAGCGTCCCCGGCCGCAGCACCCGCAGCAAGATCGGAAGAGCGTCGTGTAGGGAAAGAGTGTAGACCTCGGCGGTCGCCGTAT
>CALKWH010000003.1 GCA_938004375.1 uncultured Pseudomonadota bacterium
TCGTATTCGGTGACTGGAGTTCAGACGTGTGCTCTTCCGATCTGGCCTCGAGCAGGTTCAGGGTGCCGTTGGCGTTGGTGGTCAGGTAGACGTGGGGGTTCTTCAGGCTGTAGCCCACCCCGGCCCGGGCGGCCAGGTTGAGCACCGAGCGGGGGCGGTGAAGCTCGAAGAGCAGGCGCACGGCCGCGAGGTTCTCGATGTCGAGCTCGTGGAAGGTGAAGCCGGGGTGGCCGAGCAACCCCTCGAGCCGATGACGCTTGAGCCGCACGTCGTAGTAATCGTTGAGGTTGTCCACGCCGATCACGCGCACGCCCTGGTCCAGCAGGAAGCGGGCGGTCCTCGACGCGATGAAGCCGGCCACGCCGGTCAGCAGCACGGGTTGCTCGAAGTTCATGGTTCCTCCTTGCGGATTGGCGGCATCTCCAGTCCCGGAACGACCCGGTCCGGGACCGGCAGGCCCGGAACGACCCGGCTCCAGGACGAGCGGATGCGGCCGGCGGCCAGGTTCACCTCGGCGTCGGACGCCCGCAGGTACAGCGGTTCGGCCGTCACCGCGTTCCCGGGGCCACCTGCGATCACGGCCCTCGACGCGGCCCGGTGGAGGGCGGCGGCGTCCGGCAGAAGACCGGCGGCGGCGACCGACGCGGCGCCGAAACGCTCCGCCAGCGCCGCTTCGTGGAGCCGCGCCCCCGAGCCCAGGAAGCGCGCCCCGGGACTCGCGTGCCGCCAGACCTCGTCGAGGGTGATCACCGCCGGGCCGAAGGCGGCCGCACCATCGCGGCGGGCGGCGACGTACAACTCGCCGCGACGGGCGTCCTCGAGGACCCAGAGCTCCCCGTCGGACGGTTGCAGCGTGAAGTGGAGGTCGAACACGTCGAAGGTGACCAGCGGGATCCGGCGGGCCCAGGCGAAGGTCTTGGCGAAGGAGAGCGCGATGCGCACACCGGTGAACGAGCCGGGACCCCGGCCGCAGGCGACAGCGTCCACGTCGGGCGCCCGCCCGTCGAAGAGCGCCTGCAGGTGGACCAGCAGCCCAGGGCCGTGGCTCTTCTCCGACGAGACGAGGCCTGCCTCTGGCTCGGCCGCGTCGACGGTGCCCAGGGAGAGCAGCACCCGTTCCGACGAGGTGTCCAGCGCCAGGATCCTCATGGTCCGCCCTCCGCCGGGAGACACGGTGTGGGATTCGCGGGGTCCGGCTGCGGCGACAGTTCGGTGGGCGCAGCCCGGTCCTGGGCGTTCTCGACCCGCGCGGGAGCCTCGTCCTTGGGACGGAAGCAGCGCACCAGATCGTTGCGGAAGCCGAACAGCATCAGCGAGACGATCACCGCCAGGCCGAGGTAGGTGATGATCGACCGGGCCTTCACGCCGAGCTCCCGGCGGCGGATCGCCTCGATGGTGAAGATCAGCACGTGCCCGCCGTCGAGCATCGGGATCGGCAGCAGGTTCAACAGCGCGAGGTTGAGGGAGATCAGCGCCATCATCTGGAGGAAGAACAACCAGCCGCGCTCGGCCGCGACCTGCGCCATCTGCGCGATCATGACGACCGAGCCCACGTTCTCGCTGTCCACGTCCCCGGTGAACATGTAGGCGATTCCCAGCACCATGCCGGAGGTGATCTCCCACGTTGTGGTGAGGCTCTCCCGGACGGCAAAGCCCAGCCGGTTGTTCACCGCCACGTCCACGGGCGTGTCCAGTTGGCGCAGCGTGGAGAGCCCGAGGTCGTAGGTGACCTGGCGGTTCCCGAAGCGGTCGACGCTGCGGAACTTGTCCTGCCGCAGCACCAGCGTACGCCGGCAGCCGCCGGTCTCCGAGGGGGAGATCAACGCCAGGCAGAGGCGCTGGTCCCGGGATCGGGCGATCACGTCTTCGAACTCGGCGTAACTGGACATGGCCTTCTGCGGGAAGCGGCAGTCCGCGATCGGGGCGCCGTCGGGCATCAGGGAGAGCCCGACGAGGCGATCCCCCGGCGCGACGCCCCAGCGCGCCGCGGGGGATCCGGGGGTCACCGCCGAGACCACGAGCTCGCCGGACTGGACCGCGGCGAGGGCCTCCCCGGTGAGCGTCAGGTCCTTCAGGGTGCCCGCGCCCACCACCGTCCCCGGTCCGGCAGCCGTCCCGGCACCGATCACGTGCAGAACCAGCGGCCCGGGACCGAGCTTCGGCCGCAGGCTCTCCCAGTCAGACCAGAAGCGCACCGGATGACGGCGGCCGTCCTGGGTGACGCCCAGGATGTGATCCCCGGAGCGCAGCCCCTCGCGGTAGGCCGCGCTGCCCGTGTCCACGAGGCCCACGCGGGCCAGCGTGCCGTGCAGAAAGACGCCGGACCGCCCTATGCGCGCGGACAGGCCGACCATGTTCTTGCCCACCGAGGGCGTGGGCACCATGCGCACCTTCACCCGGCCCTCACCGGGCCGGTCCACGACGATGGAGAGGGGTTCCCCGGGGGAGTCCATCACCACGCGGCGGAACTCGTCGAAGGAGTCGATCCCGTCCCCGTCGATGGAGACGACCCGGTCGCCCGAACGCAAGCCGGCCTGGTCCGCGGCCATGCCCGGGAGCACCGTCCCCATCAGCGGGGGCGGCACGTGGGAGACCGTGAGGAAGTAGGCGAAATAGAAAAGCACGGGCAGCAGCAGGTTGACGAACGGGCCGGCGACCACCACGATGATTTTCTTCCAGTACGGGAGCGCGGACAGGGTGCGGCGGCGATCCTCGTCGGAGAGCTCCTCCCCGGGGTCGTCGCCGACCATGCTCACGTAGCCTCCAAGCGGGACGGCCGAGAGGCAGTACTGCGTCTCCCCGCGGCGCCGGGAGAGCAGGACGGGACCGAAGCCCAGGGAGAACCGCAGCACTTTCACGTTGAAGGCCTTGGCGGCGAGGAAGTGACCGAGCTCGTGGAAGAACACGAGGGGCCCGAGCAGCACGAGAAACCAGATCAGGGTCATCTTTCAACCATCCGAATTCCGTTCACGGTCAGGCCGTGACATCCACCGAAGAGACATCGACCAGCTCTTCCCCGAGGAACCGCGAACCCACCAGCTCGATCCGGCTGCGATCGGTCACCATGACGCGCAGCGTCCCGCGGGCGTCCCCGGGGACCTCGAGCTCCCGGCGCCGCAGCAGGTGGGCGACCTCGGCGGTGGCCGCGACACCCGAGTCGATGAGCGCGACCTCGCGGCCGAACAGCCGGGTGGTGACCTCGGCGAGCAGCCCGCGGAACAGGGGATAATGGGTGCAACCCATGACCAGGGTGTCGGCCTGGGGGAACCGCGCGTGGAGCCGGGCGAGGTACTCGGCTGCCACCAGCCGCGGCACGTCGCCGGTGAGCCAGCCCTCCTCGGCCAGGGGGACCAGCAGCGGGCACGGCTCGGCCGCCACCTCCAGCCGGTCGCGCAGCTCGGCGATGGCCTTCTGGTACGCGCCAGACTCCACCGTGCCGTAGGTGCCGATCACGCCGATGCAGCCGTTGCGCGTGGCCGCCAGGGCGGCCCGGGCGCCGGGCTCCACCACCCCCACCACCGGGATGGACAACTCCTTCTGGAGCGCGGGGATCGCGTGGGCCGAGGCGGTGTTGCACGCCACCACGAGCATCTTGATCCCCTGCTGCAGCAGAAAGCGCGCGTTGTTGAGCGAGTAGCGCACCACGAGATCGGAAGAGCGTCGTGTAGGGAAAGAGTGTAGATCTCGGTGG
>CALKWH010000004.1 GCA_938004375.1 uncultured Pseudomonadota bacterium
GATCGTATTCGGTGACTGGAGTTCAGACGTGTGCTCTTCCGATCTGCCAGCTCCCCGCGCAGCACGTTGACCAACTGGGGCAGCTCGTCCCAGCCCAGCTCCCGCAGCACCCGCCCGACCGGGGTCACGCGGCCGTCCCGCATGGAGCGGAACTTCAGCAGGGTGAAGGGCGCGCGGCCGCGGCCGAGCCGCGTCTGACGGAAGAGGACGGGCGGACCGTCGGTGAGGCGGATCGCGGCGGCGGCGGCGAGGGAGGCGGGCGCGGTGGCGACGAGCAGGGCAGCGGCGGCGGTGAGCTCGAGGGGACGCGGGGCGCTCATGACGGGTGGTGCCAGCAGAAGGGATCGGGGCCAAAGAGATCGCCGCAGGAATGGAAGGCGGCGCCCCGGCAGCCGTAGCAGGCGTCGAGCCGCTCGCAGGTGCGGCAGGGCTCGGCCAGGAACTCCCGCAGGCGCCGCAGCTTCTGGAACTCCTGGGATAGGATGATCGCCTCGAGGCTGAGACCGTCCTCGCGGTGCGGACCCACGGCGAGCTGGCCGAAGGACTTCTCCACGCCCGCACAGGGCTGGACGGTCCCGGCGTGGGTGATGTAGCAGTTGCGGTCCCGGTCGATGAGCTGGCAGGTGCCGGCGGGGAACGGGGGCCGCGGATCCCACGGCTCGAAGCCGAACTCCTCGCGGTCGATGCGGGAGAGCTCCTCGAACAGGACGCGATACTTCTCACGGGCCTCGGGCATCGGGAAGTTCAACAGGTCGGCGTGCTCGGGGGCGCGGCCATGCTGCGTGGGGATCTCGACCTCGGGGATCAGGTGATGGGCTCGGAAGAACCGCCACAGATCGGGCATCTCTTCGTAGTTCAGCGGGCTGATGATGGTCTCGACGCCCAGGCGGGAGACGCCCGGCGTGGCGAGCCCGGCGTCCATGAGGGCGTCGAGGCCGCGCCGGATCGCGCCGTGGGCACCGGGGACGCCCGCGAGCCGGTCCTGGATCTCGGGGCGGAGGCTGTTGCACTTGCCGATGACGCTCACGTCGAGGGCGGCGAGGCGGGCGGCCTCGGCGGACCCGACGCAGGAGCAGTTGGAGTAGAGGTAGGCGTAGCAGCCGCGGGCGTTGGCGTGGAGGAGGGGGGACACGTCCGCGTCGAACAGGCCGGGCCACACCAGCGGTTCGCCGCCCCACACGAAGGACACCAGCCGCGCGCCGAGGGCGACGGCCTGGTCGATGACGCCGCGCACCTCGGCCGCGTCCATCACGGGCGTCACGTCCAGCCCGGCGCGGCTGTAGCAGTAGACGCAGGCGAGGTTGCACTGGCGGCTGACCTCCAGCGAGATGCGGCAGAGCGGGGCGTCGTCGATCCGGGGCGCGGTGCGCTCCGAGCGGCTCTTCAGGGAGGGAAGCGGCTTCGTCAGCATGGCGGGATCTCCTCACGCAGGACCTGCCGGTCGTCGAACGGGATGGTCCGGTCCCCGAGCTCCTGTCCCGTCTCGTGGCCCTTGCCCGCCACCAGCAGCACGTCGCCGACCTTCGCCAGGGAGAGGGCGAGCCGGATCGCCGCCCGCCGGTCGGGCTCGATGTGAACGCGGGCCAGGGCGGGCTCGGCGCCCGCGACGATCTGGGAGATGATGGCCGCGGGCTCCTCGCTGCGGGGGTTGTCCGAGGTGACCACGACCTGTCGGGCCAGCCGCGAGGCGATGGCGCCCATCATCGGGCGCTTCTCACGGTCCCGGTCGCCGCCGCAGCCGAACAGAACGACGATCCGGTCGCCGTGCAGCGTCCGCAGGGTGCGCAGCACGGTCTCCAGCGCGTCGGGGGTGTGGGCGTAATCGACGTAGACGTGGACGCCGTCGGGGTGGGGGATCCGCTCGAGCCGGCCTTCCACCGCGAGGTCCAGGAAAAGATCCCCATCGAGGATGTTGCCCTCGCCGCGCAGGCGGGCCTCGAGCAGGTCGGGGTACAGCGCGAGCACCCCCAGAAGGTTCTCGGCGTTGTGGGCGCCGGGCAGGTTGGTGCGCACGCGCCCGGCCGGGCGCCCGCGCAGGACGGCCTCGAAGGAGGTGCCCGCGGGGCCGGTCTCGAGGTCCCGGGCCCACAGGTCGGCGCTGTCGGGGGTGAGGCCGAAGCGCAGGCAGGCCACGTCATGTGGGATCGGCCCGGGCGCGGGGAACGAGGCCGCCAGGGACAGGTGGGCCCGTGCTTTTCCCGAGCGCCCCAGTTGGTCCACCAGTCGCCACTTGGCGCGGGCGTAGGCCTGCATGTCGTGGTGCACGTCGAGGTGGTCCCGGGTGAGGCGGGTGATCAGGACGCGGTCGAAGGACACCCCCGCGGTGCGGTCCAGGTGCAGCGACCACGAGGAGCACTCGAGGATCACGCCCGCGTGGCCGTCGTCCGCCCGGTCCCGCAGGAAGCGCTGCAGGGGGGCGGGGGGCGGCAGTGCCCGCTCGAACGCCGAACGCCGGCCGTCGACGTGGACCCCCAGGGTGTTCACGACGGCCGTGCGGTGTCCCAGGGCCCGCTCGACGGCCGCGAGGAGCACCGAGGAGGTGGTCTTCCCGTTGGTTCCGGTGATGCCCGTCACGCGCAGGGCTCGGGACGGGTGTCCGAAGAAGGCGGCGGCCAGCTCCCGCTCCAGGGGGCGCGTGTCCTTCACGGTCAGCAGGGTGACGCCAGGCACGGCCCCCGGGGCGCGGTCCTCCTCGGCGATCACCACACGGGCGCCGCGCGCGGCCGCCTCCGCGATGAAGTCATGGCCATCGAAGCGGTTCCCGCGCACGGCCAGATAGCAGGCGCCGGGCGTGACCTCGCCCGAGTGGGTGGTCAGGTCGGTGCAGGCCGAGAGCGCGTGGACGTCCAGGCCCAGGCGGGCGCACAGGGCGCGGTCGCCGTTGTCCCCGAGGCGGCGGGTCATGGCGCCTCCCCGGGAGCGAAACGCTCCGACAGGGCCCGCAGGCCCTCCTCGGCGAAGACATGGCCGCGGACCTCGTAGCTCTCGAACTGGTCCCACGAGGTGCATCCCGGGGAGAGCAGCACGACGCCGGGCGCGGGGACCCGGGCGCAGGCTAGGCGCACGGCCTCGCGGAAGTCGAAGACGCAGGCGGCGTCGGGTCGCGCGAGCTGGTCGCGGATGCGGGCGCCGGCCTCGCCGTAGCAGATCGCGCCCGCCAGGCGGGCGGTGGCTTCCCGCAGGGGGCTGAAGTCCAGGTGCTTCTCTCGCCCGCCCAGGATGACCACGGTCTCCCCGGCCGGGCACGAGGCGAGGGCGGCGGAGACCGCCTGCACGGTGGTGGCCTTGGAGTCGTCGATGAGCCTCACGCCGCCGGCGCCGCCCGCATCCTGGAAGCGGTGGGGAACGCCGGGGAACCCGCGGACCGCGTCGAGGACGGGTTCGGGAGCGAGACCCCACGCTTCGGCGACGGCCAGGGCGGCGAGGACGTCGGGGATGAACTGGCGCCCCCGCAGCCGGCACTGCGCGACCGGGAGTCGCCGGCCCTCGAACACGAAGGCGTCAGCGGCCGGGTCGAAGAGCCCGGTGGACAGGCCGAAGTCCCGGACCTGGCCGGTGGGGGGGACCACGTCCCGCAGGAGGGGGTCGTCGGCGTTGCGCACGAACACGTCCGTGGGCCGAAGGTGGCGCAGCAGGTTCAGTTTGGCCCGCAGGTAGTCCCCGGGGTCGGGGTAGCGGTCCACGTGGTCCTCGGCCACGTTCAGGATGACGCCGGCGTCAAAGCGCAGGCGTCGGGTCTCCTCGAGCATGAACGAGGAGACCTCGACCACGGCGAAGTCGGCCGCGTCGAGCACGGCGGCGGTCTCCATGACCGGAACGCCGTTGTTGCCGCAGACCACGGTGGCGCCGAAGCGGGCGCAGATTTCGCCCAGGAGGGTGACCGTGGTGGTCTTGCCGTCGGTGCCGGTGATGCCCGCGAGCCGGGGTCGGGACAAGAGTGGCAGCAGCAGGTCGAGGTCCCCCCAGACCGGGATCCCGGCGGCCACGGCCTCGGCGGCGGGGGAGGCCGAACGGGGGACCCCCGGCGAGAGCAGCACCTGGGTGACGCCCGCGAGATGGTCGACGGATTGCGGGCCGCCGTGGATGCGCAACGGGGAGAAGCCCACGCACCGGGCTGCCAGCTCCCGGGCGGGGAGGCAGTCGCTGACGGCGTAGGGCAGGCCGCAGCGCTCGAAGAAGCGGGCGGCGGCGGGGCCCGTCCACCGGCCGAAGCCGACGATCAGGAACGTGTCGCCCGCGAATGCCTGTCTGACTTTTTCGAAGAGGTCCAAGCTGCCCATCCGTCCCCGTTCCGAGTCGGTCCGGAAAGGTAGCAGCCTATGGGGGAAAAGGCAACGCTAGATCTTGAACTCGTTTCCGAGGAACTCCACCTCGATGATCTCGGTGTGGTACAGAGAGCCCTTGAAGCCCACGGCCCGCTCGATCTCCTTGCCGTTCTTGAAGAACACCACCGTGGGGGTGCCGCGGACCTTGAGCTTGCGGCCGACCTCGGGGTTGGCCGAGACGTCGCACTCGGCGAAGCGGACCTGTCCCTTATATTTTTTGGCGAAGGTCATCATCATCGGGACCATGGGCTTGCAGTGGGTGCAGCCCGGGGACCACAGGTCGAGCATGACCGGCAGCGGGCTCTTGACGACCTCGTCCTGGTAGTTGCCGTCATGGATGTTCACGATCTGCACGTCGGGGTCGGCCTCGAGGCCGAGGAAGCGTTTCAACCAGCTCATGGGGGGTACCTCGCGCGGGAGGAGCACCGGGACCGGGTCTTCCGGGCGGGTCCAGCCGTGGGGGCAGTGTAACCACGGAAAGCGGGGAGGCAAGGGTCCCGTGACGGCGCGGGACGGGGACGGGGACGGGATCGATTTCGATTTCGA
>CALKWH010000005.1 GCA_938004375.1 uncultured Pseudomonadota bacterium
ATCGTATTCGGTGACTGGAGTTCAGACGTGTGCTCTTCCGATCTGCTGGCGGGGCAGGAAGGTGTTCGTCTCCTCACAGTTCCGTTCATTCCTACCGCAGAAAACATGGCGAAGTACATTGCGGAGGAGGTCAATCTCTGGCTCCCGGATGAAGTGTGCGTCACATGTGTTCAGGTGTGGGAGACGTCAACTAGCTACGCTGATTGGAGGCCCACATGCTTTTAGTACGAGAAATTTTTCATTCGATCCAGGGTGAGGGTCCGTTTGTTGGTTGTCCTGCTGTTTTCGTTCGGCTGTCTGGCTGCAACCTGGCGTGCAAGTTCTGCGATACCGACCACATGACAGAGATCAATGGCATGACAGACCAAGAAATCCTGTTGGAAGTGGACCGGCTGACGCGCGGAAGCGAAACCAACTTGGTCGTCATTACGGGGGGTGAGCCGTTTTTGCAGGATTTTGGGAGCTTGGTCGAGTTGTTGTTTGCCAATTCCTACGAAATACAGGTGGAGACGAACGGCTCGATCTTCATCCCCGGGTTCCCCTACCATCTCACCAGCATCGTCTGCTCCCCCAAGGAAGAGGAGGTGGCCAAGGGGGTGACGGATGTAGTCACAGCGTGGAAATTTCTGGTTGAAGGTAATGACCCAGGAGTACACCTGAAGACGATTATCCCGGAACTGCGTGCTGAAGTGTTCCTTCAGCCCATCGATGAGAAAGACCCGGAAAAAAATGCAAGGAACATTGCGTGGGCAGTTCAGCTGTGCAAACAGCACGGCGCCCGTCTTTCCTTACAGCTCCATAAAATAATCCAGGTGCCTTAATTTTTTTATTGACAGAGCCACTAAAATAATCTATATTTTTTATAAATCGAAGGGGAAAATAAATTCCCTAAAAACCAGCCCAAGGAGGCCCAGTATGAGTGAGAACACCGTGGACATGAAAGCTATCGCACAAGACCTTAACACCGGACTCGGACTCGACCCCGAAATCGACGCCAACCTGTCCGAAGAAGAACTCCTCGAGGCGATCAAGCAGGAGTCCACCCAGGTCGGCCAGAACATCAAGACCGGCAAGGTGGACCTGGCTGTCGCCGCTGCCGATGAGCAGGCCCTTTCCCCGGAAACCTGGAGTTTCCTGCAGGAGCAGGGGTTTCTGAAGCACATCGAAGAAGCCCGCGCCGCCAAGGTCCCGAAGCCCAAACCTGCTAAGGCTGAGAAGCCCGCCAAGGCTGAGAAGCCCGCCAAGCCCGCCAAGGCTGACAAACCCGCCGGGGAAAAGAAGGGTGGTTTCGTCAAGTCGCCCCACGCGGAAGAGCGCAACAAGTTCATTGAATCCCTCATTGCAGAAGGGAAGTACACCGCAGTAGAAATCCTGGACAAGGTCCTGGTGAAGTTCCCGGAAGAGAAGCGCACCTCCGTCCTGACCATCATCAGCGACTCGAAAAACGAAAAGTACACCAAGTTCGGCAAGGTGGCGAAAGCAAACGACCAGAAGATTTTGTCGTTCTAGGCGCCGATGCTGTAAGGCCATAGGTGGGAGGCAACTCCCACCTATTTTACTCCAAAGTAAAGGGGGCTGCATTATGTCAAAGAAGGCAATCCTGGCACTCAGCGGGGGGATGGATTCCGCCACCCTTCTCGCGTGGTTGCTGCACCAAGGATACGAAGTTGATGCTGTGAGTTTCGACTACGGCTCAAAGCACAACAGTCATGAAAGATTGATGGCGGAGGCGTTTGCCGCACACTACAACGTGCCCCTGCACAAAATCGACCTTTCGGGGGTGATGGCCGGGTTCAAGTCCGACCTGCTCAAAACCGGCGGGGAGATCCCCGAAGGCCATTACACGGACGCCTCGATGTCGGCCACCGTAGTTCCGGGCCGAAACATCATCTTCCTTTCCATCCTTGCCGGCCTGGCATGGAGTGTCGGAGCGAAGAAAATTGCTATTGGCATCCACTCCGGGGACCACACCATCTATCCTGACTGTCGGCCTGATTTCTACGATGCGATGAATCAAGCGATTTGGGAAGGGACTGATGGGGCGGTTGATCTGATGGCCCCTTTTGTTGAATGGGACAAGACCCGGATACTTGAGTGGGGCATTCCGGCAGGCGTCCCTTACCACCTCACCCGCACTTGTTACAAAGATCAGCCTCTTAGTTGCGGAAAATGCGGCAGCTGTGTTGAGAGGCTGGAAGCGTTTGCCGCGGTCGGTGCCATAGACCCTATCTTCTACGAGTAAGGAGC
>CALKWH010000006.1 GCA_938004375.1 uncultured Pseudomonadota bacterium
TTTTTCATGATTTTTCTCCTGTGGTCAGGGGTTGCGCACCCCCGGGTCCCAGGCGCCATTGCCTGGCTGGCTTCCGGAGTGGGGTGCGGATGGACTCAGTATGCACACATGAAAATAATAAGTCAATGATTTTTTATTTATTCCATCTATGCGATGAACCGAGGCCAATCTTGCGTGGGTCCGGGGTTGGGCTATACTGCCGCCACCGGCCGCCGGACGACCGGTGAACCCCCATCAGGAGCCCTCATGCGCACTTCCTCCATCATAATTTTTGCTCTGCTCTCCCTCTCTCTCGTCGCCTGCGACGACGACGAGAAAAACACGAACAACATCAACAACGTCAACAACGTCAACAACGTCAACAACGTCAACAACATCAACAACATCAACAACGTCAACAACGTCAACAACGTCAACAACGTCAACAACGTCAACAACGTCAACAACCTCCAGCCGCCGGACACCGTGGCCATCAACTTCAGCATCGACGACTCGGCCAACGGCACCTACGGCGAGGGGGAGTTGTTCTGGAAGGGCAACTTCACGGCCGACCCGGAGACCCACCTGCTGACGCTGGACCCGACCTGGTCGGGCCCCTACGTGCAGTTGTATGACGACGGGCCGTGGACCTCCGGCGGCCATGAGCCCGTGGGCGCCGTGGCGGAAGACCACGTCTGGGGCGTCACGGTCTTTTTGGCGATCCCCGAGTCCGACGTGGTGCTGGAGTACGGCGCCACCGACGACCTGGGCAACTGGATCTGGAGCGGGCCAAACGGCACCGTGACCATCCCGGCCCTCGGCACGGAGCCCATCACCGCGGCGGGCCTGACCATCGAGGCCTTCGGGACCACCGACTGGAAGGTCACGCTGGACACCGCGAACCTGCACGCGGACTTCACCTATGACCCGCTCACCGACGCCCTCACCCTCAAGGGCGACTTCGCCGGGTGGAGCCCGCTCCCCTGCCCCGACGACGGGACCGCGGGTGACGACACGGCCAACGACGGGGTCTGCACCTTCGTCCTGAGCCACTACGTGGGTGCCGGCACGGATCTGCCCCACGCTGGCCTGCTAGCCGCCGGCGAGGTGGTCTCCTTCCTGTTCCAGATCGGTGACGCGGAGTACAAGTACGGCGGCGCGGCCTGCCTCGAGGGCGTGACGTCCTGGTACAGGCCCGACGGAGGGGACTGGACCTCCCTCGAGGTCACCTTGTCGGCCGACGCCTGGAGCAACCTCTCGGTCACGATCCCCTGAACCTGCCCGCCGGGATCCCTGCCGTGACCGTCCCCGCCTGGCTCGTCGTCGTCCTGGCCGCGCCCGTGCTCCTCGCCGGGGACGGCCTGGTGGCCCGCGTGCGGTGGTTCGCGCGCTTCAACCTGCCCGCGAGCGTGGTCGGCGGCCTGCTCGTCGCCCTCGCGGTCGCGGTCGGGGACGGGACCGGGCTCTTTCAGGTCACCTTCAGCACCGGCTCGGCCGCCCGCGCCTGGACCTGGCTCGTCACGACCGAACCGGAGTGGCTCGCGGCTCCCTCGAAGCCGGTGCACACGCCCTTGCTGGTGGCGTTCTTCACCTGCGTCGGGCTGGGGGCGGGCGCCTCCCTGGTGCGCCGCGCCGGCGTGAAGGTGCTGCTGTTCCTGGGCGCCGCCGCCGCGCTGGCCGTCCTGCAGAACCTGGTCGGGGTGGGGCTGGCCCTCTGGTTGGGCGAGGATCCCCTGCTGGGCCTCCTGTGCGGCAGCGTGTCCATGACCGGCGGGCACGGCACGGCCATGGGCTTCGCGCCCGAGCTGGCCGCCGCCGGCCTGTCCTCTGCGGCGGAGCTGGGCCTGGCGGCCGCCACCTTCGGGCTCGTCGCGGGCGGGCTGCTCGGCGGCCCGCTGGGCGGCCGACTCATCGCCCGCCACCGGCTCGGCCCGGCGCCGGGGGCCACGGGCGAGACCGCGACCCCGACCTGCGCCGATGATCCGCGCTCCGACACGTCGGCGGAGCTCCACGCGCCCGGCCTGCTAGGCGACCTGCGCCGCCTGCGCGCCTTGGGCCGCTGCGCGCTCCCCCACCTGCTGCTGGTCGCCGCCTGCGTCAAGGGCGGCGCCTGGATCAGCCGGTACCTGGAGGCCGGCGGCCTGACCTTCCCGGTCTACATCGGCGCCCTGGTCGCCGGGGTCGCGGTCCGCAACGCGCTGGACCTCGCCGGCCCAGTGCGCGTCAGGGACGATGTCCTCGCCGCGCTCTCCTCGGTGTTCCTGGGGCTGTTCCTGGTCATCGCGATGATGGGCATCCGCCTGACCGAGCTCGCGGGCGCCGCCGGCCCCATGCTGTTGATCCTCTCGGCCCAGGTCGCGCTCATGGCGGCCTTCGCACAGTTTGTGACCTTCCCGCTCATGGGGCGGTCCCACGACGCCGCCGTCCTCGCCGGCGGCCACTGCGGCTTCGGGCTGGGCGCGACCCCCAGCGCCGTCGCCAACATGCAGGCGCTGGTCTCCCGCCACGGGCCCGCCCCCCTGGCCTTCCTGGTGGTCCCCCTGGTGGGCGCGTTCCTGATCGACTTCGTCAACGCCCTGAACATCACCGTGTTCCTGAACGCGCTGTGAGCGCGCCGGCCAAGCTCAAAGCGACTTGGCCTCGGCCTCGACCAGGCGCTCGCGCAGGCGGCTGTGCCGCTCCTTCTGGCGGGTGTTGTTCAGGGTGATCCACAGGGCCTTCTTGCTGCCGACGATGGCCACCAGGCGCCGGGCGCGGGTGATGGCCGTGTAGAGCAGGTTGCGCTGGAGCATGACCGTGTGCTGGGTGTGCAGCGGGATGATCACGGCGGGGTACTCGCTGCCCTGGCTCTTGTGGATGGAGATGGCGTACGAGAGCTGGCACTCGGCCAGGTGCTCCTGGGGCAGGGTCAGGTCCCGGTCGTCGAAGCGCACGCGCACCTGGCGCTCCTTCGCATCGAAGCCGGTGATGACCCCCAGGTCGCCGTTGAACACGTTGGCGTCGTAGTTGTTCCTCGTCTGCAGGATCTTGTCCCCCACGCGCCAGGGGCGGCCCGCCACCGTGAAGGGCTGTCCGTCGGGGTTGAGGGTGGCCTGCAGCTGGAGGTTGAGCGCCTCGGTGCCGATGAGCCCCTTGTGCATGGGCGTGAGCACCTGGATCTCGAGGAGCGGATCGAGCCCGTAGGACGACGGGACGCGCGCGGTGGCCAGCTCGTGGACGACCCGGGCGACGGCCTCGGGCTCCTCGCGCTCGATGAAGAACAGGTCCCCCAGGGTGCCCTTCCCCTGGGACTCGAAGCGCCCCTCGTTGATCTCGTGGGCGGCCGAGACGATCATGCTCCCCTGGGCCTGGCGGAACACCTTCTGCAGGCGCACCACCGGGATGACCGCGGAGTCGATCAGGTCGCGCAGCACCTGCCCCGGGCCCACCGACGGCAGCTGGTCCACGTCCCCCACGCAGCACAACGAGGTCCCGGGGGCCAGCGCCTCGGTGAGCGCGTACATCAGCGGCAGGTCGACCATGGAGACCTCGTCGACCACCACCAGCCCCGCGTCCAGCGGGTTGGCGCGGCAGCGGCCGAACTTCTGGGTCTGGGGCGCGAACTCGAGCAGCCGGTGGAGCGTGGCCGCGGGGTGGCCGGTGGCCTCGGACAGCCGGCGCGCCGCGCGGCCGGTGGGGGCGGCCAGCAGCACGGTCAGGTCCGCCTTCTTCGCGGCCGCCACGATGGCCCGGATCAGCGTGGTCTTGCCGGTGCCGGGACCGCCGGTGACGATGGTGAGCTCCCGGGACAGCGCCGTGCGCACGGCCGCCTTCTGCTCGGGCTCGAGCTCGAGCGCCATGCACTCGCGCACGAATGCGTCCAGCCGGGAGAGCGCGGCGGCGGGGAAGCGCCCGCGCCCGTGGGTCATGCGGGCGAGGTTCTGCGCGGTCTTCTTCTCCGCGTGGTGGAAGAACGGCAGGTACGCCCGGTCCTCCTCGAGGTGGACGCGCCGCTGCCGCGCCAGCTCGGCGGCCACGGCGGCCACGTCGAAGTCGTCGCACTGCAAGAAGGCCTTCGTCCGCTCCTCGAGCTCGTCGCCGGGCAGGAACAGGTGTCCGTCGAGCTCGGCCTGCTGCAGCGAGAACAGGCAGGCGGCCTCCAGGCGGCGCGGGGCGTCCTTCGCGACGCCCATGGCCTGGGCGATGCGATCCGCGGTGAGGAAGCCGATGCCCTGCACCTCCATGGCCAGCCGGTACGGGTCGCTGCGCAGCACGGCGATGCTGTGCTCCTTGTACTTGTTGTAGATGCGGTGCGCGGTGCCCGGGCCCACCCCGTAGCTCTGGAGGAAGACGAAGACCTCGGCCAGGTGCTTGTACCGGGCGTAGGACTCGCGGATGGTCTTGGTGCGGGCCCGCCCGATGCCGTCGACCTCGGCGAGGCGCGAGGGCTTCTTCTCGATGACCTCCAGGGTCTGGTCCCCGAAGCGCTCGACGATGCGCGCGGCCATGGCCGGCCCGATCCCGGAGATGAAGCCGCCGCCGAGGAACCGCACCAGGCCCTCCCGGCCCGCCGGGGACGCGAACTCCCAGGTCTTGATGCGCAGCTGGGCGCCGTAGCGCGGGCTCTCCTCCCACACCCCCGTGACGCGGATCCACCAGCCCTCCTGGGGCTCGGAGATGGTGCCCACCAGGGTGATCATCGCGCCGTCGAGATCCGCGCGCATCCGGAGCACGGCGTACCCGTTCTCGGGGTTGTGGAAGGTCACCGTCTGGATCTCGCCGGTCCACGTCTCCTCCTGCCCGGCCTTGCCGAGGCCGGCGGGGAACAGCGTGGGGGTGATCGGGGGTCGCTTCATGATCGGCATGTTGTATCCCATCTCTTCCGCTCCAACCACCTCATTTTCGGAGGCCCGCGGGAAAAGTTGCGGAGATTTTCACTTTTTTTCGGTGGAACTGCGGCCTCTACATCGACAGCCTCTGCCACGATTCGAGCGTGTGCGTGGGCTACCTCGAGTAGCGCTCGTCCCATCCCTGCCCTTCTGGTCCAGTTGTTTTATTCTTCCAAAGGATGCGCGACCCCTTCGTCTTCAAATGTACTGTAGAAATCCACATTCCAGCGAAGGTATTCACGCAGCAATCCCAGCGTGATGTCCTTCTCCAGCTTGCAATCAAGCTCGCCGACGATGATGCCATCACACGAATTCAGGATGCCTTCCAGGGCCTCCTCGAATGGTTCCGTCGGAATGGATGCTTCCTTGGCGAGCAGGACATCCAGTTGATAAGGCTGATCACTAGGTAACTCTTCCCGGCTGGTTTTCAAATAGATCGCCGAAACATTCCGTGCATCATCACCGCTCAACAACTCATCCATTTCAACTTTCTTCTGACGAATTCTCGATTCGAATTCACCAGGGAAAGCCGCGCGTTGGTAGCGTCTGGCCAGCCACCTTTTTAATTCATCCACCTCGGCTTCTGGAAGAATGCAGTCGCTATCAAGTACCCACTCGACCGCATCCTTTGGTACACGGAATCGATCGTGCACGCACATTTTCAGAATGGTCTCCCCCGCGCAAAGGACCATCTGCCGCGAGCTTTTGCCATGCATTATTCCGGAATCTGCATTTTTGCATACCTCGACCGGTATGAGCTCGATGTAAGGTTCTTTCTTGGTTGGCGCGACAATATCGCAGTCCTGAGAGACAACAAGCAAACGATGCGGAACCGAAAAAACCGGTTTCTGATCGACACATGCATCCAGTATGATCCCAATCAGGGACTCGGAGACCACACTTCCCTGTCGCAACAACTCATAGGAGGGTTTCCCGGAGCTCATGTGCTTCCCGCTAGCCGTCCAGCCCCAGATCCTGCAAGTTCTGGGTCAGCGTTTTTTCGCGTTCCCGCGACGAAGACTTTTCACCGGCGTTCATCATCCGGGCCAGCTGGGCATCCCGCTCCATCGTCATCCGTTTTGCGCGATCAATCAGTCGCCGCAGGTTTGGTTCAGCCCAGGCTCTGTCGACAAGCAGCGCCAGGATGCTTCCAGACTCGCCGGGGAGCGGCTGCTTGACGTACTCCCAAAACAGGGGCCCGGGCCAATCCCCGAGCGTCGCCACCACCTCGGCAAGGTGACCCAGGATTTCCGCGTTTTCGCCGGCGGGGGTTCCCTCTCCGGACAGCCATGCATACAGGGTCGGCCGTGAGACGCCCAACAACCTGGCCAGCTCGGCCTTGCTCAGCCCCAGCCTGTCCACAACCTGTCTGGTCTGGGCGATGGAGGTCAATGACTGGGCCTGGGCTGACTCGGCTATACTGGCGACCATGATGCCCGGAGACGTGACCGGGAGAGAACCGGCAGGGAACGTCGTTGGGACGGCTGAGGTTGTCATCAATAACAGCCCAAATGCAGCCGCCGTATTGCGAATCAAGCCTGGATTTGCAACCTGAACAGGCAAATACGTGGTGCAATCCGTCAAATAGTCAATCGGGGAGATGTCAAATGGAGAGGAGCGGATTTCATTCGGACTCATCGCCATTCCTCCATAGCGCCTTTCGTCACGAGATGACCGAAAAACACTTCATTGATTTTCTCATGGAGATCCGAGAAAACATCGTCCATCCGGTTTTCCAACTTTTCCAGGTCCATGCTCCCCGTCCAGGAATGATCCAAATCAAGCAGCGTAAACTGGACATTCTGGTCTTCCGGACTCGGAGGGGACGCAAATTCCTGCAAATCAGGCGGAACCCTCACTCCCTGGGTAGTCATGATTCGGACCGCCAGGGTTCCCTCCCGGCCATTCGTCAAGTTCGTCTTTCCCACAGTCAACCCGCCCAGCACCTTGGTGTTTTCTTTGAAGACTTCGTCACAAACCCCTAAAAACTCCTTCTTCAAATAGTATTCCGGTCTGCGGTCGGGCGACCGGTGGGAGATGCTGTTTGCGTACCTCAAACCGATTCGTTGCACCAGTCCGTTTCTGCGATGATCCGTCACCGACAGGATCTTCTCGAGCACTGCATCGAACGTCTCCGTGAAATCCTCGAAGGACCGGTACTGCGTCTTCTGAAATGCGACCTGCGCCTCATCCAGAATGACAGATCGGAAGAGCGTCGTGTAGGGAAAGAGTGTAGATCTCGGTGG
>CALKWH010000007.1 GCA_938004375.1 uncultured Pseudomonadota bacterium
TCGGGATGGCGCGCACGCCGCGCACGTTCTCGGCCAGGTCGCCCTTGTGGCGGGCGAACAGGATCGAGAAGCTCGTGAGCGGCACCTCGGGGGGCACGTCGGCGTCGACCTTCAAGAACGCCTGGCTGTCGGTGATCACCAACGCAGGGGGATCCCGCAGCACGTGGCGCAGGGTGTGCTCGAGCTCGCGCTCCTTCACCACCACGGTCGTCACGTCCGCGTCGAGGAGCTCCCGCAGCGTCTGGACCTGGGGCAGGATCAGGCGGCCCTTGGGGGCCTCCTTGTCGATGGGTACCACCAGCACCACGGTGGCGGGGGGGTGGACCAGGTCCGCCACGATGGGCAGATCCTCGCCCTTGGCCGCCGCCAGGCGCGCCAGCGCGTCCTTCACCCGCTCGACGTCCTGCGCGCTCGTGGCCGAGAAGCGCAGCACGGGCGTCTGCTCGAAGCGCGCGTCGAGATCGGCGACGAACGCCGAGAGGGCCGCCTCGTCGGCCAGGTCGGCCTTGCCCGCCAGCAGCACGAAGGGCACCCGGGCGGCCTGCAGGTCGTCCACCAGGGCGGCCTCGTACCGCGAGAACACGCCGACTTCGCAGATCAGCACGGCCAGGTCCGCCCGCGTCAGCGCCTTGCGGGTCTTCTCCACGCGCTTCTCGCCGAGCTCGCCCTCGTCGTCCACGCCGGCGGTGTCGATGAGCACCACCGGGCCGAAAGGCTGCAGCTCGTAGCTCTTCTCCACCGGATCCGTCGTGGTGCCCGGGGTGTCCGAGACGATGGACATCTCCTGGCCCAAAAAAGCGTTCATGAAGGCGCTCTTGCCGACGTTGCGCCGGCCGAGGACCGCGATGTGGGTGCGGTTGGAGCGGGGGGTGTGGTTCATGTGTCATCTCCAACGGGGGGCGCGGGCGTGAACCCCAGCGCCAGGATGCGCTCGGGGCGCAGCAGGTCCTCGAGGGCGGTGGCGTCGGCCACGCCGAGGGCGGCGCAGGCCGCAGCCAGATCCTCGCCGGTGTCCCGCATGCGCAGGGCCACCCGCTCGGCGACCGCGTGCCCGTGGGCGGCGATGAGCAGGGTGGCGGACGCGGGGTGGGACACCAGCGCGGCGCGCAGGCGGAGCTCGTCGGTCCCGAGGCCCGCGAGGGCGTGTTCGCGCAGTTGATCGGCGACCTGGGTGAGCAGCGTCAGCGCATGCAGCATCAGGTACGCGGCGAGAGGCAAAAAGGCGTTGAGCTCGAGCTCGCCGTGGGCGAAGAGCCGGGCGCAGGTGGCCTCGTCACCCTGGACGCGCACGGCGGCGGCCTCGGCGGCCTCGCAGATCACCGGGTTGAACTTGCCGGGCATGATCGACGAGCCCACCTGCACGGGCGGGAGCCGCACCTCGCCGAGCAGGTGCATCAGGCGCAGGTCGTGGGCCAGCTTCTCGAGGTCCACGGCCACGACCTTGACGATGGCGAAGGCCTCAGCGAGTTGGTCGTGGTTGGCCGTGGCGTCCACCAGGTTCTCCGCGCGGGCCAGCGGCAGCCGCGTGAGCTCGCGCAGCTTCGTCGTGGCCTGCAGGATGAACGGGCGCGGCGCGGCGAGGCCCGTGCCGATGGCGGTGCCACCCAGGTTCACCGTGCGCAGCCGCTCGCGGGCCTTGAACACCCGCCAGCGGTCGCGGGACATGGCCTCGGCGAAGGTCGAAAACGAACGCCCCAGGGTGGTGGGCACCGCGGGCGTCAGTTGCGTGCGCCCGAGCTTGATCACCCCGGCGAAGCGGCGCTCGAGCTCCTGCAGTTGCAGCACCAGGCGGTTGAGGGCCTCCTCGAGCGCCTCGAGCAGCCACAGGGCGGCCACGTGGACGGCCGTGGGGAACACGTCGTTGGTGCTCTGGTGCAGGTTCACGTGGGCGAGAGGATCGATGGCGTAGGTGCCGGGCGCGTGACCGAGCTTCAGGCCGGCGAGGTTGGCCGCCACCTCGTTGACGTTCATGTTGACGGAGGTGCCGGCGCCGCCGCTGTGGGGATCCACGACGAACCATTCGGCATGGGCACCGGCGGCCATTTCGGTGAGCGCGTCGATCAGCGCGGCGGCCACCGGGTCTTTCAGGTGGCCCTGCTCGGCGTTGACCCGGGCGCAGGCGAGCTTGACCGTGGCGAGCGCGCGCCAGAGCTCGGGGGAGAAGGCGCAGCCGGTGGCCGGAAAGTGCGACAGCGCGCGGGCCGTGTGGATGCCGTAGAGCGCGTCGGAGGGGACGGCGAAAGGGCCGAGGGCGTCGCGTTCGGTGCGCGTGGTCATGGTGGTCACATGAACAGGTCGCGCTCGCCGGCGCGGATCTTCGAGAGCATGCCGTTGACGGTCAGGCGCACGTGGTCGGGCACGTCGGCGAGCTTGCGCTCCATGAGGGCGCGGCCGGCGGCCTTGGTCTCCTCGGAGGCATAGTCGATCAGGTACTCCTCGAAGGTGACCAGCGCGTTGGGCAGGCACTTCTCCTTGATGGCGCCGGGCTTGGCGAACTCCATGAAGTCGAGCCCCGTGCGGCCAAGGCGGTAGCACGAGGTGCAGAACGACGGCAGGTATCCGTGGGCGACGATGTCACGCACGACCTCGTCGAGCGCACGGTGGTCGCCCAGGCTGAACTGCTCGCAGGCGCCGTCCTCGCTGTAGCCGCCGGGGTTGGTGCGGCTGCCGGCCGAGATCTGGGACACGCCCAGGTCGAAGCTGGCCGCGCGGATCTCGGGGGTCTCGCGGGTGCTCAGGATCAACCCGGTGTAGGGCACCGAGAGGCGCAGCACGGCGATGATCTTTTTGAACTCGTCGTCGGACACCGGATACGGCGGGCGGGCGGCGAGCGGCGCGCCCTCGGCGGGCTCGAGGCGCGGCACGGAGATGGTGTGCGGGCCCATGCCGAAGTCCTTCTCGAGGTGCTCGATGTGCGCCATGAGCGCGAGGACCTCGTAGCGGTGGTCGTACAGGCCGAACAGGATGCCCACGCCCACGTCGTCGAGGCCGCCCGAAAAGGCGCGGTCGATGGCCGAGAGCCGGTAGCCGTAGTCGGCCTTGGGGCCGAAGGTGTGGAGCTGGCGGTAGGTGGGCTCGTGGTAGGTCTCCTGGAAGATCTGGTAGGTGCCGACCTCGGCCTCCTTCAGGCGCGCGAAATCCGCGACCTCGAGGGGGGCGATGTTGACGTTCAGGCGCCGGATGCTGTTCTGCCCGTCCCGCGCCGAGTAGACCGTGGCGATGGCGTCGAGCACGTAGTCCAGGCCGTCGCGGGGATACGCCTCGCCGGAAACCAGCAGCACGCGCTTCTGGCCGGTCTTGAGGAGAAACTCGGTCTCTGCCTTGATCTCGGCCATGGAGAGCGCGCGGCGCTTCACGCCCTTGTTCGAGACGCGGAAGGCGCAGTAGGCGCAGTCGTTCTTGCACAGGTTGGAGATGTAGAGCGGGGCGAACAGCACCAGCCTGGAACCGTAAATATCTTCCTTGACGGCCCGGGCGGACTCGAAGATCTCCTGCATCAGGTCGGCGTCGGTCACGGCGAGCAGCGCGGCGGTCTCTTCCATCGAGAGGCGCTCGAGGCGGCGGCTCTTGGCGAGGATCTCGCGCACCCGGCCGGCGTCGGTCGTGGCGTTCATGAGCTCGTGGATTCGGGAATCGGGGATGAAGTGGTCCATGAGGTTCCTCCGGTAGGACAACGCCATTTATAACGCCGCATATCGGAATTACAAGTCCGAAAATGCACGCGAACGATAATTCGCGCTTTTTTTCACTTTTCCAGGCGGGCGAAGCGGGAGTTCTTCAGGAAGTCCTGCCAGAAGCGGGCGGTCTCGGCGATGGTGCGGTCCTTGGACAGGCGCAGGACCTTCAGCGTGGTCTCGACCAGGGGGCGAGACTCGGGGACGTCGATCAGGTAGGTGACGGCGAACAGCCGGATCTGGGCGTCGGGATCGGTGAGGCCGCGGGTGAAGGCCGCCTGCGCCTCGGGGTGCGCCGGCGCGATGACGCCCAGGGCGTTGAAGATGGCGAGGCGCGTCAGGGGATCCTCGGCCACGGCGTGCCAGGAGAGCAGGTCGTTCATCCACACGGCGGCCCGCGGCCCAAGGCCGGCCAGGATCTGGGCCACCAGCCCCCGGTGCCGGCCCGGGCACAGCCGCACCAGCTCCGGGTGGAACTCGGCGGGCAGCTGCCACAGCAGGCGGCGGGCGTCGTCGCGCACGTCGGCGTCGGGGCTGTCGAGCCCAGATACAAGCGTGGCCACGCCTTCCTCGGTGGTGAGGCGGTCGGACGCGAAGGTGCCCTGCAGGTCCGTCGCGCTGAGCCGCGGCTTCTCGGCGAGGCGCAGCAGGTGGGCGAGCGCACGGGTGCGGCGCTGGGACGGCGTCTCGATCGCCAGCTTGGCCGGCGGCGCCGCGGCCTCGGGAGCCGTCGTCCGGCGCGCTCCGGGCGCGGGCGCGCAGGTGGTCATGGTCAGGCACATCGCGAGCAGCAAAATCCGGTCACCACGCATGTCGTCGGCCCTCGGCCTCCTTCGTGGGAACGACCCTAACGCGGCCCATGCGTTCGCGCAAAAAAGCGCGTTTTCCTCATCCACAAGGAGTGCGGTGACCTGGCACCGCGGGTCTTCCCCGCCGGGCGACCGGGGACGGTCGCACCGCGGGGCTCTTCACTTCTTCTTCTTCTTCTTCTTCTTCCGGCTTCGTGTTCACCGGTCGTGGCCAAACCGCCACGACCGGCCGGTCTCCGACGGCTTCTCGTTTATATTTGTTATTGAGTTCTAGCCTGGCAGCGGGCGTAACTATTTGTTTTTATTCTATCTTTTCTTTCCGGGAGCGCAGCTCCCGGACCCTCAGGTCAGGGGGACGCCGGCCCGGCATCGATAGCTTCTTTCAAGCGCTGCACGGGTCGGCCGAGGCCGGAAATCCCCCCGACACCCCCCTGCTTTGCTTCGGTGGTGAACTCGTGCTCATCATCGTCAAAGGGAGTGCGCAAGCTCTGCTTCGCGTCTTCTCTCGCGACTTGAAATGTTGCCGGTTGACAACCGTTCACAGGCGCGGATGATATTTTCCCTGGAGGTTCCCATGCACTACCGCTTCGCGACCGCTCTGATTTGTATGCTTTTCCTCTCCCTGGCCACCCCCGCGTTCGCGCAGGTGCCACCGCCGCCCGACGCGGCACCGGCGCCTGCCCCGGCCGCTGCTGCTGCGCCGACTCCGGCACCCGCTGCGCCAGAGGCCCGTTTCACCGTCTCGCTCTCGCCCGTGCACCTGGCGCTGCCGGTGGGCGAGCTCATGGCCGAATACAACGTCAACGGCAAGCTCGGCGTCGCGGGCATCCTGGGCGCGGGCTCGCTCACGGTCGAGGACAGCCTGGGCTCCGAGGTGAAGGGCACGGTCTTCGAGGTGGGCGCCCAGGGCAACTACTATTTGTGGGGAGGCTTCCGCAAGGGCCTGCACGTGGGCGCCGAGGCGCTGTACCTGTACGCCGACATGGAGTCAAACGGCGTGACCGCCAAGGGGGCGGGTTTGAGCGTGAGCGGCTACGTCGGCTACAAGCACACCTTCTCGTTCGGGCTCGCGCTGATCCTGCAACTCGGCTACGGCTACACCGTCGTCTCCGCCGAGTCCGAAGGTGAGAGCGACTCCGACTCCAAGGGCCAACTTCTGCTCAACCTCAACGTCGGCTGGACCTTCTGACACCGAATTCCCCGGTTGAAAAGCGGGGTCGGGCGCGGTAGCATCGCCGTTCGGGCCCCCGGCCCGGGAGTCGCATCCATGAAACGCCTGTTCGTCGCCGTCCTCTTCCTGTCGTTGTCCACCGTCGCCTGCGAGACCAAGGTGAAGACCACCTCGGCGTGCGGGGACGGGGTGCTCGACCCCGGGGAGGGCTGCGACGGCGCGGTTTTCTCGGTCCAACGCTGCACGGATCTGGGCTTCTACGAACAGCAGGGCGAGTTGAGCTGCCGGCCCGACTGCTCCCTGGACCTGACCGTGTGCACGGGGACCTGCGGCGACGGCATCATCCAGACCGGATTCTCCGAGCAGTGTGAGGGCGCCGATTTGGGCGGGAAGAGCTGCCAGGGCCTGGGACTGGGGCTGGGCACGCTCTCGTGCACGGCGGCCTGCCGGCTGGACACCTCCGGCTGCGAGCTGGCGGGCACCTGCGGGGACGGCGTCGTCAATCTGTTCGACGAGGACTGCGATCTGACCGACCTGGACGGTCAGACCTGCGGGTCGCTGGGCCAGTACGACGGTACCCTGGCTTGCGCGGCGGGCTGCACGTGGGACTTCAGCGGCTGCGGAGGCGCCTGCGGCGACGGCGTCATCCAGGAGGATCATGAGGCCTGTGACGAGGTCGACCTGGGGGCGGCGACCTGCCGGGATTCCGACTTCTTCTCGGGGACCCTCGTCTGCGCCGGCGACTGCACGCTCGACACGGCAGGCTGCGCGGACGCGACGACGCTCACCGGCGGCTACATCCACACCTGCGCGGTCCTCTCCAACGGCGGCGTGCGCTGCTGGGGCGCCAACAACAACTCCCAACTCGGGACCGGGGACTCGGTCGAGCGTCCCACCCCCGCTGCGGTCGCCAATCTGGCCTCGGCCGAGGCCGTATCCGCAGGCAACACCCACACCTGCGCGCTGATGGGCGACGGCGGCGTGCGGTGCTGGGGGAACAACGACGAGTCCCAGCTCGGGGACGGCACCACCAACCTTTCCTCCACCCCGGTGACCCTTTCCCTGACCGGCGTCACCACGCTGGAGGCGGGTGTGTATCACACCTGCGTCGTGCGCACCGACGGCGGGGTCTGGTGCTGGGGCGACAACGACTACCAGCAGGTGTCCCAGGGCTCCGGGGACCAGGCCACCCCGGTCGCGGTGGCTGGCCTCGGACCCGCCCAGGCCGTGGCCGCCGGCGAGCACCACACCTGCGCCCTGCTCGCTGACGGCACCGTGCGGTGCTGGGGCCGCAACAACTTCCGGCAGATGGGAAACACCGACAGCAGCGCCGTGCAGGCGATCCCCGCGGTGGTGGTGGGGCTCACCGGCGTCACGCAGCTGGCCGCGGGCAACAACCACACCTGCGCGGTCCTCGGTGACGGCTCGGCGCGGTGCTGGGGGAGCAACGACCAGGGCCAGCTCGGGAACGGCACCACCACCGGGTCCACCTCGTCGCCGGTCCAGGTCTCCGGGCTGTCCGGGGTGACCGCGCTCGCCGGCGGGGCCCATTTCACGTGTGCGCGACTCCTGGACGGGACGGTGCGCTGCTGGGGTGACAATGATTACGGCCAGCTGGGCGTCGGCACCACGACGGACTCGAGCCTTCCGCTGGCCGTGCCGGGGCTCACCGCGGTCGACGCCCTCGGCCTGGGGGACTCCCATGCCTGCGCCGTCAGCGGCGGGTTGGTGTGGTGCTGGGGCTACAACGAGGACGGGGAGACCGGCGACGGCACCATCCGGAACAACCAGCTCAGCCCCGTGCAGACGCGCCCCTGATCGACGCCGCTATTTCTTCAACAGGGCTGCGCAGCCCTTGGCGTCCGCGAGCTCGACGGCCTTGCTGACCTTTTCGTAGTCCTTGATCGCGCGGAGTTTTTCCACCGAGCCCGGCGTCAACTGCCTCAACAGCCCGTTCCCGCCCGCATCGAAGAGATAATCCGTCCTGGAACACACGATCCGGACGTCATCCGACTCGCCGGTCGTGTCGGGATACGAGTTGTGTTCGACGACGGTGTCCATCAGGAACAGGCCGTCCCCGGTCACGAACCACGAGAGGCTGGCCCGGTATTCGGTGGTCCTGCCGACGGTGGTGGAGGATTCGGTCGCCTGGAGGGTCCGCATGGCCTGCAACATGCCGTTTTCGAACACAAAGACCGTGTGAAACGACCTGGAGAATTCGCTGGGGTCGCTCCCGGGCTTGCAATAGAGGCCTTTGGTGACCTTGTCCTGGATTTCCTTTTCGATGTTGCCGGTCCTGTAGGCGATGATGGCTGCGGCGCCGCCGGGGTTCGGCAGCTTCACGACCTGGGGGACGGCGTCGAACCCGTCGAACGGCTCCAGTTTGTCGAACTCGTGGACGGTCAGCCGCGGTCCGGCCTCGGACGCGGTCACGAAGACGCCGAAGAAGCCCTCCCGGGCGGTGTTGTCCTCGGCGCAGCGCCTGAAGCCCTCGGGAGTGACGCGGACCAGCAGCCCCAGCACGGCCTGATCCTGGAGCTCCAGCACGCTCACGGTGGCCCTGGCGGGGAGGGTCTTCCAGTTCTCCGCGGCCGGCTTGAACCCGGGGAAGACCTTCGAGAAGACCTCGCCCGGATCACCCGCCTTCGTGGACAGCGCCGACAGACCGGTAGCGAGCGCCCGGAGCATGGGCTCGAAGTCGCCGGCGACGAGGGCGGCGGCGTCCTTGCCCTCGACGGACTTCGCCAGGACGACGACGGGGGCGGGGATCGGTTGGTGGCCGGTCTTCTCGTACTCGATGAGCGCGCTGTTGGGCGTCTTCGCCCGCCCGGGCAGCCCCGCCGGGGCGGCCTTCGCGACCGCGGGATCCGTCTTGCCGGGATCGGGGGGCGAGTCGGGGGTCATTCCGGCCGTTGACCCGGCCTTGGGGGGCGGGGTCACAGGGGCGGTCGCCGTCTTGTCCGGGGCGCCGGCTGCGGGCGGCCCGTCCTTTCCCTTGGAGGAGCAGGCCCCCGTGAGGATCATCAGCAGACAGGACGTGGCCCAGAGGATCCGATGAGCCCCGAAGAGGTGACACGATGCAGGTTCAGTTCCGGTTGTGAGGTGGCGCATGATTCGACTCCTTGCGTGGCAATTTTATGTCACCGAACCCCCCAGAATACAAGCCTCTCGGTGACCGGCCAGGAGCGCGGCCGGGGTCATTTCGTCGGATCGGTCACGCGGCCCAGGAAGAGGATGGTGCCGGTGGAGAGCTCGCGGATGATGTAGAGGAACGGGCGGTCCACGGTGACCGGGAGGCCGCCGTCGCAGTTGTTCGCGCTGATGATGGCGGTGGCGGCGCCGGCCTCGGTGCCCTGCTCGTCGAGGGCGATGAAGGCCTTGTGGACGACCGCGCCGATGAAGAACGGGACCGCGGAGCCGCCATGGATGCCCGAAAAGTCGGCCCGGTCGTCGAACGCCAGCTCCATGCCCAACCCCTTCAGGAGTTCGTCGAAGCGCGTCTCCAGCTCGTAGCGGAACTTCGGCAGGTGCAGGCTCAGCGTCTCGGGGGCGAGCCGGTCCACGATGTCGAGGTAGGCCGTGGCGTCCAGGGTCTGCTCGAACGCGTCGAGGCCGCCGGCCTCGGGCACCAGGATGAGCATGGCCGTGTGTCCGCCCTTGTACGGGAGCTCCACGGCTTCAAAGCCGGCCCCCGCGAAGTACCGGGCCGACAGCGAATCCTGGAACATCATCTGCGCGCTGACGTCGCCTTCGGGAGTGTGGAAGGTCCCCGGGCCGGTCAGGCTGGCGTTGAACTCGTTCTCCCAGTCGGCTTTGAAGTAGATGGCGTTGGTGAGCACCAACCACGCCCTAGAGAGCAGGTCGTTGTATTCGGCGGGCAGAAGGTCGCGGATGGTGTGGTTCGTCTCCTGCTCGACCCAGGCGTTGATGGTGCGGCGCGAGCCATCGGCGTCCCCCTCGAAGTCGAGCAGGTACATGCCGGTGTCGTAGTACCGGGCGAGCACGTCCAGAAACGGGGTCTGCAGTTCGACCCTGGGCAGGGCCCACATCGCGTTGGCGACCGAGAGCCGGAAGATGGCGGGATCCTCGGCGCCGATGGTGTCGAAGTGGAGATCCAGGGCGCCCAGGGTCCGGTGCACGTCGTCCTGGGATCCGACGAACCCCATCACGTCGGCGATCTCGTCGGCGGTCTGGCCCAGCGCGCCGGCCCACTGCATGCCGAACGCGGTGGTCACGGAGTAGGGGGAGAACACCACGTTTTCGTCACCCCCGCCGGCGATGCCGTGGTAGGCGTCGAAGGCGAAGTCGTGGTTGCCCCGCACCTGGGCGACGACCACCGGGTCCGTCAAGGCGGTGGAGGTGTCGCGCGGCAGGTCGGACTTGACCATCCTGGGATGGACCGTTTTGGGGCCGTCGTCGCCGCAGCCGGGCGTCGCGGCCAGGAGGATACCGGTGAGCATGAAACAGGCTAAGTCAGTGTGTATTTTCATCATGGAGCTCCTTTCCGGTATTGGAAATAGCACAGTCGGCTGGATGATCCACAAAATTTTGTCGAAACTCCGGGGATGGGTTGCCCTTTCCGGTAGACGTGTCTACATTGGGTGGACGGAGGGCGCCCATGGCCTGGTGGAAGTACGTCCTGTTCATCACCGTCACGGTGGCTGCCTACGCGGGCCTGCTGTTCTGGTTCGCCCGCCGGTTCGTGCGGTTCCTGCCGCTCACCGTGCGGCGCCGGGGCTGGATCCTGGGCGCGCTGGTCGCGCTGTATCCCATCATCTACCTGTTCCGGCGCGTGGATCGCGTGACCCGGTTCGAGCACCTCGAGGGGGTGCTGGCGGGATTTTACGTGGTGATGGTTTTCTTTTTGATCCTGGCCTTTTTCGTGCTCGCGCGGGACCTGCTGTGGTGGGCGGCGCTGGGGGTCGACCGCGGGCTCGTGCGCTTCGCCGGGCGCCGTGCGCTGCCCGAGGCGCCGGAGAAACGTCAAAAGTTGCTGCAACATTCAACGCTGGCCGTCACCGGGCTCGCCGCCGTGCTGCTGGCGTTGGGCGTCTACCAGGCGCTGGCGCCGCCGGTGGTGCGCGAGGTGACGGTGCGCGACGACCGGCTGCCGCCCGGGCTCGACGGCCTGCGCATCGCTGTGGTGAGCGACCTGCACGTCGGGCCGACCCTGGGGCGCGAGCACGTGGCCCGGGTGGTGCGCGCGCTCAACGCGCAGGACGCGGACCTGGTCGTCATCGTCGGCGACCTGGTCGACGGCCCCTGGGAGGCCGTGGAACCCATGCTGGCGCCGCTGCGGGAGTTGAACCAGCCCGCCTTCTTCGTGTCGGGGAACCACGAGCTTTACTGGGGCTGGCCGGACTGGCGCACGGGGCTCACGGCCCTGGGGCTCACGGTGCTGTCCAACGACTCTCGGGCCTTCGAGCGGGACGGAGCGCGGTGGCTCCTGGGCGGCATCCCGGACCGGCAGCGCTGGTCCGGCGGGCCCCAACCCAAAGACCCGGGCCCCGGGCTCAGCCTGCGCGACGCGCCGCCCGCGGATTACCGGATCCTGCTCGCCCACCGGCCCACCACCGCGCCCGCGGCGGCCGAGGCCGGGTATCACCTGATGATCTCCGGTCACACCCACGGCGGCCAGTTCTTCCCGCTCACCCTGCTCTCGCCGCACCTGCCCGGCGGCGGCGCCGGGCTGTCGCGTCACGGCGCCCTGCGCGTGTTCGTGACCGCCGGCGCCGGCTTCTGGGGCCCGCCGGTGCGGCTGTTCAACCCGCCCGAGGTGGTGGTGCTCACGCTGCGACGCTGACCGTCCGGTCACTCGATGGGGGAGCAGGCGTCGAAGGTGCAGTCGTGGAACCAGCCGCACAGCTGTTCGGCGTTGAAGCACGCCTGGCAGGCGTCGGGGACGCAGGTGGGGATGTACTCGGCGCCCACATTGCAGAACGTGCCCGGGCCGCACTCGTCGCCGAACAGGCAGGGCTGCACGAAGGCGCACATGGCCGGGCGGAAGCCGGCGTCGCCCGGGCAGTTCCCGCGGCGCACCAGCGTGACCGGCGCCCAGTAATCCTCGATGGGCCCCAGCCGGAACCAGTCCCCGGGGCGCGGCGCGGCGAGCGGACAGTCCCCCTCCCGGGCCACGACCAGGTCCACGCGGTCACCGTCGGTGAACTCGTCGAAGCCGCCCCAGAAGCGGTGGGTCTCCACCGTGATCCAGGTGCTTATGCAGCCGCCTGAGCGCTCCACCATCGCCGTGTAGAACGTGACCAGGTCGGGGTCGGCGGCGCAGCGGGCGGCCAGGGTCTTCGTGCGCCAGGTGAAGCCGGAAACCGTGCCCAGGCCGGTCTCGAAGACGTTGGGCTCCTCGCCGGGCGCCGGGCAAAACCGCACGCGCTCGGTCTCGTCGGTCAACAGGCCCACGTCCCCGCAGTTGCGGCACGCGGTGACCCTCAGGTGGGGCTCGTACACCCCGTCCAGGCCGAAGTCCCCCGCAACCCCGGTGCAGTAGGTGAAGCCGGTGCCGTCGCCGGTGACGAAGGCGGCGAAGTCGGGCTGCGTCACGAAGTCGGCGATGGTCCCGTAGCCGGGGACGAAGGCGTAAGAATCCCTGGAAGGGGCGTCGTCGCAGGCCCAGAGACAGCAGGCAGCGGTCCAGATGACGAGGATTCCCGTGGTGTGGCGCATGGTCGGCTCCCGGGCGCGGGCCCTGTCGTGAGGGTACCCTTGTCGGGGCCATTGTCAAGCAGCGCAGGAGACGGTTGCTAAACCGCTTGACCTGTCGCGTCGCTCGTGTACTGTGGTCGCAACGCCGCACACGCGGTGCAACCCACAACCCAAGGAGTCCCTCATGCTGTCCCGTGTCCGTTCCTCCCTGTACCTCGTGCTGTGCTTCGCCCTCTCCCTGGGGTTGGCCGCCTCGTGCGGCAAGAAGAAGTCCGACGCCAAGGGCGATGGCGACAAGTCCGGTGCCAAGAACAACGCAGCCAAGGCCGGCGGCTCGCCCTGCAGCGAGAAGACCGAGCTGGTGTTCACCCCCGCCGAGGGCGACGGCTTGAAGCTCGACGCTGCGTTCGCCGTGAAAAAGACCCTGGGGTACATCTCCGGCATGCGCTACAACGACAAAGCCACGGCCAAGCTCGGGTACGTCGTGTTCGCCAACTACGAGGCGACGCTGGGCATGTACGGCGTCGAACTGCCGAAGGACCCCAAGGAGGTCGCCCTCGTGGTCTCGTTCAAATCCAAGAGCGAGGAGACGGCCTTCGAGAAGCAGGAAGAAGCCTACAAGGCGATGAAGGTCCCCGCCGGCGAGTACGCCAAGGCCGGGTTCATGGACCCCGAGCAGATCTTTCAGGTGAGCTATTTCGTGGGCGGCAGCAACAGCGGCCCCACGCTCTCCATGCCCGAGGCCAAGGGCAAGGCCTCGCTCACCGTCTCCACCCCCGAGTGGATCTGCGGCAGCATCGACTTCACCAGCCCCAAGGGCAGCACGGTGAAGGGGACCTTCGCGGTGAAGGTCGAGAAGGATCTGTGGGCGAAGTAGGTCGACGACCCTTAGCGCCCCATCTCTTCCTGCACATGACAATCCCTGGAGAAATGACATGAAAACAGGCCTGCTGTTCTCGGCTCTGCTGATCCTGACCCTCTGTGCCTGCCGCAAGGGACCCGCCCACACCCCCGCGGCGGCGAAGCTCCCGCAGGCCAGGCCGTCGGCCGGCGATCCCGCGCCCGCCTGGCCGCGCTCACCCCAGGAGAAGGAGATCGAGGCGCTGATCGCCGACCTGGGCGCCGTCGCGCCGGGCAAGGCGGTGGACGTGTCGTCCTTCCTCGCGCGGCACCTGAAGAGCCTGGAGGTCCAGGACGGGCAGGACGTGATCCCGGAGCTGGCCCGGGTGCGCGTGATCCCGGTGCGCGGTCCGAAGTTCGTCGCCGCCCTGATCGCCCTGCTCCCGCCGTCGCCGTCCGGGTCGTGCGACACGACCGCCACCTGGCTGCTGGGCGTGATGGCGGTCGTCGACGAGGCGGGCAAGCCGGTCGTGCGGAGATCGGAAGAGCGTCGTGTAGGGAAAGAGTGGAGATCTCGGGGGTCGCGGGA
>CALKWH010000008.1 GCA_938004375.1 uncultured Pseudomonadota bacterium
CCACCGAGATCTACACTCTTTCCCTACACGACGCTCTTCCGATCTGGCGGCGTGTGGTGCGCCGGCGGCAACGCCAGCGGACAACTGGGCACGGGGGATCAGACCGGCGCCGACGTCTTTGCGCCCGTGGACGGCCCGGCGGAGCCCGGCTTCGGCTGGCTCGCGGCCGGCGCGGGCTTCACCTGCGCGCTGGACGCCTCTGGCAATGCCTGGTGCTGGGGGCGGGGCGACCGGGGGCAGATCGGTGACGGCGCGGCGCAGGGCCGGTTGGCGCCGACGGCGGTGGCGGTTTCCGGGGGATTGATTTTCGGCAGCGTCACCGCCGGGGACGATCACGCCTGCGCGCTGGACGCCTCGGGCAACGTCTGGTGTTGGGGCGCGGGCGACCGCGGCCAACTGGGGAACGGTCAGTTCGCGGATGCGACGACGCCGGCGGCCGTGCACATGCCGCCAGCCACGGTCTTCGCCGATCTGGCCTGCTCGGGTCGCTCGTGTTGCGGTCAGGACGCCGCCGGCCGGGTGTTCTGCTGGGGCGCCAACGATGCCGCCCAACTAGGCATCGGCGAGGGGCCGGACCGCTCCGAACCGACCCAGACGCTGTTGCCTGGCGGGACGCAGGTCTCCGCCCTGGCGGTGGGCGGTGCACACGTCTGCGTGCTGACCGTGGACAGCGCCGTGTGGTGCTGGGGGCAGGGCGCCGAGGGCCAACTGGGGCAGGGGGGCACCCAGTCGAGCGCCGTGCCCGTGCGCGTGCTTCCGTGAGCGCGCCTCGCGCGCAGTTTTTATTGATGGAGTGTATCGAACGATGACGAGCGAGCCCGCCCCTGTCTGCTGCACGACCCCCCACCGGACGCTGGTGTTCCACGCGCTGTTCTGGACGCTGGCTGCGTTCGCCGCCTTCTTCGCGCTGGTGCGGGGCATGTCCTACGTCGAGGCGGACTTCTCCTGGGGGATGGATGCCGGGTTCGCCTGGCGGCACCTGGGCTTTTTCGGCGCCCTGGCGATCCTCACCCTGGCTTTCCGCCGGCTCCCCGTCCCCGGGCGCGAGCCCTACGCACGGGAGGCGGCCGCGGCGGCGCTGACGTTCTTCGTGCTGTTCTTCGCGCTCTTCTTCCTCGCGTTCTCCGCGCGCTCCCCGATGGTGGAGTTGTCCTCCGGGCTGCGGCGCGGCGTGTTCTGGCTGCTGCAGGCCTCGGTGCTGCTGGTGCTCGCGCCCCGTTTGGTGCGGCAGCGTCAGTTGCTGCCGCTCGTCGGGTTCGTCTCGCTGTCGCTGTGGGCGTTCGCGTGGGATCGGCCCTGGTTGCTGGTGGGGTTCTGGCCCGTGGCGATGTGGGCATATTATGAAATATTAAAGGACGCGCTGGAGCGGCTGGGGTTCTGGCGCTCCGGAGTGTTGCTCGCGGCCGGCCTCGCGGGCGGCTGGGTGTTCGCCCGGTGCTTCGGCGCCGCGACCCAAGGGTGGCAGTGGCTGGCCTTCCTGACGCCGCTGTTGCTGTACGTGTTCCATTGGACGTGGTTCGGGCGGGTGGGCCTCAGGCCCGCGCCGCCTGCCTCATGGTCGTTCCCGTGGTCTCCGGTGGGCCTGTGGGCGTTCTTCGCCGTCGCCGCGGTGGTGGTGTTCTTCCCCTCGCTCCACGCGGTGGGGACCCGCGCCCGCGTACAGCGCACCGGCTCGAGCCTGGTGATGGAGCCGTTCCCCCACCGCCGGGAGATGACCGACGGTCACCTGCACGTCGAGGTGGACTCGTCCCAGGTTCCCCAAGCGACCGGGATCAAGGGGTACGCCGGCCCGGTGGGGGTGATCGTGCGCTTCGATCACGCCTGCACCATCGAGTCCGTGCGGCTGGGCTCCCACAACGAGACCCCCTCGTTCGTGGACAAGTTCACCCCGTGGATGGGGAAGTTCGCCGGCTTCCCGGCCTCGCGCAGCCTGATGGAGGGCATCGACACCGTCTCGGGGGCCACCCTGTCGACGCGGGCGATCCGCCACGTCGTCCACGAGGTGCGCGCGCGGGTGTGCACTGAAATCCTGCACGTCCAGACGGACACGCGGCTGGTCGCGGGGCCCCGCGCCGCCTGGCACGACCTGGGCGTTCCCGGGGCCCTGCTGCTGCTAGCGCTGGTGCTGTGGTTCCGGTCGCTGCCGCTGGGCCGTTTGGCCGTGCTGGCGGCCTCGCTGGCGCTGCTGGGTGTGCTGCATAATTTTCAACTGGGGCTTGTAGATCTGGGCCTGGCGACCACCGGCGTGTTCCCCACCTCGCTGGCGAAGACGACCCTGCTGTTGGCGGCGCTGGGCCTCGCCTTGCTCGTGGGACCCGTGTGGTGCGCCTTCCTGTGTCCGGCGGGCGCCGCCCAGGAGTGGATACATTTCGTGGCGCGCCTGGTGCGGCGGCGCGGCGACTGGCGGGCGGCGCTGGCCTGCGACGAGCGTCCCCTGGACAAGCGCAACCGCTGGGTGCGGGCGGCCGGTTTCGTCAAGTACGTCGTGTTGGGCGCGGCCCTGGTGGGCTTCGCGCTGACCCTGAACCAGCGTTTCCTGGGCTGGGATCCCCTGTCGATCCTGTTCGCGCTGCCGCCCCAGTCCTTCCGGTACTACCCCATCGCGCTCGCCATCGCCGTGTCCTCGGTGTTCCAGTTCCGGCCGTACTGCCGGTTCTTCTGCCCGTTGGGCGCCGCCCTCCAACTGCTGTCCCGGCTGGCGCCGCTCGCCCGCTTCTTCCCCGTGCGGATCCTGCCGGCGTGCGACTTCGGCGTCACCAGCACCCGGGATCTGACGTGCATCCGCTGTCAGCGCTGCTGCCGCAGCCGAAACAATCAAAATTAATTCGTACGTTCTTCGGGGCGGGGGGTGTGCAGCGAGGCGGCCGAGGCGGCCATGTTCTCGACGACCTGGGGCTCGAGCAGCAGGTCGTTGAGCAGCTCGACGAAGCGGTCGACGACGTCGTCGATCTCGGCCTGGGAGATGTTCAGGGCGGGGATCATGTTGATAATGTTCTTGGCCGGGCCGCCTCGCTGCAGCAGCAGGCGCTTGCGCAGGGCCATGTGGTGCAGGCGCTCGACCTCGGCGGTGGCGGGGTCGCCGTTGGGCAGCTCGAACTCGATGCCGATGGCCAGGCCGCGGCCCTCGATGTGGACGATCAGTGGGTAACCCTTGCAGCGCTCCTGCAGGCGCTCCAGGAAGTATTTCCCAAGGGTGCGCGAGCGCTCGCACAGGTTCTCCATCTCGAAGACCTCGAGGGATGCGAGGGCGACGCCGCAGGCCAGCGGAGCGCCGGCGAAGGTCGACCCCAGGGTGCCAGGGCGGACGCTGTTCATGATGGCGCGGCGCCCGAGGATGGCGGACAGGGGCCACATGGTGCCGGCCAGGGACTTGGCGAGCAGGATCAGGTCGGGCACGACGCCGTACATCTCGCTGGCGAACATGGCGCCGAGGCGCCCCATGCCCATCTGGATCTCGTCGGAGATCAGGAGCACGCTGTGCTCGTCGCAGATGCGGCGCAGGCGCTTGAAGAAGTCCATGGGGGGGAAGATGTAGCCGCGGGCGCCCAGCGCGGGCTCCACGATGATGCCGCCCACGTCCTTGTGCTCGCGCAGGATCTCCTGGACCTTGCCCAGGCACTCCCACGAGCAGGAGTTGCAGTCGGTCTTGCCGAACGGGCAGCGCCGGCAGTACGGATACGGAGCGGTGTAGTAGTCCTTCTGCACGTTGTACAGGAACTGGAACTGATCCGCGTTGTACATGGACAGCGAGCCCGAGGAGCGCCCGTGGAAGGCGTTGGAGAAGGAGATGACCTTGGGCTTGCCGGTGTAGGCGCGCACGAGCACCTTGGCGCCCTCGGTGGCCCGGGCGCCGCCCAGATCGAAATGCACCAGCGTGTCCGGGATGGGCGACAGTTCGGCGAGCTTCTCGGCCAGCTCGATCTTCACGTTGGTGAGCGTGGCGCTGGTGTGGGCAAGGAGGTTGGCCTGCTTGAGCAGCGCCTGCACGATGTGCGGATGCGTGTGCCCCTGGTTCACCGTGCCGTAGCCGGCGACCATGTCGAGGTATTCGTTGCCGTCCGGATCGTACAGGTAGATTCCCTCGCCGCGGTTGAACACCGGGGTCTCGTTCTCGGGGAAATAAGCGTATGAATTGTCGATGCGGGCCAGCACCTTCGATGCGCGTTCGAGATAATCTTTCTGAGTCTGTGACATCCCATCACCTTCCTTGGGAATCCGCCGGGATTCCCCGCTCCCTCATGGAGCGCGTCGCCCCACTGCAAATATGGGGCCATATATTGAATCCTGTCAAACTTCCAAACCGATCCTGAGATTTCAACCGTCGGCGTCCGTCGTCGCCGCGCCCGGGTCTTTAATAAATATACACGGCCATGTGAAATCCTGCCACAGTTGGGTCGTTTTTCACATAGCGTATAACAATTTATTGGCGGCCTGTTTCAAAATAGGCGGGCGGTTCGTACCCGTAGGCGGCGGGGTTGAAGAAGTCGTCCGTCATGTCGGTGAAGCCGTTGGCCAGGAGCTTGTGCTGGAAACGAGGCCGGATGCCCGTGGGCGTGTGGTACCCATGAATTTTACCGTCGTCGTCGCGCGAGGTCTGGTTGTACACGAAGATGTCCTGAACACGGTACTCGCCCTTCTCGTTGAGGGGGAGCACCTCGCTCACGTGGGTGATCTTGCGCGTGCCGTCGGAGAAGCGCGCGCAGGACACGACCACGTGGATGGCCGCGGCCACCTGGGAGCGCACCGCGACCAGCGGGAGCTCGACGCCCGAGAGCAGCGCCAGGCTCTCCAGGCGGGCCAGCGTCTCCTTGGGCGTGTTCGCGTGGGTGGTGCACATGGAGCCGCCGTGGCCGGTGTTCATGGCCTGCAGCAGGTCGAAGGCCTCGCCGCCACGGACCTCGCCGATGACGATGCGGTCCGGGCGCAGGCGCAGGCTCGAGTGCAAAAGGTCGCGCATGTTCACCTCGCCGTGGCCCTTGTCGTTGGCCGGCCGGCTCTCGAGGGGCACCAGGTGGTCCTGGGTGAGCTGGAGCTCGGCGCTGTCCTCGATGGTGATGATGCGCTCGTCGTTGGGGATGAACGACGAGATGACGTTGAGCAGGGTGGTCTTGCCCGAGCCGGTGCCGCCGGAGACGACGATGTTCTCCTTGTTGAGCACGCAGGTCTCGATGAACCGCGCGCACTCTGGGGTGATGGAGCCGAACTTCACCATCTGTTCGATGGTCAGGCCGCCGGGGAAGAACTTGCGGATGGAGATGACCGTGCCGCAGCGGGCGATGGGCGGCAGCACCACGTGAATGCGGCTGCCGTCGGGGAGGCGCGCGTCCAGGCGCGGGCGCTCCTCGCTGAGGGGGCGTCCGACGTACTGCGCCATGTTGCGCGCCGCGGCGAGCAGGCCGTCGGGGGTGAACGTGGTCTTGGTCTTGTACAGGCGGCCCTTCATCTCGACCCAAACGTCGTTGGGGCCGTTCACGAGGATTTCGGAGATGCGTTCGTCCTCGACGTATTTCCAGACCGGGCTCAGGAACGCTTTGAGTGATTCGAGAAAAATATCCATGGTTTCTTGCGGCTCCCTCGAGGGTTTTCCCGGCGCGGCGGAGCACGATCGGGCGCGCGAAAGATACGGCGAAGCGGCGGGGAAATCAAGGCCCCGTCTGAAAAAAGAAGGGTTGACACGGGTCGTGGAGGTGTGAGACAAAAACCAACGGCGAAGCGGGTATTCGCAACCCCATAACGAAGCAGAACTCCATGAGCACGCCCCGGTACAAGATTCTCAAGAAACTGGACGCGGGCGGCATGGCCGAAGTCTTCAAGGCCGAGGTCGAGACCCTGCAGGGGTTCAAGAAGATCGTTGCCATCAAACGCATACGGCCCCATCTGATCAAGGATGACAAATTCGTCCGCATGTTCATGGACGAGGCCCGCCTGAGCCTCTACCTGCAGCATGCCAGCATCGCCAGCGTGTTCGACGTCGGCAAGACCGAGGACCACTTCTTCATCGTGATGGAGTTCGTCGAGGGGCAGAACCTGCGCGTCATCCTCGAGATGGCCGAGGGGCACCGCCTCCCGATTCCCCACGCGGTCCACATCCTCAAGGACGTCTGCGAGGCCCTCGACTACGCCCACAACCTGCGCCACCCCGAGAGCGGCAAGCCCCTGGGGATCGTCCACCGCGACATCAGTCCGCCGAACATCCTGCTGTCCCGCCAGGGCGAGGTCAAGCTGGTGGACTTCGGTCTGGCCAAGGCCGCGGACAACGAGAAGTCCGAGCCCGGCGTGGTGAAGGGCAAGTTCAGTTACCTGTCCCCCGAGGCCACCGTGGGCGCCACCGTCGACCACCGCGCCGACATCTTCGCGGTCGGGATCATGCTTTACGAAATGATCACCGGCGAGCGTCTGTTCCTGGGCGAGACCGACTTCGACACCGTCCAGAAGGTGCGCGAGGCGCGGATCCCGCCCATCTCGTCGCGCTGGCTCAAGGTCCCGGAGGCCCTCGAGGCCATCATGCTTCGGGCGCTCGAGCGCGACCCCGAGAAGCGCTACCCGACCGCGGCGGACCTCGCGGCGGACCTCACCAATTTCCTGTACAGCCAGGGGGTGGCCGTCGCCCGCCGGGACATCGCCAACCTGGTGCTCTCCACCGAGAGCCGCATCGTGGCCCCCGTGTCCACCCTGGGCACGCGCTCGGAGAGCTTCCTGCGGCAGCTCATCGAGGAGGAGATGAACCAGCTCGTCTCCTTCGGCGAGGCGCAGAACCCCTTCGAGGAGACCGGCGCTGCGCCCATTGACCTGGGCTTTGCCACCGCGCCCACCCAATTGAGCGACGCCGTGCTCCCCGACATGGACGATCCGCTCCTGTCCATCCCCGTGCCAACCCAGCAGGTGGAGGACTCGGGACCGCAGCGCTCGGGGACCGGTGTGCAGCGTGCGGTGGGCGGCGCCGAGCCCATCTCGTTCATGAGGAAGCGCGAGAAGCGGGGCGCAGGCCTCGGCGTCGTGCTGGGCCTGCTGCTCCTCGTGGCCCTCGGATCGGCCGGGTTCATTTATTGGTGGACCCAGTTACGCTGAACCCACCCAATATATATTCTTGATTATTCTCCGCCAGCGGGCTATCCTGTCATGTCGATTCGGTCCGTCGGGCGCGTCAATCGCCCGAGCCCGGCGCCGGTCGAATGGTGCGAGATGTCCCGACAGGAAATGAACGACGCCCTCGTGGGCACCACCATCGGCAATTACAAGGTCCAGCGCAAGCTCGGATCCGGCGCCATGGGGATGGTCTACCTGGGCGAGCACCCCGAGATCGGCAAACGGGTGGCGATCAAGATCCTGGCGGCCCACCTCACCGAGGACCGCGGCATGGTCGACCGTTTCCAGACCGAGGCCCGCGCCATCGGCCTGCTCGAGCACCCGGGCATCATCGAGATGTTCGACTTCGGCGTGCTCCCCGACGGTCGCAGTTACTACACCATGGAGTACCTGCAGGGGGAGACCCTCTCCCATCGCATGAAGCGCGGCTCGTTCACCCTGCGAGAGTTGTACGCCGTCGTGGAGCAGGTCTGCGACGCCCTCTACATCGTCCATGAGAAGGGCATCATTCATCGCGACATGAAGCCCTCCAACGTGTTCCTGGCGAAGAAAGGCATGCGCACGGTGGTGAAGATCCTCGACTTCGGCATCGCCAAGATCCAGGACTCCATGCGCCGCGACGGCGAGCAGCTCACCTCCACCGGGGCAGTGCTGGGCACGCCGGTGTTCATGAGCCCGGAGCAGGCGCTGGGCCAGAACGACCGCATCACGTACCTCTCGGACATCTACTCTTTCGGCGTCATCCTGTACAAGATCCTGACCGACCGCTTCCCCATCGACGGCGTCAGCATCCCCGAGGTTGTGACCTGGCACGTGCTCAACGAGGCGATCCCCCTGCGCTCGGTCAATCCCCAGATCCCCGAACCGCTGGCCCAGGTGGTGATGAACTGCCTGCACCGGGAGCCGACCACGCGGTACCAGTCCACCGCCCACCTGTGGGAGGCGTTCTGCGCCGCCTGCGCCGGTCTCGACATGGACTGGGTCATCCCCACGAACCTCGGGCGCGCCGGCACCATGGCCGCGCCCATCCCCGCGGCGCTCTCGGCCTCGGGGCAGCACCCGAGCCTGGGCGACGGGACGGGGGCCAACAGCGGGTCGGCCTCGTTCTATCCGCCGCCGCCGCCGCCGGCCAATCTCGGGCCGGTGCAGTACCCCACCTATCCGGGGCTGCCGGTCGATCCCGGGAGCGCGAGCGTGGTGGGCGGCGGCAGTTTCGTCGGGGAGCGCAAGGCCGGTCCGGGCCGCGCGCTCGCCCTGGGTGGTCTCGTGGCACTGATCCTGGTCGGCGGCGTCGCCGCCTGGTGGTTCACCCGCGACCCCGGGAGCCCGGAGTCCCCGACCACGCCCGCGAAGGCGGTGAAGACCGACGAACCCAAACCCGAGCCCCGTCCCGTGGTCACGGCCATGGCGCCTGAAGAGACCGGGAAGATCCGGGTTCGGATCGAGGCCACGCCCGCCCAGGCGGTGATCCAGGTGAAGGTCGCCGGTCAGGAGCCGGTCGAGGCCGCGGGGACAAAGGAGCTGGAGTTCGCGCCGGGCACCCGGGCCCAGGTGAAGGTGTCGGCGAAGGGGTTCGTCTCGAAGGAGCAGGAGTTCACGGTCGACGCGAAGTCCGGCGAGACGCCGGTGGTCATCGCCCTGGAGCCCGAAGCCGCGCCCGAGCCGGCGATGACCGATCCGCCACCGCCCATGCCGGCCCCCATGCAGCCGGCGACCGTGACGACTCCGGTCATGCGGCCGGCCACCGGGCCGGCCATGAAAGGACCCACCAATGAAAAGATCGGGAACGACCTGTTGTAGGTTCTGGGCGCTCGCGGGGTTCGCCGTGCTGCTGGCGGCGGCGCCCGTCCCCGACCGGTTCGATGGCTCCCGGGCCGCGGCCCAGGGCACCTCGAAGGTCCAGAACCAGAAGGTCTTCGACGCCTTCATGAACGCGGCGCGGGTGCTGTACGGCGAGCAGAAGTACGAGGACGCCATCATCCAGTTCGAGAAAGCGTTCCAGACCATCCCGGACCCCAAGATCTGGTTCAACTTGGGCCAGTGTCACCGGCTGCTCGAGCACGTTGAGCAGGCGCTGCTCTACTATCGCAAGTTCCTCGACGCCCTGCCGACGATCAAGGATCTCCCCGCGGCCAAGAAGGCCGCCGTCGAGAAGGAGGTCCGCCAGTGGGTGGACGAGCTCGAGAAGAAGAAGGCCGCCGAGGACGAGCGCCTCCGCCTGGAAGAGGCCGAGAAGGCCGAGCGCGAACGCCTCGCGCGCGAGAAGGCCGGTCAGGACGGCAAGACGCCCGGCGCGGACCCCGTGACCGGGCCGGCGGCGCCGGGCACCGGTGGCTCCCTGACCTCGAAGTGGTGGTTCTGGACCGGGGTGGGCGCCACGGTCGCGCTCACCGCCGTGACCGTGTGGGCGGGCACCCAGGCGCTCTCGTACAACGACGCCTGGAAGAAGGATTGGGATCCCGCCGATCGAGACAACGCCGAAAAGTACATGAACATCACGGATCTGTCGCTGGCCGGTGCCGTGATCGCCGGCGTCGCCGTCTCGGTCGCCACCATCTTGCACCTGAAGGCCGATCGGCCCGCCGAGGTGCGGTCCACGACCGCCCCGGTGTCACTGCTGCCGTCCTGCGACGGCAGCGGCTGTTCCCTGTCCCTCACGTTGAAGTTCTAGGGGGTCGCCATGCGTCTTGGTCATCGCGTCGCGTTCCTGGTGGCCCTCTGGGGCTTCGGGCAGGCCGGGTGCCGGCTTGTGATGGACATACCCGACGGGCCGCCGACCCCTGCCGAGTGCGGGGACGGCGTCCGGGCGGGGTACGAGGCGTGCGACGGCCAGGATCTGGACGGCCAGGACTGCACCGACCACGGTTTTCTCACAGGTCAGCTCGCCTGCACCGCCGGGTGCACCTTCGACACCGCGGAATGTTCCGGGGGCCAAGGGTGCGGGGATGGCGTGGCGCAGGGGGACGAGGCGTGCGACGGTGCTGACCTGGACCAGGAGACCTGCGAGTCCCTGGGCTACGCCGGCGGGACGCTCGCGTGCGCTGCCGGGTGCGAGTTCGACACCACCGGCTGCCTCCAGTTTTCCTGCGGCAACGGGGCCATCGAAGCCCAGACCGAGGACTGCGACGGCTCGGCGCTGGGCGGCGCCACCTGCGAGACCCAGGGGTACCTCGGCGGCGGCACGCTCACCTGCTCCGAATCGTGCAGGTTCGACACGGTCGGCTGCCTGACCGACTGCGGCAACGAGGTGATCGAGCCTGGTGAGACCTGCGATCCGGGCAGCCGTCCGCATCCGGGCTGCTCGTTCGACTGCCAGGTGAACCCGGGCTGGGAGTGCACCGGCGAGCCCTCGGTGTGCACCTCGACCTGCGGCGACGGCATCATCACCGCCGTCGAAGACTGCGAGGGCGCCGATCTCAACGGCCAGAACTGCACCACCTTCCAGATGGGCTACGGGCCGCTCTCCTGCGGCGACGACTGCCTCTTCGACACGTCCGCCTGCCACCAGGTCGAGAGCGTTTCGGCCGGCGATCGGCACACCTGCGCGGTCATGGTCGGCGGCGCGGCCTACTGCTGGGGCGACGGGGACAACGGCCAACTGGGGCAGGGCAACCACGCCGAGTCCAACGTCCCCCTGCGAATCAGCCTCCCGGATCAGGTCCGGCGCATCACGGCGGCCGGCTCCCACACCTGCTCGGTCACCATCGACTCCGGCTTCACCCAGCACCTGTATTGCTGGGGGGACAACACCAGCGGCCAGCTCGGCATCGGTTCGAACCTCGAAAGCACCTCGCCCGTCCAGGTCTTCGACCCATCCTCCTCCACCGAGGACATGCTCGTGAACGCCCACGGCGCCTACTCTTGCTGGGCCGTGGTCAACGGCAACGCCTTCTGCTGGGGGGCGAACTTCGACGGCCAGTTGGGCACGGGGAACTACACCTCCTACCAGACTCCGCGGCAAGTGCAGGATCTGGGCAACGTGACCGCCATCGCCGCCGGCCTCAACCACACCTGCGCCATCAGCGGCCCAAGCCTGTACTGCTGGGGCGGCAACGGCGAAGGCCAGTTGGGGATCGGAACCACCGGCTCTCCGCGCAACCGCCCCGAGTTCGTCAGCGTCACCAACGGCGCCCAGAAGATCACCGCCGGCAACTACTTCACGTGCGCGGTCAGTTTCAGCGGACATCCCCATTGCTGGGGCCAGAACACCTACGGCCAACTGGGCACCGGTGACACGGTCCGGCAGACCTCGCCGACGCAGGTCTCCGGGCTCGCCGGCGTTGCCGACATCGCGGCCGGCAGCAACCACGCCTGCGCCCTGATGCTCGACGGCACGGTCCGCTGCTGGGGCAGCAACCTCCTCGGCCAGCTGGGCAACGGCATGACCAACGACTCGCCCTTGCCGGTCACGGTGTCGGGCATCACCAGCGCCGTCGCGATCTCCGTCGGGGCCGGCCACACCTGCGCGATGCTCTCCGACGGCACGCTCGTGTGCTGGGGTTTCAACTTCTCCGGCCAACTGGGCACCGGAACCAATGACAGCAGTTTCATCCCTGTGACGGTTCAGTTCTGACGCCGCTTTTTCCCGGACTCCCGAACCAGCCATGAGCCTCTCCCGCAACACCCTGCTCGCCGCCATCGGCCCGGCCCGCGTCATCGAGCTGCTTTCACCCTTCGTTGCGGACGACCGGGTCGGTCGTTTTTCCCGCGCCGTCGACGCCCGCCTGGCCAACGTGTGGCTCGTGATCGAGAACCTCTACGATCCCCACAACGGCGCCGCGCTGGTGCGCACGGCCGAAGCCTTCGGGCTCCTCAACGTGGTGTTCATCCAGACCGAGGCGGTGAAGGACATGAGCGACGGCCGGGGCGGGGGCCGGGGCGGCCGCCACCTCTCGCACAAGATCACCATCGGGGCCGAGCGCTGGCTGCGGGTGCGCGAGTTTGACTCCTTCGAGGCCGCCCGAGGGCACTTCGCCGGGCAGGGGCTCGTCCACCTGGCGGCCGTGGCTCCGCCCTCGGAGATCGGCAACGACCACGTCGCCCTGCCAACCCCGCCCGTGCCGCTCGTCGAGCTCGAGCCGCCTCCCGCCTGCGCCCTGTGGTTCGGCAACGAGCGCCTGGGGCTCTCCCAGCAGGCCGTGGATTTCGCCGATGGACACTTCACCATCCCCATGTTCGGGCTCACCCAGAGCCTGAACCTGTCGGTCTCGGCCGGCATCACGCTCTCCCACGTCTGCGCCCGGGTCCGGGGCCGCCTGGGGCACGAGGGCGATCTGCCTCCCGACGAACGGGAGCGGCTCCTGGCCCGCTACCTGCTCGAGTCCGTGGACCGCCCCGAGTCGCTGTTGCGAGAGACCATGGCCCGTCGCGGCCTGACCTGGCCCATTTGATCCCGAGTTGTCGGCGGGCCTGCTGGTATCGGATCGTCGGCTCACCCCGAGAGGGCGTGCTCCAGGCGGGCCAGCGCGTCGGGCAGGTTCCGTCGGCCGAAGCCGATGCGGAAGCGGTCGGCCCAGGCGGCGCCGTAGAGGGAGCCGGGCAGGAGCATGACGCCGGCCTTTTGCACCAGGTCATCGCAGAACCGGTCGGCGTCGAGCCCGCCACGAAGGCCGGGGAAGGCGATGGGGCCGGCCGTGGGGCGGGACCAGTCGAACAGATCCGCGTGGCGCTCGAAGAAGGCGTCCAGCAGCGTCAGGTTGTCCCGCACGATGCCCAGGTTGCGCGCCACGAGCACGTCGGCGTGCCGCAGGGCGAGCTCCGCGAGGAGCTCGCTGGGGCCGGCGCTGCAGATGGTGGTGTAGTCCTTGAGGCGGGCCAGCTCCTGCAGGAGCGCGCGGTCCCGGGTGGCCACCCAGCCGATGCGCAGGCCGGCGAGCCCGTAGGTCTTGGACATCACCCCCAGGGACACCGCGCGGTCGTCCAGGTCGGCGGCGGCCGGCAGGCGGTCGGCGGGATCCTGCTCGAGCCCCCGGTACACCTCGTCGCAGAACAGGCGGAAGCCGTGGCGCCGGGACAGCCGGACGAGCTCCTCGAAAAAGGCGCGCCCCGGAAGAAAGCCGGTGGGGTTGTGGGGAAAGTTCACCACGACGGCGCGGGTGTCCGGGCGCAGCGCGCGGACCAGATCCTCGAGCTCGAGCGCCCAGCCCCGCGCGGCGTCGGCCTGCCAGGGTGTGACCTCGGCGCCGAGCCCGCGGGCGACCTCGGCGAGGGACTGGTAGCAGGGCTCGTGGACGATGACGTGGTCTCCCGGCGAGAGCGCGGCGTGCATGAAGAGGAAGATGGCCTCGCCGGCCCCCGCGTGGACCAGCACGTCGTCGGCGTGGAGGTGCTCGTACAGTCCGGCGATGGCCGCCCGCAGCCCGGGCGCGCCCGTGGACTCGGTGTAGCCGAGCCCCTGCGCCAGGAGCCGCTCCCGGGCGCCGTCCTCGAGGGAGAGGAGCTCGTCGACGGTCCAGGACTCGCAGTCCGACGAGCCCAGCAGCCACGGCGCCGAGAACTCGTGCCGGGCGAAGTAGCGTTCCAGGTGGAAGGGGGGGAGTCTCATGGGCGCCTGATGATTCCGGTCACGTCGTGACCTCGAATGGGCCACCCTCTCGCGGGCGGGCCTTGGGCCGGGGGCTCAGTTCTCGGCCTCGGGCGGGGGCTCCAGCGGTTTGGGGAGCCGGACGACGTACTTGTTGATGCGGTTGCCGTCCTTCTCCTTGACGATGACCGTGTACTCGCCGAGCGCGAGGGTCTCCTTCTCGGCGGGGATGCGCCCGATGCGGTCGAGCACATAGCCTGAGAAGGTGTCGTACTCGCCGGACTCGGGGATCCCCATGCCCAGGGTCTCGTTGACCTCGTCGATGGCGGCCTTGCCCAGCACCGCCCACACCCCCGGCTGGAGCCGCTGCAGGTGCGGCTCCTCCTGGTCGGTCTCGTCGCGGATCTCGCCCACGAGCTGTTCCAGGGCGTCCTCGAGGGTGATCAACCCCGAGACGCCGCCGTGCTCGTCCACCACGATGGCCAGGTGGTTCTTGCTGCGACGGAACTGGGCGAGCAGGGAGTCGAGCTTCTTGTTCTCGGGGATGAAGTAGGGCGGCCGCATCAGTTTGCGGACATCGGGCGGCTCCGTCGAGCGCGTCTGGTGGGCGAAGAGGTCCTTGATCAGGACCACGCCCACGATGTGGTCGATGTCGCCCTGCATCACGGGGATGCGGGTGAAGCCCATCTCGGCGATGGCCTTCAGGTCCAGGGGCTCCTCGAGATCGATCACGAACATGTCCCGCCGGGGGGTCATGATCTCGGAGGCGTTCGTGTCGTCGAACTCGAAGATGTTGTGGATCAACTTCTTCTCCTCCTCCTTGATCTCGCCCTCCTCCTCGACGACCTCGACGAAGGTCATGAGCTCCTCCTCGGTGGCAGTGGGGGGATGCTGGATGCGGCCGGTGAGCTTCGGGATGAAGTTGAGCAGCCAGATCAAGGGGGCGAACAGGAGCGAAATCCAGTGGATGAAGTGGATGGTCGCCCGGGCCACCATGAGGTTGTTGCGCGTGGCCAGGCTCTTGGGCAGCACCTCGCCGAAGATCAGGATCAACAGGGTCAGGAGGCCGGTGGCGAGGCCGACCACGCGGTCGCCGAAGAGGTCGATGGTGAGCCAGGTGGCGAGCGCCGAGGCCGAAATGTTGACCAGGTTGTTGCCGATGAGGATCGTCGACAGCAGGCGGTGGGGGTCCTCCTTGAGCCGGTGGATCAAAAGATCGGTGCGGCTCGGGGACTTGGCCAGGTGGCGCGCCCGGGTGCGGCTGATGGAGAACAGCGCGGTCTCCGAGGCCGAGAACAGCGCCGAGAGGAACAGCAGGAGGATCAGGATGAGGATGGTGACGGCCATGATGGACAAAAGACGATGTGTGCTACGCTCCTGACGGAGGACAAAACCACAGATGGGCGCCCCCGTCAAGTGACTGACCCGCATCTGTCAAGGCACAATAGAAATGTCCGGTTCGCCAGCACAGTAGAAATGTCCGGTTTCGGGGGTCCGATGTCGGGCAGTCCCTTCCGGTCTCGGGGATGGGGAGTCGCCGGACAGCCCCAGCCTCGCTCGCGGGAATCGTGGTACCAAAGTGGATCCCGGACTACCCGCAGTGCGTTGCAGAAGCGCTGGCCGCCCTCTGACCTTAGGGGCAACGCCATTTCGTACATTTCGAATAGTCTCTTCGTGGCTCACTTGAGGCCGAGGCGCTTGGCATCCGCCGGATGCTCGGTCCGGATCACGGAGAGGTTGGTGAAGCCCGTGAGCGTTTCAAACACTTCGAGCAGGGAGAAGAACTTCGGATCGATCCCCTCATAGTGTTTCTTCAGTTTGGCGAACTTCATCAGCGGCTCCATGTCAGTACCCGCCTTCGCTTGGGCTACCCGCAGTTTTCGCTCATACGCGGTGGACATGCCGTCCAGCCGCTTAGCGTAAGCCACGAACACGTCGATATAGCGCAGGCGTAGCGCCTCGATCTTCGGCTGGATCTCGGCCACCGCCGGCTTTGACTCGAGGAGTCCGTTGAGCTCGGAGATCATCCGCAAGAAGTGCTCACCGATCTCCGCGCCCAGCTTCTCCGGGGGTTCAGAGGGGTCGGTCTTCGGAAGCGTGACCGGCGCAGGTGCAGCCTTCGTTTGGTCACCTCCCATGTCCGTGGTCGGGTCCGGGGCGGGTTCCTGAGGGCTTTTTTCACCGCACCCGACGATCCCGACGAAAATGGCCACGGCAAGGAGCCGACATGACCCGATGGATGGAAGAAGATTGCACATACTTTGCCTCCACTTTCGATTTCTACTTCAAGGGTACCGGAACTTTCCGCACGTTTTGGCCTTCGGAGGGTACTATCCGCGAGGGTCAGATGGATGTCAAGGAACAAGGACAGTGACTGACCCGCATCATCAGGGTGATCGCAAGAAGTTCTGGTTGACTTCCGAGTTCGCATCCTGTGAGTCGGTTCCTCTCCAGTCCAATCCCACCATTCCCACGGTCGCCCGATTTCGATTTCGATTTCGATACGGTGACCCTGGATCATTCATCCATGTCGTATCCTCTTCCTCCCAACCGACTCAACATGACCGCCATGCGGTCCAGCATATTTTTTCGTTCCTGACTTTCCGCTTCATGAAGTACCCGGCCGACCATTATCTGACAAAGCGAGCAGGTGTTGCGCCCTCTTCCGTCGAAATCCAAATCGAAATCGAAATCGAAATCGGTCCAGATGGTTTTCGGAGTTGGCGCAGTTTCAA
>CALKWH010000009.1 GCA_938004375.1 uncultured Pseudomonadota bacterium
ATACGCCGACCCCCGGGATCTACCCTCTTTCCCTACACGACGCTCTTCCGATCTCAGCACGAGGATCTGCAGCAGGCTGCCGGCGCACAGGAAGGCGACCACCCGCCAGTCGAACCAGAGCAGCAGGGGCAGCACGCCGGCGATCCACACCAGGCTCTGCCCCAGCTGGCGCAGGAAGGCGAAGACGTCCCACGGGAGCTGGCCGATCTCGAAGAACATGTAGACGAGCCGGCGGTTGCGCGGGTTCTCGAGGAAGCCCACGTCCAGCCGATCCATGCGGTCGTAGATCGCGCGATCCATGTCCATGGACAGCCGCTCGCGGCCCCGGGCGTCGAGGACGCGGCCGACGGCGCCGCACGCCGAGTGAAAGAGCTGGATCCCCAGCAGCACGAAGGTGGCCGCGAGGAACAGGGTCAGGGGGGAGGGGACGGTGCCGCCCAGGGCGTCGAGCTGGCGGCGCACCAGCACGGGGGCCAGGGCCAGGGCGGCCGCCTCCGCCATCGCCAAAAGCGCCAGGGCTGCCAAAAGCGGCCACCGGCGACGCAACAGCCCGAGGAGGAAGGGGACGAAGGCGGGGCGGGTGAACTCAGCCATGCAGGCTCGACTCCGGCCAGGGCAGCCGGTCGAAGGCCGGCACCAGTTGGCGCAGCAGCCGGATCTGGAAGCGGCCCTCCGGGGAGAACTCGTGGTCGGCCAGCAGGCGGGCGGTCTTTCGGAAGTCGTCGTCGTCCTCGGAGAAGGCCGCCAGCAGGAGGCGCGTCTCCAGGGTGGGACCGTAGTCGCCGTCGTGCTCGAGCTCGTCGATGATGCGGCGCCTGCACTCGCCGGCCGCAGCGAGCGCCCGTTTCGTGCGTCCCTGGCCCACCTCGGCGAGGACCTCGAGGAACGAGACCCACGAGGCGTCGTTGCCGTGGCGGGCGGCCTTCTTCAGTTCGCCCAGGGCGTCCTTCCACTGCAGGGCGCCGCACAGGTGCAGGGCGGACAGGAAGTACGTCCCCGGGTGTTCGGGCTCCAGGGCGATGGCGGCGTACACGGCGTCGAGGCCCTCGGCGTGTTCGCCGGCCGCCAGGCAGATCCCGGCGAAGGCGAGGAAGAAGTCCGTCCGGGCGTGACGGTCGTGCTTTTTCCCCTCCCGGCCGGTGAAGCGGGCGGCCAGGGCGCGGCCCTGCGCCAACGCCCCGGCCAGGTCGCCGCGGCCCTCGGCCACCTGGAAGCCGAGCAGGTCCAGGTCGGTGTCGTCCCCCGCGCGCCGGGCCGCCGCGAGGTCGTCGATAGCCCGGTCCCAGTCGCCGTAGGCGATCCGCAGGCGCACCCGGTTGGCGAGCAGGCTGCGATTCCCGGGCTCGAGCGTCAGCGCCGCCTCGACGATCCCCACCGCGTGCCCGTAGTCATCGACGCGGTTGTACCAGCGGGCCAGCTCCTCGAGCCGGGCGGCGGTGGGCTCCTGGGCCGCCGCCGTGCGGGCCAGGGTGAGGCCGGCGACGATCTCCCCCCCGAACAGATGCTCATCGATCCGTCCGGCCAGCGCCTTCGGCTTCAAAGGTGATCCCGGGAACGCTTTGGCCAGGGCGGGCCGCTCCCTGGCCCAGGAGCCCAGCCGTTCGGCGAGGGCCGCCTCGACGGTCCAGAGCGTGTCCGGCGCTGCGACGACGGTCACCATGGCCTGCAGGACCGGTCCCACGGAGTCGTCGGCCCACCAGCCGTAGAGCTCCTCGGGCACGTCGGACATCATGCCGCCCGCGCGGGCGGGGCCTGTGAAGACTGCGCCGTCCCGACCGGCATGGAACCAGGTCCCCGGTCGCCCGCGGACCAGGCCGCACAGGGCCGCCGGCCAGGGCAGATCGCGCAGCAGGTCCGGCAGCCCGGCGGGATCCACTTCGCCCCGCAGCTCGAAGGGAAAGTGCAGCGCGTCCACCACATCCCTGGGCTCCTTCTCCAGTCGCCAGGCGCCGTCCTCCCCCGGGATTGCCGCCACCGCCTCGTGAGGGACGCCATGGCGCTCGGCGAAGGCCAGCGCGCGGCGCCAGGAGGCGCCTCCCGGGCACAGGACCAGGCGGGGCCGCTCCCCCACTTCCAGTTGGAGCCACTCCCTGCGCATGGCCGTCTCGGCGAGCTCGTGGCCCCAGTGCTGCGCGCGCCAGGGGCGCAGACCCCAGGCGCCGTCGAGCCAGGACACGGCGTGCAGGAAGAAGCGGGGATCCTCCAGCCAGACCACGGGGGCCTCGCCGGGGAACAGGGTCCCCAGCGGGAGGGGACGTCCGAAGTGGAGCGGGTTCAGGTAGACGAAAGTCAAATTTTTCATGGGTGTCACTCTAGCACACTTGCGTGCGGGTCTGGGCCAGGTTTTTGACGGCCGGCGCCGCACCGTGCGGCGTCGGGTCCGTCGGACACCATTGTCGGAGCGTCCGTCGCCCGGTTGCCGAAAAAAATGAAAAAATGCGCTGGACGTGGCGGGGATGGTTCTGGTACCACCCCCGGCATGTCCGATGGATCCCCGTCCCCGGAACCCGGCCGCCCCGCCTGGCGCCGTCACCTGCGCAAGTGGGTGGCGCTGGCCGTGCTCCTCGCCGGCCTGGGCTGGGTGTTCTCCCGCCACTGGGACCGCCCGGCCCGTCACGATGCACGGTTGCAGATCCGGGTGGAGCCCGAGGCGTTCTCGCCCGACGGGGAGCTCCTCCTGATCCTGGAGGACGGCGCCTCGGAGACCGCCTGGTCCTTCCGGGGCCGGCTCCGGGAGCCGATCCGGGACTTCGAGATCCGCCTGGTCCCCGGGCGCTACGAGCTCCGGGCGCGCTGGCTCCTTCCGTCGGAAAAATCCTTTGAAGTCAAAGCCTCCCTCACGGTTCCGGGCACCCTGACGCGGATCCGGATCCCGGGCGGCTGACCCATTTCCTTCATTGACAAGAAGAACGGGAGAAGGCTATGCTGTCGGCCACCTGCAAGGAGGTCTCGATGTCCAAGAAGACGGTCCTGATCATCGAACAAGACGCCAATCTCGCGCGACAGATGACGGAATCCCTCGCCAAGTCCGGCTATGAGGCCGTGATCAAGGAGGACGGCGTGTCCGGACTCCAGGCGGCCCGGGACATCCTCCCCGACGCCATCGTGTTGTGTGTGGAAGTGCCCAAGATGAGCGGGTTTGCGGTCTGTCACAAGATCAAGAAGATCAACGAGCTCCAGAACATCCCGCTGCTTTTGACCTCGGTGGAGGCCACGGAGGAGTCGTTCAACAAGCACAAGGAGCTCAAGACCCGGGCCGACGCGTACCTAATCAAGCCTTACGAACTGGCTGCGTTCAAAAAAGAGTTCGAAGCGATGATGAAAGCGGCCGGCGGCGGCGGCGGCGGGGACATGTCCGACGCCGAGGGGTTCAACGCCATTCTACAAGACATGGACGAGCACCTCGACTCCGAGGTCAGCGCCAGCCTCGACAATATCATCGATTCGTCCTTCTTCGAACAGGGCGGCGCGCCCGAGGCCATGGCCTCCCTGGAGTTCATGCCCAGCACCGAGATTGAGATCATCGCCGACGAGGAGCCCATGGCCGCGCCGGAGCCCGCCCCCGCCCCCGCGCCCCTCGCCGAGCCGGCCAGCCCCGAGGAGGAGAGCTTCACGATGGAGTCCGGCGGACCCCCGCCCAAGCCCGTCAAGGTGGTCGAAGAGGACTGGGCGGCTGAGCCCGTGCCCGAGCCTGTGGCCGAGCCGGCAGCCCCCGAGCCGGAGCCGGAACCCTCGCCCGTCAAGGCCGTCAAGGCCGCCAAGGCCAGCCCGGGCACGCCCGTGGCGCCCATGGAACCGGCCCCCGAGTCCCTGTCGGCCAGCCTGGGTCTCGAGGCCCTCGCCGAGGCGACCCCGTCCCGCACCGACACCTCGGTCATGGTCGAACTCGATTCCCTGAAGAAGGACAAGGATCGCCTGACCCGGGAGCTGGCCCAGGCCAAGAGCGGCCAGACGAGCTCGTTCTCCAAGGAAAAAGAATTTCTTAACCTTCGGGAGACCATCAATCAGAAGGAAAAGGCCATCATCGATCTGCGCGAGGAGGTCGACGGCAAGGAGCAGGAGATCCTCAAGAAGAAAAACCGCATTCGCGAGCTCGAGCGCGAGATCGCGGACTGGAACACGAAGGGCCTCGACCTGGAACGCCAGTCCGTCGAGCTGGGTGAGCAGCTGGCGGCCGCCAACTCGACGATCTCCGAGCGCGATGCCGAGGTGACCCGGCTCGGTGGCGAGGTGACGAAACTGACCGCCGAGGTGGCGAAACTGAAGGGCGAATTGGCCGCACTTGACGCGGGCAAGAAGGCGGTCGAGGCCGAGTATGCCCAGACCGTGGCCCGCATGAAGTCCGAGCACGAGAGCGAGGTCACCGGGCTGAAGTCCGAGCACGCCACGCTCCTGTCGGCCACCAAGGCCGCCCATGATGGAGAGGTAGCCGGGCTGCACGCGGATTACAAGGACCAGTTGGCCAAGAAGCAGGCCGCCCACGAGGGCGAGGTTGCCGCGCTCGAGGCCGCTCACGAGAAGGCGCTGGCCGAGGCCGCCGACCTGTTGTCCAATACCGTGGCCGATCTGAAGGCCGCCCATGCCGGCGAGGTGGCCGACCTGCAGCAGAAGCACGCGGCCGAGGTGGCCGAGTTGAAGGCGGCCCACGCGGCGGCGACCCAGGCGGCGGCCGAAAAGCACGCCGGCGAGGTGGCCGATCTGCAGCAGCAGCACGCGGCCGAGGTGGCCGAGTTGAAGGCGGCTCACGCGGCGGCGACCCAGGAGGCGGCCGAAAAGCACGCCGGCGAGGTGGCCGGGTTGAAGGCGGAGCACGAGGCGGCCACGGCCTCCGCCTCGGCCCGTCACGGACAGGAGCTCGCCGCCCTCGTCAAGGCCCACCACGAGCAGACCGCCGTCGCCACCCGCGAGCACGAGGCGCTGGTCGAGTCGCTGAAGTCGGAGCACGCCGCAGCGACGGAGAAGGCCGCTGCGGAGCACGCCGCCGCCACGGAGAAGGCCGCTGCGGAGCACGCCGCAGCGACGGAGAAGGCCGCTGCGGAGCACGCCGCCGCAATGGAGAAGGCCGCTGCGGAGCACGCCGCCGCCACGGAGAAGGCCGCTGCGGAGCACGCCGCAGCGACGGAGAAGGCCGCTGCGGAGCACGCCGCCGCCATGGCGGACGCGGCCGCGAAGGCCAAGGCCCTGCTCGAGAAGACCATCGGCGAGTTCGAGGCCAGGATCTCGGCCTCCGAGGCCGCCCACGAGGCCACCCGCACGAAGTTGTCCGGAGAGCTCACCGCTCTCACGACCGTGAAGGAGGGCCTCGACGAGAAGGTGTTCAACCTGGAGCAGACCCGGATGCAGAACGAGGCGAACATCGACGACCTGACCAGCCAGGTCACCGATCTGACCGAGCAGCTCGCCGCCGCGACTGAAAAGATCGCGGGCGATCAGGAGCTCGTCGCCCAAACCCTCGCCTCCCTGCAGAAACTGTCCGCGGCCCTGACCTCCCGGTTCACGAAGTAGCGCTGCGGCCGGTCCCGGTCCCCGGATCGGATCACTGGCCCCGTCCCGGATTCGCGTTATACTGTCACGCGGCCACGGGGGTTCGTTTCGAAATGTCACGCCATTGGTGGAGTATTTTTCTGTTGTTTATCCTCCTGGGTGGTGCCTCGTCCGGGTGTGACCGTCCGGAGCCCATCGAGGGGTACGATCCCGACGCGGCGGTGAACAACCTGCCTGACGGCGGGGATCCGGATCCCTTCCGCGTCACCCTCGTGGAGCCCGACCACGGACCTGTGACCGGCGGCACCGACGTGACCGTCCGCGGCTTCGGCTTCACCGACAACATGCGCCTCTCCTTTGGCGGGCGCTTCGCGGATCCCACCCAGGTCGTCACCATCTCCCCCACGCGCCTGCTGGTCCGCGTGCCGGCCGGCGAGGTCGGCACCGTCGAATTGAGGGCCATCGACGACGCCGGAAAGGAGACCACCCTCGCCAACGCCTTCACCTACGACCGGTTTTCCATCGATCCTCCCTCGGGCGCGGTGACCGGCGGCACCTTCGTGCGTATCTCCAGCCCCCAGGGCGAGTTCGCCCCGACCGATCGCTTCTTCCTGGGGGAACAGGAGCTCACCGACGTGCGCGTGGTCACGGCCTCGGCGGCCACGGGACGCACGCCGCCCTCCGAGCCCGGCTCGGTGGCGCTGCGGGTGGAGCGCGAAGGTCAGGAGCCCCTGCAGGTGGACGACGCGTTCGCCTATTACGACACCACCGACCCCGCCTACGGGGGCCTCGGCGGCGGACCCCTCGACGGCGCCCTCACCGTAACCGTCCTGAACACCTACGGTCGCACGCCCGTGGCCGACGCCCTCGTTCTTCTGGGCACCAGCGTCGCCAGTCCCTATGCGGGGCGCACCGACGCCGACGGACAGATCACGTTCTCCGATCCCGCCCTGCGCGGCCGGCAGGTGCTCACCGTGGCCAAGACCGACTTCATCTCGGTCTCCTTCGTGGGCTTCGACGCCCGGCACGCCACCGTCTTTCTGGAGCCCGTGATCCCTCCCTCGGATCCGAACAACGGCCAGATCCCCTCCACCCCCAACACCGTGTATGCCCAGATCGTCGGCGCCGTCGACTTCAAGGACGCCGAGTTCGAGTATTCCTGCAACTGGAATCGCCAGGTGCCCGCCCCCGCGCCGGACGGCTACCGCCGCGCGGTGCGCGTCGTCCAGACGCTGCCGTCCTGGAACGTCTCGGCCCCCGCCATCCTGACCGTTTACGACACCGACACCTGCATCGACGGCTTCGGCATCCCCATGGTGCTCTCGGTGCGCCCGGGCGCCTTCGCCCTGGTGGCCATCGCCGGCTACGAGAAGACCGACCGGGCCGACTTCATCCCGGTGGCCTACGGCGTCACCCGCCGGCTGGTGGTGGGGCCGGCCGAGTCCGTCAGCACGAAGGTGGCGGTGGAGTACCAGTTGGGCAACCGGCAGACCGTGACCTTCCAGGATCCGCCGCCGCTCGTCCCGGAGACGGGGCCGGCCGAGTACCGCTCCCGCCTGTTCGTCAACGTCGGCGCCGACGGCTACATCGTGCTCGCCGACACGGTCCAGACCACCGACGCCACGCCCCAGTTCAACTATGAGAGGCAGATGTTCCTGACCGGCCCCCTGGCCGACGCCGAGTTCGCCCTCATGGCCGACGCCCACAACTACGGACAATATCCCTTCTCCCAGGTGTTCCTCACCCGGTTTTCCGATAACCCGGTGATCGTGGACCGGTTCCTGGCCATCCCGAAACCGGTTTCCCCCAGGGCCGACACCCCGCCGGTGAACGACCGGTTCTCCTTCGCCTCGAGCCCGGTGACGGCGCCCACCTTCCACATCGTGAAGGTCAACACGTTCCCCAAGGGCGACGCCTGGTGGCGGCTCTACGTGAACGGCCCCATCTCCACCTTCGTGCTGCCGGACCTGACCGGGTTCGGCGACGTCCCGGGCAAGCCCGCCGGCTGGCTCTACTGGCACGTGCAGTCCGTGCTCGTGCCGGACCTGTCCTTCGACGATTTCACCTACCGCTACCTCGGCGAGAAGTACTGGACCTCCACGGCCGCCGACGGGAGCTTGTTCCAGTTCTGAGGACCCGTGATCCACCTCCTATCCCCCGCCCGCGTTCCGAGCCCGCTTCCGCGTGCGCCCCTCCTGTTGGCGGCCCTCTGGATGGCGCTCGCGGCCTGCGAGACCACCACCGGGCGGCCGGCGCTGTGCGAGACCGGGCGCGTCTACTGCGCCGCGGGCCTGCAGGCCACCTGCACCCACCCCGCCGGTCGCTACGCCTTCCTCGACTGCGCCTCGGCCGGGCAGACGTGCGTGCCCGACCTGGGCTGCCGCGTCTGCGTTCCGGGGCGCTGGACCTGCGACGGCGCCCACGTGGCCCTGTGCGCCGACGACGGGATGTCGAAGACGCCGGCCGCGCAGTGCGACGTCGACGCCGGCTGGGTCTGCTCCCAGGGGCGCTGTGTGCACGCCTGCTCCCAGGCTGCCGAGGACCGGTCCTATCTGGGCTGCGAGTATTGGGCGGTGGATCTGGACAACGCCAAGGTGTCCTCGGGCAACGCGGCCGCCCAGCAGTTCGCCGTCGTCATCTCCAACACCTCGCTTTTGACCGCGCAGGTGGTCGTCGAGGTCAACGACGCGCCCCCGCACTGGCCCGTCTCCCTGCGCGAGGTCGCCCGCGAGGAGGTGCCCCCCGAGGGGCTTCGCGTGCTGGAGCTGCCGTCCCGCGAGCTCGACGGTTCGCCCCTGGGTTCTTGGGACGTGGGCACCCACTCGGCGGTCTCCTCCCGGGCCTTCCGCATCACCTCCTCGGCGCCCATCGTGGCCTATCAGTTCAACCCCCTGCAAAACGTGGACGTGTTCTCCAACGACGCGAGCATCCTGTTCCCCAAGAACGCGCTGGACTCCGAGTACCTGGTGTTGTCCTGGCCCCAGACCATCGCCGACACGAACGATCCCAACAACGACTTCGCCCAGCACCTGCGGGGCTTCGTCACCGTCGTGGCCACCGAACCCGGCACCAACGTGACGGTGATCCCCAGCGCGCGGATCCTGGGTGACGGCCACCTGGTCCCGGCCGCCGAGGCGGGTCAGTCCTTCACCGTGGACCTGCACGACTTCCTGGTGCTCAACCTCGAGACCGACGGCTTCGGGGCCGACCTCACGGGGACTCGCATCGTCGCCGACCGGCCGGTCGCCGTGTTCGCGGGCTCCGAGGCCTCGGACGTGCCCATGTGGACCTCGTTCTACGACCGCCGCTGCTGCGCCGACCACCTCGAGCACCAGCAGTTTCCCCTCTCGGCCGCGGGGACGAAGTTCGTGGCCGCCCGCACGGCGCCCCGCACCCCCGCGGTGGCCGCCGCAGGCGGGGGCTGCGCGGTCATCGAGGAGAGCGATCTGTTCCGCATCCTCGCCCTGTACGACGACACGACCGTCTTCACTTCCATGCCCCCTCCCGACGACTACTTCTACCTGGAGCGCGGACAGGTCGTCGATCTCACCCCGTTCTGCGACATGATCGTCGAGTCCGACAAGCCGCTGTTCCTGGGTCAGTTCCTGCGCGGACAGGGCACCACCGGGATCCCCATCGACCTCCCCGGCGGCGATCCTTCCTTCATCATGGTGCCTCCCGTGGAGCAGTGGCGCGATACCTACGTCTTTCTGACCCCGGACAAGTACGCCTTCGACTTCGTCACCATCGCCGCCCCCCAGGGGACCGCCCTCGAACTGGACTACCTGCCGCTCTCCGCCTTCGAGTGCGTCCAGCGGGCCGCCGCCTGCACCACCGGGGTGGATCCAGGCGCCCTGTTCGACGTCTTCCACTGTCAGTTGTCTTTCCCCCGGGTCTACCCGGACCGTCCTCCCGGCCAGAACGTGGATCCCGGCTCCCAGAACGACGGGTACCACGTCCTGCGCGCCGACCGTCCCGTGATGCTGCTGGTCTCGGGTTTCGATAAACATGTCTCATACGGATATGTGGGCGGAATGAATATGCAGCGCATCAACGTGCAGTAAAAAATCTTTTTTGAAACTTCATGCGACCTATGATAGGTTGTGTGCGCCTGATTGTATTGGGTGACCCCGTGCGTGGATGTGGTAGTCGAACACGACGGGTGAGACCCCACATCCGGGGTAGGGAAGCACATGAGTCGCAACAAAATAGGAGCCGGCAGATGAGAGTCCAGTTCTGGGGCGTCCGTGGTTCCATCCCCGTGCCGGGGCCGCTGACCCAGCGGTACGGCGGCAACACCTCGTGCATCCGGGTGGACACGGGAGCCGAGCCGGTGATCATCTTCGACTCCGGGACCGGCATCCGCAAGTTGGGCCAACAACTCGCGGCCCAGGGCGGCGCGCAGGAGATCCACATTTTCATCTCCCACGCCCACTGGGATCACATCCAGGGCCTCCCGTTCTTCGATCCGTTGTACCAGCCCGGGAACCGCATCACGTTCTATTCGCGCAAGCGCGACGAGTTCAGCCTGCGCGACATCATCCACAAGGTGATCGAAGATCCGTACTTCCCCCTCTCCCACGAGGACTGGAAGGCCGACGTGCGCTTCGTCGAGCTCGAGGACGGCGCGGGCGCCGAGCTCGCGGCCGGCCTGGTCATGACGTCGAGTCGGCTCAACCATCCGCTGATCGCCAACGCCTACCGCATCGATCACGGTGGCCGTTCGGTGGTGTACGTGACCGACACGGCCCCCTTCGACCACATGGTGCTCGACCGCGACTTCATCCCCAAGGCGCCCGACCTGACGGCCCCGGTGGCCCCCGAGGTGGCCGACCTGCTCTCCCGGATGAAGGAGAACCTCGTGAAGTTGTGCACCGGCGCGGACCTGGTCATCTACGACACCATGTTCACCGACGAGGAGTACAACCGGAATCCGCACTGGGGACACTCGGCCGCCTCCCACGCCGTGGAGGTGTGCGAGCAGGCCGGGGCCCGGCACCTGGTGATCTTCCATCACGCCCCCGAGCGGACCGACGACCAGATGGATCGCATGATGGAGGACATCCTCGCGCGGTACCGGGACCGGAACCTGACCATTTCCCCGGCCATCGAGGGCCGGGTCATCGAGATCGACTGACGGCCGCGAAGACGGCCGCAGGGTTGAGGCGTCACATGCAGATCACCTTCTGGGGCGTTCGCGCGCTCGTCCCTTCCCCCGGTACGGAGACCACCGTAACCGGCGGCAACACGCTGTGCCTCACGGTGCAGGGTGACGGGGGGGAGACCCTGGCCATCGACGCGGGCACCGGCATCACGCCGTGGGGGCGCAGCCTGCTGTCCGGTCCCTTCGGAAAAGGGCAGGGCGAGCTGGACCTGTTCATCACCCATCCGCATTACGACCACATCCAGGGCTTCCCGTTCTTCGTGCCCGCGTTCATCCCCGGCAACACCATCCGGCTCTACGGCAGCAACTATTGCAAACGCACCATGGAGCAGGTGCTCGAGAGCCAGATGAACCCGATCTTCTCGCCGATCCAGACCCTGAAGAACCTCAACTCCAACCTGCTGTTTCCCGACGTCGGGTCCGGCGGCGTCCTCTCGGTGGGCGCCCTCGGGGTGCGACTGGAGACGCTGCCCCACGTGACCGAGCAGGCCATGGGCGTGCGCGTCACCGAGGGGGACCGCGTCCTGGTGCTCGCCCCCGACGTGAACTACCCCGGCGGGGCGGTTCCCCGGGAGGCCATAGCCCTGTACCGGGGCGCGGACGTGCTCGTCCACGACGTCCGCTCCCACCGGCCCGGCCTCGAGCGCCAGCACGCGCGGGAGACCTTCGACGGGCGCGACGCCGTGGCCGCCGCCGCTGCAGCGGGCGTGAAGAAACTGGTGCTCACCCACTTCCACTTCGACTCCACCGACGCCGAGCTCGACGCCCTGCGCGAGGGGCTCGGCCACGACCACCCCTTCGAGATCGAGCTGGCCCGCGAGGGTTCCACCCTCTGGATCTGACGATTCGTCCATCGCCCCGCGGAGCGCCGTGGGCGCCATTGCCTTCCACCCATAATCATGGTAGCAAGGAACCCATGCATGTCGTCGACCTCCTGCGCCTGGCCGTGACGGCGCTGCTCCTCTGGCTGCTGCGTCCACACCTGGCCCTGCTCTGGCGGTTCGCCTTCCCGGGGCGGGTGCGGCACCGGGTCCTCCCGGGTCCGGTCCCTGACGGACCGTGGCCCCGCGCGCTGGCAGCCCTGGGATTTCTTCCCTTGGGCTATCGGGAGGAGCGCGTCCCCGGGCTCGAGCGCCGGGGCTACCACGTGTTCTTCCACGCCGACGGCGTGTTCGCCGACCTGCCCGCGCCGGCGACCGCGTCGCGGCGGCCGCCGGTGGGGTTGTACCTGACCTCGGTGCTGCCCGGGGTCCTGTTCCTGATCACCAAGCGGGTGGGGGCGGACACCACCCGCGGGTTGTACGTGTCCCTACGGGCCAAAGGGTCCCTCGGGGACATGTTGCGGGTGCACCGGGCCGCCCTCCTGCGGCTCGGGCTCGGCCAGCGGGTGGAGGCTCCCGGGACGCTCGAGGAACGGGCCGCGCTCTTCTCGGCCTGGCACCGGGACCACGCGCGGGCCGAGCTGCGCAACTTCGCAGCGCTTTCCTTGGTGCTGACCCTGATCGTGGGCGGGTTCCTCGTCCGCATGTGGATGATTTGAGGCGATGTGGTACTCACGGACCGACGATCGGCTGACCCTGGAGATCAAGGTGTTCCCCAGAAGCCCGCACACGCGGGTCGGCCCCGTGGAAGGGGACCGGCTGCAGGTGCGGATCCACGCGGTCCCCGAGGACGGTGCGGCCAACGCGGCGGTGGTGTCGCTGCTGGCCCGCGCGTTCGACGTGCCCCAGCGGTCGGTGGACATCCTTGTCGGGCAGACCTCGCGCCTGAAGTCGGTTCGGATCACGGGCTCCCCGGTGGACCCCGTCACGTTTGAAAAGGACGCCGTCGATGTCAAGAGCAAGTAGAACCGTCCTCCGTCTTCTTCCGTTTCTCCTGCTGGGTGCCTGCCAGGAGCCCTACCGGCTCGATTTCCGGCTCGTGATCCCCGCCGGCTTCGACTTGGCCGCCGAGGTGGATCGCCTGGTCGTCTCGGCCGGGGATCAGACCCGCGTGGTGGACTGCGATGCCACCGGGTGCCCCTTCGACGTGAAGTTCACGTTCACCGAGGGGGAGACCACCCGCCTGAGCGTCCACGGCTACGACGCGGACTCCCGGTTGGTGGCCGCGGGGTACTCGCCGGCCTTCGTGGCGGTGGACGGTGGCATGGAGCTGGCGCTCTTTCTCGGCCCCATCGATCGGGGCTCGGTGATCGACACGGACTTCGAGGCGGCCCCGTTCGGCGCGGCCATCGCCCCGCTGCTCACCTCGGACAACGGCCTGCTCACGTCCAACGTGGGCACGCTCTTCTTCGGCGGTGCCGGGGACGTCACGGCTGACGCCACCCCGGTGGACGACGTCTGGTTCTACGATCCCTATCTGCTCGCCCTCGTGCCCCTCGAGCCCCTGTCGACGCCCCTGACGAATCCGGCGATCATGGATCTCAAGGACGGCAACTTCCTGCTGTTCGGCGGACGGACCACCCACGGCGAGCTCTCGGGCGCCATGCTGTTCTACAACACGTCCTCGGCGCAGGCCGCCGGTTCCCACGTGATCACGCTGCCCCCCGAGACGGCGCCGGTGCCCACGGTCTCGGCCGCGACCGTCGAGCTGGGGCCTTTCGACGGCCTCTACGACACGGCCACCGGCCAGTACCTGCTCGACGCCTACCTGCTGCTGTCCGGGGCGACCGAGGACGGCTCCGAGGCCCCCGTCACCTGGGTACTCGTCTATTACAGCCTGGCGTCGGCCACCACCACCATCGTGACGCGGCCGGACGCGACCGTCACCCTTCCGGCCGGGGCGGGCGCCCTGGCCACCCGCCTCGGGGACACCTCGGTGCGCGTGTTCCTGCCCGGCGCGCGCCGGTTCCTGACCGCGGCCGTGGACACCGGAGAGCAGGGCCTCGAGTTCCGCCTCGAGCCGGTGGACGTGCCGGAGCTGCCCGTGCGCGGCGGCTGGAAGTTGGTGGAGCTCGGCGATCACATCCTGGCGCTGGCCGGCACCGACGATCAGGGCGGCTGCGCCGCCGGCGAGTGGTTCGACGTGGACGCGGTCGGGATGACCGTGCGCCCCCTGGAGCTCCCGCCGGGGCACTGCGAGAGCGCGCTCGTGCGCATGGGGAAGCTGGTGTTCGAGATCGGTGGTCTGGACCGGGACCACGGCCACCACGGAGCCACCGCCTGGACGTGGGAGCTCGGGGACGCGGGTCTCCGGCTGACCGCACGGCAGGACATCCCCATGGCCCGGGATCGGACCCGGCCCCGGGTCTTCGTGCTGCCCACCGGTGCCGTCGCCGTGTTCGGCGGAGAGAACGCCGGCACGGGGGAACCGGAGCCCAGCCTGGAGTTGATCGTCCCCGATCCGCGCCGGAGCCAGGAACCCCAATGAACCGTCAGCAACGCCGGGCCACCGCGCCCGCATCACCCTCAACCCCCGAAGGAGCGAAACGATGAGCGACCCGATTTCCCAGTTGGAACCCAGGCACGTGTGGAAGTACTTCACCCAGATGACCGCGATCCCCCACAAGTCCAAGAACGAGGCCGAGATCGGCCGGTGGATCCAGCAGGTCGGCCGTGACCACGGCCTGACCGTGCGCACCGACGACGTGGGCAACGTGGTCCTGGTGGTCCCGGCGACCCCGGGTCACGAGCAAGCCCCGATCGTCATCCTCCAGGGCCACATGGACATGGTCTGCGAGCAGAACAACGACTCCACCCACGACTTCGCCAAGGATCCGCTGAAGCTGCGCCTCGTCGACGAGTGGCTCATGGCCACCGGCACGACGCTCGGCGCGGACAACGGCGTCGGTCTGGCCGCCGCCCTGGCCGTGCTCGACGATCCCGACGTCGTCCACGGACCCCTGGAGATCCTGGCCACCATGGACGAGGAGACCGGCATGACCGGTGCGTTCAACCTGAAGACCGAGTTCCTGCAGGGCCGCATGATGCTCAACCTCGACTCCGAGGAGGACGGCGCGATCTACGTGGGCTGCGCCGGCGGCGCCGACGTGAAGGCGTTCTTCGACGCGAAGACCGAGGCCGCCCCTGCCGGTTCCGTGCGGCTCGACGTCGGCATCGGAGGGCTGCGCGGCGGACACTCGGGTCTGAACATCATCGAGAACCGCGCCAACGCGCTGCGCATGCTCGCCCGGCTGCTCAAGGACCTGCAGAAGCAGGGCGTCGCGTTCACCCTCACCGACCTGTCCGGCGGCTCGGCCCACAACGCCATCCCCCGCGAGGCCACCGCGGGATTGGTCCTGTCAGAGGCCGCCGCGCCCCGGGCCAAGGAGTTGATCGAGAAGCGCTTCACCGCGATGCGCGCGGAGTACGGCAAGCGCGAGACGCGCATGAGCCTGATCAGCAACGATCATGGTCCGTTCGTCGGTTCCACCTTGAGTCCGGCGCTGGCCGCGGAGTTGATCGACTTCATGCTGCTGGTGCCCAACGGCGCGCTCACCATGAGCCAGGATCTGCCGAACCTGGTGGAGAGCTCGTGCAACCTGGCCACCGTGAAGACCGCCGATGGGAAGATCATCGCCCACCTGTCCTGCCGTTCGTCGGTGCAGCCGGTGATCCCCGAGATCCAGGAGACCATCGCCATCGCCGCCGCCCGGGTGGGCGCCCGCGCCGAGCTGGGCGCCGGCTACCCCGCCTGGCAGCCGGACATGGACAGCCCGCTTCTGGCCGCCGCGAAGGGCGTGTTCGAGGGCGTCTTCGGGCGCACGCCCGAGATCAAGGCCATCCACGCCGGCCTCGAGTGCGGCATCATCGGCGAGAAGTTCCCCGGCATCAAGATGATCTCCTTCGGACCCGAGATCCACGGCGCCCACAGCCCCGAGGAGAAGGTCCACGTCCCCTCCGTCGGCCGGTTCTACCAGGCCCTGCGCGGCATCCTGAAGCAGTTGGCGTAAATCTACCGGTCACTCTTCGCCGGCCATGAACAGGCGTGGCAGGCCAGTGTCGTCGAGGAACAGCGCGTCGACGAGCCCGTCGCCGTCGGCGTCGAACAGCGTCAAGGCCGTCATGCCCTCGCAGGCCAGCCCGAAGACGGGGGTGATGTCGAGGAAGCCACCGGCGCCGTCGGCCCGGAACAGGCGGCACAGGCCGTCGGCGGCCGCGACGAACAGGTCCGGCAGGCCGTCGAGGTCGGCGTCGGCGGCCAGGGCGGCGCGGCCGTCGCCCCGGGAGATGGGCAGGCAGGAGATCGTGTCGTTGAAGAAGGCGCCGCGGCCGTCGTGGATCAGGCACTGGTCCTGACCCCGGCCGATCGCGACGAGGTCCAGGTCGCCGTCGAGATCCACGTCCAGCGGGATCAGGCTCCCGACGCGATCCAGGGGCAGGGACAGCCTGCCGGCCTGGGTCCAGGCGTCGGTCTCGAGGGCGCCCGCGGCGAGGTCCAGGGTGGCGTCCTGCCCCGCCGGGGCGGCTGAGAAGGCGACGTCTATGGGATCCACGCCGTCGAGGTGCGTCCAGGTCGTCGCGGTGACCTCGCCGGAGAAGAAGATCGGGGTGATCGGGCGCTCGAAGTCGGAGATCCCCCAGCGTGCGGTGCCTGGCCCGGTGAGGATCAGGTTGTCCACGAACAGCGCCCCGGTGGCGGGGCCGGCCTCGATCGGGATGAGGACCAGCTCCAGGGCCGTGGCGGGCAGGTCGAAGACGCCGTTGGCGTCACCGCCGGAGGGTTCGCCGGTGGCCGGATCCCTGAGCTCGAGGGTGCCCCAGGAGGCGGAGTTCAGCGGCGTGCCCGCCTGGGTGAAACGCTCGCCCGAGG
>CALKWH010000010.1 GCA_938004375.1 uncultured Pseudomonadota bacterium
GTCAACAACGTCAACAACGTCAACAACGTCAACAACGTCAACAACGTCAACAACGTCAATAACATAAACAACACCAACAACACCAACAACACCAACAACGACCCCGGCCCAGTGCCACAGCTGGCCGGCACCTGGGCCCACATCCAGCTCAACGGCAGCCTGATGAACATGCCCATGGTGGGCGTGCAGAGCAACCAACTGATCTCCCTCGTGCTCGTGACCATGACCCAGGACGGCACGGCGCTCACCGCCTCGGAGCATGTCTGCGACATCAAGATCGAGAGCACCACAAACATGGTCACCACCATCATCCCGCAGGCGTTCATCGACTCGATGCCGGTGGCCGTGAAGCCGGTCCACCTGTCGTGGAACGGGACCGCCTGGGTCTACAACCAGCCGGAATTCTGGGCACTGCAGGGCGTCACCCTCGAGAACATCGAGACCGACGCGCTGCCCACCGACCCGGACGACCCCCGGGTCTTCGACCAGGATCTCGACTCCCACCCGGGCCTGACCGTCTCGGTGACCGGGCTGCTCTCGGGGGACATCTACGTCATCCAGCGCGGCTGGAACAGCATGCTCAGTGAGGAGCTAGACGCGGACCATGTGTTCGGCTACCTCACCTGGACCAACGAGCAGGTCGTCCTGGACGCCACCAACGACATCCTGAAGAACCCCATCGAGTCCACGGTGGATCCCGATCCCACCAAGTCCTGGTTCGAGTTCGTACGCGTGGATCCCTCGGCCACCTGCGCCGAGTTGATCGAACAGAAGGACACGCTGTTCCCCCGACTGGTGCCTTGACCAGTCGGCCGACTGGTGCCCTGACCAGTCGGCCGATTGGCGAATGAATTTCCCCCCTTTTGGGAGCCTCCCCGGGGGTTAATGGCATTCTTCCAAATATGCTAGCCGCCGGATTGCCCGACCTTCATCGGTCGGCGCGATTCCGCAGGCTACGGAGGATCATTTCGAGGCCTTGATGCGGGCGGCGATGTCGAGGGAGACCCAGATGCCCATTTCCTTCTGGTCGGTGTCGCTCCAGAACTTGAAGCGGGCCTTGATGGCTTCGACGATCGAGAGGGCTTCCTTCTCCGAGAGGCCGTCCTTGCCCACCTTCACGCCGCCGGTGCCGAAGGCGCCGGTGCCGTACTTGAAGCCGTCGGCGCCCAGGAAGCGGAACAGTTCCTTGATCTCGTCGTTGTCCCCTTCCCGGATGATCTCGAGGGCGTGCTCCAGACCGGCCTTGTCGCCCAACTGCAGCAGGGCGGCGGCGGCCTTGCGCGCGAACCGCTTGTACTGGTTCTTGGTGGCGGCGATCTTCACCACCTCCGGATAGGTCTTCTTGATCAGGTCCGCCAGCTTCTTGCGGTGGGACTCGGCCACGAAGGGCGCCTCGCGCATGAGGACCTCGAAGCCGCCCTCGTTGTCCAGCTCCTTGTCGGCCTTGTTCCACAGCAACCAGGTCTTGATGACCTTCTCGCCGTTGGAGTCGCCCAGGGCGTAGAGGGCGACCATGGACTCGCCGATATTGTGGTTCTCACGATACCAGATGACCTTCTTCTTGTTGACGATCTTCTCGTTCTCGTTGTCCTTGATCGGGGCGACCAGCTTGGTGATGACGCTCTTGTCCTTGATGCCCAGGCGTCCCACCGCGCGGATGGCCTCGGTTTTAATCTCGCCGTTCTCGGTGAGGAAATTCTTGATGAACTCGATCGTGTCCTTGTCGGACGTCTTCACGGCGCCCAGGTAGCGCACGCAGCCCTGGCGGGTGTCCTGATCGCGGCTGTCGTCGCTCTGGAACATGGTCGAGCACAACTCCACGATGGCCTTGTTCTGATCCGCCGAGAGTTTCCACTCGTGGGCCACCGAGAAGAAGAAGTTCCGGTGCGTCTGGTTGCACTTCGTGTAGTTCATCTTCGAGGGGATGGCCAGGCCCTTGATCATGACGTCGGCCTGGTTCTTCGCGCCGAGGAACCACAGCGCCCGGTAGGGCATGTACTTCTCTTCGTGGGTGTCACGCTTGTCGCCGCACCACAGGGTCTCGTGCTTCAGGGGCGTGTTGATCGTCTTGGCGACGACGGCGTCGGCGTCCTTGACGGTCCACAGCGGCAGGGACGCGATGGCCCGCTCGGCGCCCCGCTCATCCGTGTTCAGTTTCCAGATCGGGGGGTTCTCGCCCCACTCCTTGTCCTCGGTGTGGGCCAGCGAGTCTGCCCAGAACTCGCCCCAGCTTTCGTCGGGCTTGCCCAAAAAGGCGTCCCAGCCGAGCTTGCACCGCGTGGCCCCCGAGCCGCAGTCCGAGCGAATCGGCCAGACCTTGCCGTCGGGATCCAGCCGTCCCTTGGCCTTGCCCATCTCGTCACCGTAGTACAACCACTTCTTGCAGACCGGATCCTTCGCCATGTGTTCGTCGATGTCACGACCGCGCACCGAGGAGAAGGCGTGGGGCGCGACCATCAGGAGCGCCGGCAAACAAAAACTGACAGCCACCAACTTCGTCTTCATCGAAATACCTCCGTTAAAATGTTTGTATACAATCCAAAGGAACGACTTTCTCGGAACCAAACAATAGGAAAAATATTCACCTGCGTCAATCGTGGAATCAATCAGGCCCCTCCCGCCTGGCCCTGTGAAATCGAAATCGAAATCGCGAAGAAAATCGGCTATCCTTCCCGGGACGACGCGAAAGGAACCGGTGTCCGATGACCTGGGAGTTCTTCTTGAAGCATTGGGGTCAGTTCAGTGACAGTTCCACGTATTTGGAGGGCCGCATCCCACCGAAGAAACTGTTCAACGCGCTCCAGACCTACGCGATGTTCGACACCGTGGACACAATTTATATGCTATACGACAACACCGTCTTCGGCAGCGCCAAGGACGGGCTGGTCCTGAGCCAGGAAGCCGTCTCCTGGCGGGAAAATCCCCTGTGCGACACGGTTCGAATCAAATACAAATATTTGACGATGGTCGAGCACGACCCCCTGCGCGCGCCCAAAAAACTGATCGTCAACGACCAGGAGTTCAACGTGATCCTCGGAGACGATCCCCCCGCCATCGCCGCGGCGATCTGCCGCGTGCTGCGCGCCCGTATGCGCGAGTCCTGAGGACCCGCCGTCATACCGGGGCTGGAGGCCGGCCGGAACCCGGGCGCTCCCGCAGATAGTCCGGGCCGCCGGCGTCTGGGCGCGTGCTGGTTTTCAGCGCCTCGCGGGGGCAGGCGTTCTGGCAGGCGTTGCACAGGACGCACTCGGTGGAGCCCACCCGGATCCCCTCGGCCACGTAGCGGGACACCTGCACATCCATGGGACAGACGCGATCGCAGGCGCCGCAGGCGTCGCAGCGGGACCGATCCCCCTCGACCTTCATCAGGGCGAAGCGCGCGGGGAGCTTCATGAGCACCGGGATCGGGCACAGGTACTTGCAGAACGCGCGGTTGTCCTTCAGGCGCGCGGCCAGGGCGACCGCGGCGCCCCAGTACAGCAGGTTGCCGGCGACCAGCCACCACAGCTCGGCCGCCCGGTCGGCCAAGTCGATGCGGTAACCCAGCACGAACCATGCGGCCACCACCACCCCCAGGCTCACCAGGAAATGCCCGTGGCGAAGATAACCCCAGCGCCCGGGGAGCCGTCCGGGCGAGCGCCGCCAGGGCAGGAAGTCCAGCACGGCCACCGTCCAGCACATCCAGCCGCACCACCCGCGTCCGAACAGCAGCGGACCGGCGACCTTGGCCGCCAGATAATGGATCACCGAGCCCGCAAAAAGCCCGGAGAGCAGGTACAACCAGAAGCCCTCGAGCTGCATGTTCTCCCGCTGGGCGACCCCGAGGTAGCCGACCATGTAGCCGCCGATGAGCAGCAGGATCATCCGGCGGCCCCAGTGCTTCCTCGCGCGGGGCGCCAGCTCCCAGACCAGCCCGCCCGCAAGGATCGAGAGCGCGATGTACCCGAAGTTGAACAAGTAGAATACGGCGCCGGTGGACCTCCACAGGTACACGCCGAAGCCGAAGAGCGCGGCGGGGACGGGGAGGCCGTCGACGAGGATCTTCCAGGTGGGGGGGCGGGACTTGGGCATGTTCACCTCGGGGGCCGGGTCTTCAGACATGGTTTTTCCATGAGAAGGCGGGCCCCCGCAAGCTGTTTCCACCGGAAGACGGATCCTGGGAGCGCGTGGCAATTTCGATTTCGGTTTCGATTTCGATTTCGATTTCGGTGGATACCTGTCCGGGCCCCGTTTCACGCAAACGCGGCGGCCATGGATCCTGCGGATTGAATATCGCCCTGAAACACGGTATACCAGGATGTGACGGGCCGGCCGGCCGACGCCGGACGCCCGAAGGAAGTCCCCATGAAAAGATACGTGATTTGGGCTTTGGGGTTGTCGTTGACCGGGCTGCTGTCCTGCACCGAGGTGAAGACCGAGGACAGCTGCGGCGACGGCTTCCTGGACGCGAACGAGGAGTGCGAGGGCTTCGAGCTGCGCTTCGGCTCGTGCCAGGATCTGGGCTACTACCGGCAGACCGGCAACCTCTCGTGCCAGGCCGACTGCACCATCGACCGCGCCCCCTGCGAGGAGTTCTGCGGGGACGGCGTGATCCAGGCGCTCCACGAGACCTGCGACGGCGCCGACCTGGCGGGGCTCACCTGCGACGGGCTGGGGCTGGGCGGCGGCACTCTGGGCTGCACCGCCGGCTGCGCGCTGGACACGTCGGCCTGCGACGTGCAGCCCTCCTGCGGCGACGGCAACGTGACCTCGCCCGTGGAGCAGTGCGAGGGCGACGACCTGCAGGACCAGAGCTGCCAGTCCCTGGGCTACGCCAGCGGCCAGCTGGCCTGCGGCGCGGACTGCCGCTATGACGTCACCGCGTGCGTGCCCGTCGGCCCCACCTGCGGCAACGGCGCCATCGACGCCGGCGAGACCTGCGACGGCGCCAACCTCGGCGGTGCCACCTGCCAGAACCAGGGTTTCGACCGCGGCGAGCTCTCGTGCACCGGCGACTGCCACCTCAACACCTCCGGGTGTGAGCATACCTGCGGCAACGGCGTCTGGGACAACGGAGAGGCCTGCGACGGCAGCGACCTCCACGGCGCCTCCTGCATCGGCCTGGGCTTCCTCAGCGGCCAGCTCGCCTGCTCCGGGAACTGCCAGTTCGACACCTCCCCCTGCATCGCCGCCGGGGAGTGCGGCGACGGCGTCTGGGACAACGGCGAGGCCTGCGACGGCAACGACCTCCATGGCGCCAGTTGCATCGGCCTGGGCCACACCGGCGGCCAGCTCACATGCACCGGCGACTGCCAGTTCGACGAGAGCACCTGCGAGGACGGACCGACCTGCGGCAACGGCATCAGCGAGGGAGGCGAGGTCTGCGACGGCAACGATCTCAACGGCGAGACCTGCTCCAGCCGCGGTTATTATGCCGGCACGCTGTCCTGCGCGTGGGATTGCCAGAGCTTCGATGAGAGCTACTGCGTCAACCCGTGACGCCGCCGGCCGGACCGTCTTTTTTCATTGACACACCACAATTTTCCCACTAGAAGCGTAGGACTTTTCCCGAGCCGGCCGGACGGGCCGCCTCCCATCCCCACCGGGCGCGCGGCGCCCCAGGAGAAACCGACGATGAAAACACTGGCCATGCTGTCTCTCGCAATGCTCCTTCTGCCTGGGTGTCAGGCCCTCGGCCTCGACATGGGGGGCAGCACCCCCTCCGGCGGCGGCGAGAAGGTGACCTCGACCAAGACCACCGACCTGCGCGACGGCGACAACGGCGGCGGCGGCGGGGAGAAGAACGAGCCCGCCAAGACCGCCGGCAAACCCCTGCCCAAGGTGAAGTACCAGTTCTCGTTCGGCAAGACCGAGGCCGAGGCCATGGCGGCCAAGCCCGGCGAGACGGTGACCTTCGGCCCCAACGACGAGATCTACGCCTACGCCAAGCTGGACAAGGAGTTCTTCGAGGCCACCGGGCTCAAAGAGCGCGAGTACGTGAACCTGTGGGTGTACGCCGTGGAGCAGGACAAGCTGGTCCATGAGCTCTTCGTCAAGGAGTACTTCCTGAAGTACTGGGGCTCGAACATGGAGTTTCCCTTCGAGATCCTGCCGTCGGTGGACCACTACTTCCGCAAGTGGAACGAGGCCAAGAAGCTCGGCCGCGACGCGAAGAACTGGGGCATCCAGCAGGACGCGATCAACGAGAGCCTGAACCGCGTGTTCCCGGTCAAGTTGATGGCCGCCTTCGCCGAGCTGCCCAACGGGAAGCACACCCTGCGCATCGCCCTGAAGACCGGCGGCTTCGCCGAGGAGCCCTATCTGGCCGGCGGCACCATCGTCGTCGAGCTCAACGACGCCACCCGCGCGCGCTGCCAGGCGCTGGTGGACAAGCTCGAGGAGACGCGCAAGACCTTCGCCACCGCCCAGCCCGACATCGACTACTCCCAGATCAAGGGCACCAACGTGAAGTGGGGCGGCCCCTACGCCGAGAAGACCGGCGGCGCCTACGCGGCGGTCCCTGACTATGGCGACGAGGTCTACTGGGACGGCCGGCGCGTGGCCAAGTTCGAGGGCAGCGACCTCCGGCGCGGCATCGTCAAGCTCGGCTCCCTGGGCGCGTCGGGGTACAAGGCGGCCGGCGGCGGCTCGGTCACCATCCGTCCGGCCACGGCCGGCTCCAACGACTGGAACATCGAACTGTCCGGCAAGGTCGTGGGCAAGCTCGTGCGCGACGCCAAGAAGGACACCAAGGTCGACCCGCGGGGCCGCTACAACTACAAAATCATGAAGGGCGGCGCGCAGTGGGGCACCCTGTTCTCCATCGAGGAGGAGAACGCCTCGGATCGCATCACCCGCCTGCTGGCCGTGCTGTACCACTTCAGCGATTTCTTCCGGTAGGACCCGCCTCCCGCCGCCAGGATATCTCTCCATCCTCATCGAAATCGAAATCGAAATGGCTTGACCCGCGCCGCTACGCCGGGCCGCCGGGGCCCTCGAACTCGGGCGGGACCAGGAAGAAGACCTCGCGGGAGTCCAGGAGCGCGCCGCCGGTGCCGTACACCTCGACCGTGGCCTTGAACATCTGCGGGGTCTCGGCGGGGGGCACGACGACGTTGGACTTCACGTGGATGCGCCAGCAGACGGGGTTCCCCGGGAGGATCTGGACGAAGCGGTCGTCGTGGCCGTCGGAGTTGCCGTCGGCGGTGTTGTAGCCCGACGGGCAGGCGGCGTCCTGATCGACCATGTACACCTCGATGTAGTCGATGAAGGCCACCGGGGCGTCCACGGGGTTGCCCAGCACGTCGGCGTTGGCGGGGTCGTTGAAGATTTGCGACTCGACGTCCTGGGGCATGTAGGCGCCCACCGCCTGGACCGCGCAGGAGAGGGCCGCGCCGGCGCTGGCGTCGTCACCGCGCACGATGGCGCGGTAGTCGCTCCCTGCGAGGTAGAACGGGTTGGTGCCCAGGCTCTGGCACGCGGCGATGGAGGCGTAGGCGGTGGGGGAGACCACCGGCACCAGGGGGACCCCAGCCGAGGAGGCCGCGACCATGTCGGTGTTCAGGCTCTGGATCTCGGTGGTGCCGCCGGCGCCGTAGTCCACGATGATGCGCCCGCCGGCGTTGTAGATGTCGTCCCAGGCGGTCTGGCGGGAACTGTAGGTCGTGTCTTCCTTGAGATCCTCGTCGGTGACCAGCAGGATCAGGTGCAGGGCGCCGGGACGGAAGCAGCCCTGGCCGATGCGGGCGGGGTCCGAGGCGCAGGTGCCGCGCACGCCGATGACCTGCCCCTGCACGGTCTGCTCGGAGCCGCCGGTGGCGTTGGTGGGGAGCCTGTTGTAGGTGCACTGGGCGTCCGCACCGGGGTCGCCCGGCAGGTTGTTGTCGTCGATGGCCTTGGTGAGCGTGTAGGGCGTGCCGCTCTGTCCGAACAGGGTGATCCCGCTCTGCACGTCCGGGATGCACTGGTCCGCGACCGGGTCCTGTCCCGCCGTGCAGATGATGTCCGAGAGCATGGTCGCCAGGCCGTCGCGCACGGCGTTGATCTCGGCGGACATGGAACCCGAGACGTCCATGACGAACATCAGATCCAGCTTCTGGAACGCGGTGGAGAAGGCCAGCACGTCGTTGGGGGGATCGGGGGCCTCCTCGTAGGGCACGAGGAAGACGAAGTCGCCGCGAGTGCGGGGGCTGTCGGTGTCGTCCAGGGGGTTGGTGCCTGCCTCGGACTCGATCAGGTCGTTGACGCCGTCGCCGTCGGTGTCGGCGTCGCGCGGGTCGGTCTCGTCGCCGTCGCGCACGCCGTTGTGGTTCGCGTCCTCGGTGCCGTCGGGCAGGCCGTCGTTGTCCGAGTCCACGTCGACGAAGTCGTAGAACGAGTCGCCGTCACTGTCGGTGGGCACCACCGAGGGATCCCCGCCGGTCCCGCCCTCGACCGCGTCCGGGAGGCCGTCGCCGTCGCTGTCGGTGTCGCGGTAGTTGGGCGCGCCGTCCCCGTCCGCGTCCGCCGAGGTCTCGAAGCGGTCGCCGATGCCGTCGCCGTCGCTGTCCGGGGTCATGTAGTCGGGGGTGCCGTCGCCGTCGGTGTCGCACGGGACGCCGTCGTCGTCCCACGAGGGGCAGCCGCCCAGCTCGTAGTCGTCGCGCAGGTAGTCGTTGTCGTTGTCGGGATCGAGGTAGTCGGGCCAGCCGTCGCCGTCGTTGTCCACCGTGCCCTCGACGTCGTCGGGGATCCCGTTGTCGTCGCTGTCCTCGTCCAGGTAATCGGGGGTGCCGTCGGCGTCGGTGTCCACGGGCGCCGTGCAGGTGTCGGCGTCCCCCGCCTCGATCGCGTCGGGGATGCCGTCGCCGTCGCTGTCCGGGTCCTCGAAGTCGGGGGTGCCGTCCGCATCGCTGTCTTGCGCCAGCTCCCTGCCCTCGTGGAAGTCGCAGACGGTGTCTCCGTCGGTGTCCCGGCAGGTGCAGGGATCGGCGTTGTTGACGTTGTTGACGACGTTGTTGATGACGCCGGACTCGCCATAAGAGCAGGCCGACACGATCAGGGCAATCAGGAAAATGAAAAGTTTCTTCATGGCTGCCTTCCTGGCGGCCCGTGGGGGCCGACACTGAACCATACCCTATATTTTGATCATGCGCTACCCGGGACCACCGGGGCCTTCGACCTCGGGCGGGACGAGGAAGAACACCAGGCGGGAGTCGAGGAGCGCGCCGCCGGTGCCGTACACCTCGACGGTGGCCCGGAACATCTGCGGCGTCCCGGCGGCGGGCACCGTGACGTTCTGCTTCACATGGATGCGCCAGCAGACGGGGCTGCCCGGGAGGATCTGCACGAAGCGGTCGGCGTGTCCATCGAGGTTGGAGTCGGCCGTGGCGTAGCCGGCCGGGCAGGTGCCGTCGCCGTCCACCATGTGGACTTCGATATGATCGATGAAGGCGGCCGGGGCGTTCACGGGCTGCCCCTGGGCGTCGGCGTTGGCGGGATCGTTCACGACCAGGGCCTCGACGTCCTGCGGCATGAACGCACCCACTGCCTGCACCGCGCAGGAGAGCGCCGGACCCGCGTTGGCGTCGTCGCCGCGCACGATGGCGCGAAAGTCACCGCCCGAGAGCAGGAACGGGTTGGCCCCCAAGCCCTGGCAGGACGAGATGGCGCCGTAGGCCTCGGGGGACACGATCGGGACCAGCGGAGAGCCCGCCGAGGAGGCCGCGAGCATGTCGTTCTGCAGACGGGTGATGGTAGTGGGAGCCCCGGCGCCGTAGTCCACGATGATGCGCCCGCCGGAGCCATAGATCGTGTCCCAGGCCGTCTGGCGCGAGTAATAGAGGGAGTCCTCGTCCAGGTCCTCGTCGGTGATTAAAAGGACCAGGTGCAGCGCGCCCGGGCGGTAGCAGCCCTCGCCGATGCGGGCGGGATCCGAAGCGCAGGTGCTGTTGCTGCCGCGGAGCATTCCCTGGATGGTCTGTTCGGTCCCGCCGGAGGTGGCCGCCGAGGGGAGCAGGTTCAGTGTGCAGGTCGCGTCGTCGCCGACATCGGTCGGCAGGTTGTTGCCATCCACCGGCTTCACCATCGTGGTGGCGACGCCGCCGGGCTGCCCGAACAGGACGATGCCGCTGTGCACGTCGGGGATGCACTGGTCCAAGGCGGGATCCTCGCCCGGAGCGCAGATGACCTCACCGAGCATGCCGGTGAGGGCGCCGCGCACCGCCGTGATCTCGGCGCTCATCGACTGTGAGACGTCCACCACGAACATGAGATCCAACTTCTGGAAGGCGGTGGAGAAGCTCAGCACGTCGCTGGCGGGATCGGCCGCGGCCTCGTACGGCACGAGGAAGACGAAATCGCCGCGCGTGCGGGGGCTGTCGGCGTCGTCGAGGGGATCGGTGCCGGCGGCGGTCTCGACCATGTCGCTCACGCCGTCGTCGTCGGTGTCCGGGTCCCGCGCGTCGGTCTCGTCGCCGTCGCGCACGCCGTTGCCATTGGCGTCCTCGACGCCGTCCGGCAGGCCGTCGTTGTCGCTGTCGACGTCGAGGAAATCGTAGAACGAATCCTCGTCGGTGTCGCAGGGCTCGGCCATCGCATCTCCGGCGGTGCAGCCCTCGAGTTCGTCAGGGAGACCGTCGTTATCGCTGTCGGTGTCTCGGAAGTTGGGGACACCGTCCTCGTCGGCGTCCAGCAGAGTCTCCCAGCGATCGCCGATCCCGTCGCCGTCGCTGTCGCGGGACAGCCGGTCGGGCGTGCCGTCGCCGTCCGTGTCGCAGGGGACGCCGTCGTCCTCCCACGCGTCGCAGCCGCCCACCTCGGCGGCGTCCGGGATGTAGTCGTTGTCGTCGTCGGGATCGATGTAGTCCGGGACGGTGTCGGCATCCTGGTCGCCGACGCCCTCGTCGAGGTCGGGGATCCCGTTGTCGTCGCTGTCGGGGTCGAAGAAGTCGGGGGTGCCGTCGCCGTCGCTGTCCCGGGGCGGCGTGCAGGTGTCGGCGTCCCCCGCCTCGTCCCGATCCAGGATGCCGTCGGAGTCGCTGTCGAGATCCTCCCAGTCGGGGGTGCCGTCCCGGTCGGTGTCGCGGTCGTCCGCCTTGCCCTCGTCGAAGTCGCACAGGTGGTCCGCGTCGGCGTCGTGGCAGGTGCACGGGTCCGTGTTGTTGACGTTGTTCGTGGCGTTGTTGCCGGTCTTGTCCGGCGTGCAGGCGGTCCCGGCGAGCAGCAGGGCGAAGGCGAGGGTGCTCCAGTTCTTCATGGCGACCGTCCCGACGGCTCCGTGGGGAGGGCCGGACCCGGGGGTCCGGGGGCGAAGCCGTCCCAATAGAATAAGCGATCCCGCCCGGATTGCCAGCGGGAAGAAAAAACGCATACCATCAAGGAAAATTTGCACTATACTGTCTGCGCCTGACGTCACCGCCACCGAGGAGTGATCCCATGCGCCGCATCCTGACCGCCCTGTGCCTGATCCCCTTCTTCTTCCTTGCCGCCTGCGACGACGGCGACAAGAAGCCCGGTCCCGACACTACGCCGCCGGGGTTTCCCACGGCCTTCGACGTCGCACAGAACGGTGACAGCCTGGAGTTGACTTGGACCCTGCCGGGGGACGACGACCTCGAGGGCGTCCTCGTGGTGCGCCAGGCCGAGGCGGGTCCCGACGGCGAGCCGACGATCGGCGCCGCCTACTCCACGGGGGACTCCCTGGGCGCCTCCGACGTCATCCACGTCGGCAGCGCGACCCTCGCATCCTACATCGACACGCCGCCGGAGCCCGGCCTCTGGTGCTACCGCGTGTTCGTGTTCGACGGCGTCTTCCACTACAGCGGCTCGGCCAAGCGCTGCGTGGACACCTCGGCGGCCGACACCACGGCGCCCACCTTCGCCGGCCTCGATGAGGCCACCGGCGTCTCCAACACCCAGATCGAGCTCTCCTGGGCCCCCGCCTCCGACGACGTCACCGCCGCCGCGGCCCTCGTGTACGACATCTACCAGGCGGCCTCTGCCGGGACGATCGACTTCGGCACCCCGACCTACACCTCCCCCGCCGGCGCCGCCGGGTTCACCGTGTTCGGGCTCTCCCCGGGCACGATCTACTGGTTCGCCGTGCGCGCCCGGGACGCCGCCGGCAACCGGGACGACAACACGGTGACCCGCAGCGCGGCCACCCTCCAGGGCGCCGACAGCACGCCCCCGGTGTTCTCCGGTCTGGTGGTGGCCACCGCCGTCTCCGCGACGCGCATCGACCTGTTCTGGGGCGCCGCCAACGACAACACCACCCCGGCGAACCAGATCGTCTACGACGTATTCCAGAGCACGGTGTCCGGCGGCCAGACCTTCGGGGCGCCCACCTACTCCACCGCCGCGGGCGCCACCGAGCTCCAGGTGACCGGCCTCACGCCGCAGACGACGTACTACTTCGTCGTGCGCGCCCGGGACGCCGCCGGCAACGCCGACTCCAACACCCAGGAACGCTCGGCCACCACGCCCGCGGCCTCGGACACCTCGGCGCCCACCTTCGCCGGCCTCGACGAGGCCGCGGCCGTCTCGGACACCCAGATCCTGCTGAGCTGGACGCCCGGCACCGACAACGAGACCCTCTCCGACGATCTCGTCTATCACGTGTACCGCTCCACCGTGTCGGGGTCGTACAACTTCTCGGCCCCGGCCTTCACCACCGCTCCTGGCGAGACCGGCGCGGTCATCGGCGCCCTCTCCCCGTCGTCCACGCACTACTTCATCGTCCGCGCCGAGGACGCCGCCGGCAACGTGGACACCAACACCGTGGAGCGCAGCGCCACGACCCTGTCGGGCCCGGACACGACCCCGCCCAACTTCACCGGCGTCATCTCGGCCACCGCGCTCTCTTCCTCGTCCATCCAGCTCGCCTGGAACGCGGCGGTGGACAACGTCACCCCCCAGGGGTCCATCGTCTATGACATCTACCGCGCCACCAACCCCGGCGCCCAGAACTTTGCGGTACCCAACTACAGCACCGATCCGGGCGCCGCCGGCCACACGGTCACCGGGCTCTCTCCATCTACGACCTATTACTTCGTCGTGCGGGCCCGGGACGGCGCCGGCAACCGCGACATCAACCTCATCGAGCGCCAAGCCACCACCCAGGTCGCCGACGTCACGCCGCCGCACATCACCGCGGACAACTTCGCCACCGGCAGCGCGCTGGTCTCCGGCACCACCGGCTTCGTCGCCTCGGTCACGTTCTCCGAGGCCGTCACCGGCGTGAACGCCACCAACGTCACCATCAACAACGGCGCCACCCTCTCGGGCTTCTCCACCTCCGACAACGTCACCTGGAACTTCACTGCCTCGGGGCTGACCAACGGCACCCGCTACACGGTCTCCTTCGGGTCCGGCGTGAAGGACGGCAGCAACAACGCGCTGGCGCCGACCTCCCGCGACATCTACGTCGCCGCCTCGGTGCTGTACGTGCGCCCCGGCGGCGCCGGCGTCCACAGCGGCGCCGACCCCGCCAACGCGCTGCCCCTGGTGTCCCAGGCGCTCTCCATCGCCGCCACGGGCACCGACATCTACGTGCAGGGGGGCACCTACACCGATTCGATCAACATCAAGGAGGGCGTGAACCTCTACGGCGGCTACGATCCGTCCTTCACCGTGCGCGACCCAGTGAACAACCAGAGCCTGCTCACCCAGGGCGCCTTCGACGCCACGGTGACGGTCACGGGCACCGGGGTCACCACCGCCACCGTCATCGACGGCATGTCCTTCACCAACACCTACAACGGGGCCCGCGCCGTGCTGCGCATCACCGCCGGCGGCGGCATCACCGTCCGCAACTCCCGCCTGTACCTGGGCAACTCGGGCCCTTACAACCAGAGCGTCATCCAGGCCACCTCCGGCACCGGCAACCAGCTCGTCCTCGAGGGCTCCACCATCGACGCCGGCGGCATGCTCATCAATCAGTACCAGACCCGCACGGTCGTCGGCGTCGACTTCTCCAGCACGTCCGGCGTCCTGCGCCTGGACGGCAACACCATCCACACCGGCGCCTGCGCCGAGACCGGCAGCGGCTACACGTACTACTTCTACGCGGTGGTCGCCACCGGCCACACCGTCGAAATCGTCAACAACGTCATCGACGCCAACGGCAGCGGGACCGCCACCTACCGTTACACCTACGGCATCTATCACACCACCAACAACGCCCACCGCAAGCTCGTCATCGCCAACAACACCATCAGCGGCGGAACCGGCTACTACCGCTACGGAATCTACCTGGCCGGCAGCATCGACGCGGCCCACGACGTCCGCATCGGCAACAACGTGCTGTTCACGAGCTCCGCGGGCTCCAACGCCACCGCCATCTACCGCGGCTCCACCTCGGGCAAGCTCACCAGAGTCGAGAACAACCTGTTCACCCAGATCGGCTCGTTCCTGTACTCCGGCGCCTCCTACACCACGCTGTCGTCCATGGAGACCTACCTCACCGGCCAGGGCACCGTGGCGTCCTTCAACAAGGAGGTCGCCGCCGCCACCGACCTGTACTTCGCCAACTACGCCGGCCGCGACTGGCAGCCCACGGCCTCCTCTCCGCTCTCGCTGACCCAGGGCGGCCGCGACACGTCGGGCCTGGACTGGGGCACCGTGCTCGAGGACCGCCTGGGCACCCCCCGCACCGTGCTCTACTCCATCGGCGCCTACGAGATGAACTGACCCCGGCCGGCCGGCCGGCGTGAGGCCTGCGCACCCCCTCCACTCCTTCGGTCCGTCTTCAAATGTGATCCAAATCGGTTCGTTCGGCGGTTTTTCTACGGGGCGAGCTCGCCGGGATCGACCTGGACTGGCACCAGACTGGGGACTCCGGAGCCGTTGCCCAGCAATCCATTGGAGTTGCTACCCCAGCACCAAGCCGTTCCGTCTGCCTTCACACCACAGGAGTGACCACTCCCGACGGACACGGTGGAGAAGATGAACCCGCTGACGGAGGAGACCGGAGAGTTGCGCTGGACGTAGGTGCCGTCCCCCACCTGGCCGTTCGTGTTCTGACCCCAGCAGGCCACGTTGCCCCCCAGGAGAAGGGTGCACGTGTGCGAGGAACTGCAGGAGACCTCGCCGAACCAGGATGTGCTGTTCACCGCGGTGGGTGTGTTGCGTTGCGTGGTGGTCCCGTCCCCCAGCTGGCCGTAGGTGTTCTGACCCCAACAGGTCACGGTGAGACCACGCTTGGTGCATACGTGGTAGGTGCCGGAGGCAATCCGGGTGTTCGAAGCGGAGGAGCCCGCCTGCACGGGGACCAGGGAGTTGGTGGTCGTCCCGTTGCCCAGCTGGCCGTAATTGTTGCGACCCCAGCACCAGACGGTCCCGTCGGTCTTCAGCACGCAGCTCGAGTCCCACCCCAGTGCGGGCACGGAGGCGTTCGTGAGGCCGGCCACCTCCACGGGAGTGTGGCTGTTCGCGGTGAGCCCGTTGCCTAACTGGCCGTAGGTGTTCTGCCCCCAGCACCACATGGATCCGTCGGCCCTGATCGCGCAACTATGATATTGGCCGGCGGCGAGCTCCACCGCGTCTAAGATACCAACAACACCATTGACGATGACTGTCCGACTAATGAAGTTTCCCTGTCCTAACTGGCCATCGGTACCATCTCCCCAGCAGTACACCGCACCGACTCCACTGAGCGCACAGGTATGGCGCGACCCGGTGACGATCTTGGAAAAGCCGGTGCTTCTCGTCTGCACAGCCACGGGAATCGCCGAACCATCGGCCAAGGTGCCTATTCCAAGTTGGCCGAGGCCGTTGTTGCCCCAGCACCAGAGAAGGCCGCCGGCCTTGATCAGGCAGTTGTGGCCGAAACTGTTGGAGAGACTCAGGATCGCCTCGGCCTTGTTGCAGACGTACTGGGTCGTGTCCACCTCGGCATCCCCGAGCACACCGTCCCCGTCGTCGTCGATGCCCTGATCGATCTTCACACCGCCATAGGCGCATACGCCGCCCCACAGCGCGTTGGTGGCCCGTAAAAGCCGGATGCCGCCATCCGCGCCGTCCTCCCCGTTGCACACAGGCTGGGTCGAGGTGACCTCCCCCGCGTCGAGCACGCCGTCACCGTCGATGTCCAGGCCGCTC
>CALKWH010000011.1 GCA_938004375.1 uncultured Pseudomonadota bacterium
AGATCGTATTCGGTGACTGGAGTTCAGACGTGTGCTCTTCCGATCTCCGAGGCAGGAGCCCGTCGGCCGCCTCCTCGGGGGTGGCGCAGGCGGTGAACCGGTCCGGACGCCCGAGACCCCGGGCGAAGTCGTCAGCGTGGGCCCCCACATAGAAGACCGACTCCGGAGAGAGGGCGGCGGCCGCGGCTCCGACGTCCTGGTGGAGCCGCCCGGCGGTCTCCCCGAGCTCGAGCATGTCCCCGAGCACCAGATGCACCGCGCCGGTGCGGACCTGGGCGAGCCAGCCGAACACCGCGGTCATCGACCCCGGGCTCGCGTTGTAGCAGTCGTCGAACACGGTGACGCCCGAGATGCGGAGCAGGCGGGAGCGGGCGCCGGGCAGGCGCGCGTCCTCGAGGCCGAGGATGGCCGGCTCCAGCGGTTCCCCCAGCGCGAACACCGCAGCCAGGGCGGCCAGGGCGTTGTGGGCCTGGTGGGCGCCGGGCACGGGGATCCTGGCCTCGAGCTCCCCCGCCGGGTACGAGAAGCGCAGGACGCTGTGATCGGACGCCTGGGTGAGCGACACCACGCGGAAGTCGGCCGCCGGACCTGCCCCGAAGGTGAGCACCCGCAGGCCGCGCGCGCGGCCCAGTTCCTGCAGCCGGGGCTCCGTGTCCGGGACGACCCACGCCCGTTTCACGTGGGCGGCCAGCTCGCCCTTGGCGCGCCGCACGCCGTCGAGGTCCCCCACCCCCTCCAGGTGCGCGGGGAAGATCGAGGTCACGATGCCCACCTCGGGCTTCACCACGGACGCCAGGGCGTCGATCTCGCCGAAGGCGTTCATGCCCATCTCTAACACGCCGAAGCGCTCGTCCCCGTCGAAGCGGGCCAACGTCAAGGGCAGCCCCAGATCATTGTTGGCGTTGCCCCGGGTCGCCGTGGTCTTGCCCAGAAAGCCCAACGCGGCGGCGGCCAGCTCCTTGGTCGAGGTCTTCCCGCAGGACCCGGTGACGCCCACCAGGCGCACGCGATCCAGGTCCTCCCGAACCATGCGGCCGGCCTCCCACAGCGCCCGTTTCGCGCTCTCCACGAGCAGGCACGGGCCGGGCATGGGCTCGCCGGGTTCGCGCTCCACCACCGCGGCGCTGGCGCCCCGCTCGAAGGCCGCGCCCACGAACCGATGTCCGTCCGTGCGCTCCCCGGGCAGCGCGAAGAACAGCGCTCCCGGTGTCACCTCGCGGGAATCGATGGCCAGTCGGGTGAACGTCGCCGGCAGCGAATCTGGATGGTACTCACCATCCGCCGAGGCGTGCGACCGCTCCGGCATGATCCACTGCGCCCCCAGGCGCGACGACAGATCCCACAGTCTGCGCGACATCTCTCAACCCTCCGTACCCGCGATCGTCCGCGCCCGGAGTGCGGCGAGAGCGTGCTCCTGGTCGTCGAAGTGGTGCTTCACGGTCCCGATGATCTGGTAGTCCTCGTGGCCCTTCCCGGCGATGAGCACGGTGTCGCCTGGGGCGGCCGCCGCGATGGCCAGGGCGATGGCCCGGGCCCGGTCCGGCTCCACGAGGATACCGCGACCGGCGACGACGAGGGCGTCGGCGGTCAGGCGCCGATCTCCCATGCCCGCCAGGATCATGTCGATGATGGCGCCGGGCTCCTCGGTGCGGGGGTTGTCCGAGGTGACGATGGCGAGGTCAGAACCCGCCTCCACCGACCGGCCCATGAGCGGCCGCTTGGTGCGGTCCCGATCGCCGCCGCACCCGAACACGGTGATCAGCCGGCCGCGCGTCAGGGGACGCAGCGCCGCCTGGGCACGGTCGAGGGCGTCCGGCGTGTGCGCGTAGTCCACGAACACCGGGATCTCCCCTCCGGGCACGCGGGCGAGCCGGCCGGGGACCGTGACCCCAGCCAGGGCCTCGGCCGCCGCCGCCAGCGGGAGTTCGAGGGCGTGAACGACTGCAATCGCGGCGAGCAGGTTCTGAACGTTGTGCGCGCCAATCATCGGCGAGCGCACGGGGACGGAGGCGTCGGGGACCCGTGCGGTGAAGCGCAGGCCGTCGATGGTGTGCTCGAGCCCCTCGGCCCAGACCTCCACGTCCGGACCGGGGGAAGTCTCGTACCCCAGCACGGGGAGCTTCGGATGAATGATCTCCCGGAGGTGGGGGTTCCCGGCCCACGCCGCGATCCTGGCTCCCTGCGCCAGGTGCTCGGAGAAGAGCAGGCTCTTGGCCGCCGCGTAGTCCTCCATGGTGCCGTGGAAGTCCAGGTGATCCTGGGTGAGGTTGGTGAGCACGGCCGCGGCGAAGCGGACCCCGTGGACCCGCTTCTGCGCCAACGCGTGGGAGGAGACCTCCATGAGCACGGTGTCCACGCCGGCGACACGCATGCGGGCGAGCAGGGGATAGAGGAGCTCAGGATCCGGGCTGGTGAAGTTCGACGGCTCGACGACCTCCCTGTACCGGTAGGCGATGGTCCCGATGAGCCCCGGCGTGAAGCCCAGACGGGCGAACACGTGGTACAGCAGGGTGGTGGTGGTGGTCTTGCCGTTGGTCCCGGTGACCCCCAGGAAAGTGAGGCCGCGCTCGGGGTGACCGCAGAAGGCGGAGACCAGCGGCGCCCAATACGTGCGCGGTTCGGGCACGACCACCTGCGCCAGCCCGGCGCCGGGGATCGGACGCTCCACCACCGCCACGGCGGCCCCAAGCCGGGCGGCCAGCGACACGTAGTCGTGCCCGTCCGAGGCGGTGCCGCGCAGGGCCAGGAAGACCGACCCCGGACCCACCTTGCGCGAGTCCGCGGTCACACCACCGACCGGAAGCTCCCGCAGCCGCTCCACCTGATCAGCCGTGAGCCCCGTCAGGGGCAGACCGTTGCCCTCGAGAAAATCGATGACGTTCTTGTCTTGCATGTCATTCCTGTTCCGGGCTCTCCAGCGGGGGCGCGGGCGGCTCCGCTGGTGCCAGCACCAGCCGGCAGGCATGGATCGGCCCCCCCGGCTCGGGTTCCTGCGAGACGACCCGGCCATGGCCGGACACCTGGCAGTCGAGGTGATTTTCTCCCATCAACTCCAAAGCGCCCGCCAGGCTTTTACCGATGAAGTCCGGCATCGCGACCTTCTCCGGCACGGGCAGCGGGGGCAGGAAGGGACCCCCGAGCTTTCTTTTCGGGGCGGTCGCGCCAGGCCGGCCCGCCACCTGAGCCGTGGCCTCGAGATCGGGCACCACGCCCAACCGGTACATCACCATGCGGGCGACCTCGGCGAACAGGGGGGCCGCGACATACCCCGCGTCCTTGCGCAGAACATCATCGATGCTCTTGTCGTTGGCGGTCTCCGGGTCGCCCTCGGGCTCGTCGAGCATGACCGCGATGACCACCTTCGGATCTTGGGCGGGCACCAGCCCTACGAACGTGACGCGGTTGTGCGCCTCGCTGTAGCCGCCCTTCTCGCCCCGGCCGACCTTCTCGGCCGTCCCCGTCTTGCCGGCGACGGTGTAGCCGAAGCGGGACAGGTCGGCCTTGGTGCCCGTGCCGGCGGTGACGACCTTGCGCATCATGCGCAGAACCTCGGCCACCACCGGCTGGTTGCGCACCACCCTGCGACGAGGGACCGGCCGGCCGCAAGCCGCAGGAGAGAAGCAGGCGATGCGCTCGCCGCGATCGTCCACCACGAAGCGCACGACGTGCGGACGCACCATCTGTCCCTCGTTGGCGAACAGGGAGTAGGCCTGGGCGAGTTGGAGCAGGGTCAGGGAGAAGCCGTGGCCGTAGGAGTGGGTGGCCAGGTAGACCTTGTTGGTCCAGAACTTCAGGGGAGGCAGGATGCCGGCCGCCTCCGAGGGCAGCTCCACACCCGTGGGCTGGCCGAACCCGAGCTTGACGAACAGGTCGTACAGCGCTCGTTCCCCCATCAGTTCCGCCACCTTGGCGATGCCCCGGTTGGAGCTCCGCGCGATGATGTCGGCGGGCTTGATCGTCGCCTGGGCCAGGCTGATGTGATCCTTGGGCGTCCAGGGGGGCTTGTCCCGGAAGACGACCTTGAAGTCCAGCGGGACGTCGCTGTCCGCCGAGACGCGCGCCAGATCCATGGCGCCGACCATGGTCAGCGGCTTGACCACCGAGCCCAGCTCGTAGGCGTCGACCACCGCGCGGTTGCGGAAGTGATCCACGGGCACCCCGGCGCGGTTGGACAGATCCGCCAGGGGGGCGTTGGCCATGGCCAGGATCTCGCCGGTCTTCGCGTCCATCACGAGCACGGCGCCGTTCTTGGCCCGGTAGCGCGCCAACCCCTCCTCGAGGAGGCGCTCGGTGTCCTTCTGCACCCGGCTGTCCAGGGTGAGCACGACGTGGTTGGCTCCCCCCATCTCGATGTCGGGCAGGCCGTTGATCAGCAGCATCCCCGAGCGCGCGTCCTTCTGCACGCGCACCAGGGCCGGGGAGCCGGCCAGGTCGATGTCGAACTTCTTCTCGATGCCCTCCACGCCATGGCCGTCGACGCCGGTGAACCCCAGGATCTGGGCCGCCAGGCTACGCGCGGGGTAATGGCGGGCGTCCTCGGGGGTGAACCACAGCACGGAGCCCGGCAAGTCCAGCGCCTCGAGGCTGGCCTGCTCCTCCGGGCTGATGTGTCGCTTGAGGTACAGGTGCCGCTTTCCGCGCAGCACGTGCTCGAACACGCGCTCCCGCATGACGTACGGGTCCTCGTGGAGGGCGGCCGCCGCCTCGGAGGAAAAATCGATCAGTTGCTGGTGGAGCGCCGCCCGGATCTTCTCGTTCTCGAGGCCGTACTCGAGGTTGGTGATGCCCGGATCGATGCCGTGCAGAAAGCGCATCGCCAGTCGGACCGGATCCACGATGGCGGAGGGCAGTTCCGTGGGCACGGCCAGGGGCAGGTGTCCACGGTCCAGGATGAAGCCGCGGGTCACCGGGATCTGCCGCTGGGTGAAACTCAGACTCTCGACGGTCTCACGATGCCGCTCCCCGCCGAGCACCTGGATGCGGAACGCCGAGAACATCAGGAAGCTCAACCCGGCCACCGGGAGCAGAAGCACCAGCGCCAGGCGGGCGGGGGAGAGCGGGAGACGGGCACCCGTGGAGACGGCCCGGACCGCGGGGTGCACCGGACGCACGGCTACCATGTCAGCCCTCCCGTGCGCACGGGGTTCGAACCGCCCGAAGCGGAGGCCTCGGGCTTCCTGATCGGCACGTAGGTGAGATCCTGGGGCGTGATCTCGCGCCAGCCCTGCCGGGTGAACTCCTCCAGGATCGGGCTGTTCGTGCGCAGAAAGGCGTACTCGAGCTCATAGATCGCGCGATGTTTGCTCATGCGTCGGAACAGACGCGTCTGGTGGGCCAGCTCGTAGGAAGCGGCCTTCTTTCGAGTCTTCATCACGAGGGTGAACATGGACAGGCCGACTGTGGCCGCGAGCAGGAACACGAGCAGGCCCAACACCAGCTTCCGGCTCACCAGCCGACGCACCGCCTCCACGGGCAGGGCGGCCGAGAACGGCGCCGTCCGGTCCTCGGACTCCACGACCTCCTGGGTCAGGGGGGAGGAGACCTCCGCTGGCCCGGGCTCGGCAACCATGTCCGAGGCGGGTTCCAGCGGGCGGGAGAACGCCTCCAGGCCGAACAACTGATCCGTCACATGCACTCTCATGTCGGGTCCTCCAGCGTCCACAGGATCCGCAGTTTGGCGCTACGCGCGCGGGGGTTCCGCTCCACCTCGGCCTCATCGGGGACGAGGGGGCCCTCGGTCCGGTAGCGGCTCTGGGGCAGCTGGTCCCGGGTCAGCGGGACGTGGGCCGGGATGTCCCGCTCCGGGTGGCACAGGGCGGCGAAGGCGCGCTTGACCAGACGGTCTTCCAGGGAATGGAAGGAGATCACCAGCAGACGGCCGCCGGGCGCCAGCCGCGGCGGCAGCTCCGCGAGCATGGCCTCGAGCTCGTCGAGCTCGCCGTTGACCCAGATCCGCAGCGCCTGGAAGGTCTTGGTGGCCGGGTGCAGGTTGCGGGTGAACGACGGCACCACCCGCGTGACCGCGGCCGCGAGATCGGCCGTGGTCCGCAGACGACCCTCCCCGAGCGTCCGCAGGATCGAGCGGGCCACGGGGCCGGCCGCCGGCTCCTCGCCGTACTCCCGCAGGATCGAGGCGAGCCGGGCGGCCTCGACGTGGGCGAGCTTCTCCAGGAGCGTCTCCCCCTCCTCGGGGTTCATGCGCATGTCCAGAGGTCCCTCGGAGGAGAATGAGAAACCGCGGTGGGCCTCGTCGAGCTGGAACGAGCTCACCCCCAGATCGGCCAGGACGAAATCGACGGCCGGCAGGCCCAGCCGGTCCAGCTCCCCGGGCAGGGTGGAGAACTCGGCGTGACACAGGTGTACCGCGCACGGGGCACTCTCGAGCCGGGCCCGGGCCCGCCCGAGGGCCTCGGGATCCCGGTCCACCCCCACGAAGACGCCGCCGGGCGGCAGGCTGGCCACCAGCGCAGCGGCGTGCCCGGCCCCCCCGAGGGTGGCGTCCACGACCACGGGCCGGGGACCGGAAAACCGCGCGCGTTCGAGGACGGCTTCCATGAGAACGGGGATGTGGGGCACGTTCGGACTCCGGAGGGTTCGCTCCACCCTGATAAATAGGTGAAACGGGCCGAACCGGCAAATTTTGCGCCCTTCCGGGTTGGCGCGCTGTCAGAGGGGCTTCGTGGAGAGGACCGTGCCGTCGAGGTCGACGGTGACCTCCTCGACGACCAGGTCCTGGCGCCCGGAGAGGCGCAGGGCGTCGCGCACGATGTGCGTGAGCCCGCCGCAGCAGGGGACCGACATCCGCACGACCTGGACCCGCGGGATGGGGTTCTGGGCGAAGATCGCGGCGAGCTTCTCGACGTAGGGCTCGGTGCGATCCAGCTTCGGGCAGGCGATCACCGCGGCCCGCCCGCGCAGGAACCGCCAGTGGACGTCGGCGCTGGCCACCGGCGCGCAGGTGGAAAGCACCACCAGCTCCCGGTCCCCGAAGAAGGGCGCCCGCACCGGCACCAGGTGCAGTTGGACCGGCCAGTGCGAGAGCTCCGAGGCGTTGACCTTCCCCGGCAGACCGGCGACCGGCGCCGCCACCGGAGCGGGGACGGCGGGCTTCTCCTGCATACGGACGCGGGAACCGGGACACCCACCGGACCCGAAGGACGGGAGTTTCTCCTCGCAGCCGCAGCCGGCCGGGCCGGTCGTCCCGGGTTTCGGGGCCGCCGCCACGCCCGCGGGGCGCCCGAGCGGGGTCGAGGGGGCCGCCGGAGGCTCCACGAAAGCGGGGGCGTCTCGTTCCTCCAGGGTGATGGCGCCGCGGGGGCAGTCCCCCAGGCAGGCGCCCAGACCGTCGCAGTGCTGCTCACGGGCCAGCACGGCCTTGCCGTTCCTCAGTTCGATGGCGCCCTCATGGCAGGCCGAGACGCACAGGCCGCAGCCGTCGCACTTGTCAGCGTCGATGTGGATGATGGTTCGCTTCATGGTCGTCGTCCTCCTGGCCCCTTTTCTATCCCTGGAGAAACGAAAGGGTCTTGATTTCGGTCAAGCGTGTCCGAATTTGTCGTTCAACGGCACAACTGCCGCTTCTTCCAGGCGAGCTTGCCGCTCCAGCAGCGCGAGACGGTCTTCTGCGGGGAGGGGATCGAGATCACCGGGGGCGCCGCGGGATCCGGGGGCGCCGCCTCGGCGGGGGTCGGCTCGGCGATCAGTTCCGTGCGGCACTCGTTCCAGGCCCAGTCGGCCGCCTGTCCGCAGTCGGGGATCTTGTCCGAAGGGCGCAGATCCCAGCCGGAACTGGCCGCGCAGTGCTTCGTGTCGGGGTTCTCCTCGCAGGAGGCTCGCAGAGTGAGACGGACGCTCTGGAGGCCGTCGCAGTCGAAGTCGAAGGACCCGTCGGGTCGCGGGGTGGCGAAGAACTGCTTCTGGCCCGGGAAGGCCCGGGGCTCGTCGTCGGCGCAGTCGGTGCCGTCCTCGACGTGGCCGGCCGGCGGGGAGCAGGCCTGCTGCGTCTTCTTCGGGTCGCCGAAGCCGTCCCGGTCCGCGTCGACGTGGAAGGTCAGGGGCCTGGCGCACGCGCCCTCGTCGGCCTTCGCCCGCCCCTGCTCGGAGACGACGAACTCCCGATCCCGGCGGTCGACGACCGCGCCTTCCTTCGCGCAGGAGAGCCAGAGTCCGGCCAGCGCCGCCGGGAGGAGCAGGATCGGTGCGCGCGACGGAGCCATGGTGGGCCTCTTCAACGGAGCTCGAACAGGTAGAGGCGCCCGTTGTTGGCCAGGGTGGCCAGCCAGGGGCCGGTGGTGGCGAAGCCACCGGAGATCCCGGAGCCCGTGTCGAACTTCTGGTAGAAGAAGCCGTTCTCCGGGTCGAGGGCGACCAGCCCGCCCTCGTCGAACGAGATCAGCAGGCGGCGGTTGACAATCTCCATCGCGGTGGCGGTGCCGAGCTCGGCGTGCTGGCGCCACAGCAGGCGGCCGTCGAGGGAGACGCAGTGGATGCCCGCCGAGGCGGACACGAAGTACTGGCGGTCCCGGTGGAGCAGCAGGCGGGTCACGCCCGCGACCGGATAGCGCCACTCCACCTCGCCGGTCTCGGCGGACAGGGCCACCACGCCCTTGCGGTAGGAGGCGGCGAACAGGCGATCCTCGAGGACGAGCGGGGTGGCGTCGGCGTCGAGGTAGTTCTCGTCTCCGCCCTGCTCGAGGTCGGCGGTCCAGTAGATTTCGCCGCGGCGCTGCAGGTCGATGCTCATCAGGCGCCCGTCGGAGAGACCGTAGATCAGGAGGTTGCGGTAGCGGGCCAGTGAGGAGTGTCCCCGCACGGTGTAGGCCTGCGGCGTCTCGTGCTCCCGGCTCCAGTGCAATTGGCCGGTCTCGAGGGCGACCGCATAGAGCTTGTTGCGGGAGGTCAGGCCATAGACCACGCCCTCGTGGACGTACAGGGTGCCCAGGAAGGACCCATAACCATGGAACTTCCACAACTGACGCCCGGACTCCCGATCCAGGGCGTACAGACCACCGGAGATCGTGCCCACCAGGACCATGGTGTCATGCACCAGGGGCGGCGCTTCGACGGGTTCGTGCAGGGCGACCCGCCACAGGGAGCGTCCGGTCAGGTCCATGGCCCAGACCTCGCCTCGGGAGGTGCCCGTGACGATCCGGAGCGTCCCCGGACTCCAGGTCGGCGTGCCGAACTGGTCGGGGACGCGGGCGAACCGGGAGCCGCGGACCATGGTTCGCTCCCACACGGGGACCAGGACCGAGCGGGGGGAGATCTCTCCGCGGCGGCGCTCCATGGCCGAGTGCGAGACGCAGCCGGTCCACCAGACCAGGGAGATCAGAAAAAATAGGCCGAGGTTTTTCATGGGCGGAACTATTGCATATCCGCGGCGGGCTGGGAAGGCTTTTCCTCGGCGGGCGCGGGCGCGGGGGCCGGCGCAGGGGGTTCGGGGACTGGCGCCACGGCGGCGGCCGCAGGAGCGGGGGCCACCGCGTCGGCAGCGGGGGTGGCATCGGCCGACGGGCTGGCATCGGCCGACGGGGTGGCATCGGCCGACGGCGCGGGGGCCGGTGCGGGGGTCGGTGCGGGGGTCGGCGCGGGAGCCGGCGCCTCTTCCTTGGCCGCTGCGGATTGGAGATCCAGGCCCAAGTCGAGGAACGCCAGGCGAAGCTTGGCGTAATGGCCGGGGTCGGCGACCGAGGCGCTCTCCTGGAGCCGGATCAATTGGGCGCGGGCGTTGGAGAGCGCCTGCATGATCTGCAGTTGCTGCTCCGGGTTGTCGTCCTGACGAGGCATGGAGGCCATCATCTGATACACGCTGATCATTTGCTGGAGCTGGGCCTCCTTCGAGGCGAGCGTACCCGTGGTCTTGCTCTTCACGATCTCGTTGTAGAGGGCGATCGCCTCGGCCTTCTTGCCCTGCATCTCCAGGATGCGGGCCTGGTGGATCATGGCCTGGCCGGCGGCGCTGCCCTGGGCCAGACCGGCCAACTGGCGGTAGGCCTCCAGCGCGGCGTCGAGCTTGCCCATTTCCTCATGGACCTGGCCGATGGAATCGTAGACCACTGTCTTGAGGAAGCCCTTCACGCGCTTGGCCTTCTCGAGGTCGGCGATCGCGGCGTTCAGGTGCGTCTCGCGCTGCTCCTTCATGACCAGCGCCATCTCGAAGGAGACGCGGCCGCGGACCAGGTGGAGCAGCCCGCACACATCCGAGCCACCGCAGCCCCGCAGACCCTTGGAGTACAACTCATGGGTGGACTGCAGCAGCTCCTGACGATCCTTGACCGGTTTGCGCATGCCCGGCAGGAGCTCCTCGGGGGCTTCCTCGGAGGCCAGCGGGCGCAGCCAGTTCTGATAGCCCTGCCAAAGGGCGTCGGAGGCGCGCTCGTCGCGGGCATGGCGGTAATACACGACCACCGCGATGATCACCGCGACCAGCACGAGGGTGGTGACCCCCATGATGAGGTATTTATAGTAATTTTTGAGCCACTCCCAGACCCGGAGAAAAAAGAGGGAAATTTCATCGGGCTTGCGGATCTCTTCCTTGGACATTACATGTTTTTTCGCCACGTTCACAACTCCCGTCGAGAAACCCCGGTCCATCCCGGAAACACCCGCCACTCCTGCAAAAAGACGCTTTGCTCCGGAGGACGAGGGACGGCCGGGAAGACCGTACAGGCGCGCAAACTAACAGAACACCGGCGATTAATCAACTAGGGAGTTTCCCGGAAAAATCAGGGTTCCCCTTTTCCGGCAGTTCAGTTAGCATCCGCATCCATGGCGGGTCCGAAACCCGCGGAGGTTCATGAGCAACCGGAATTCCCTCAAGCTGGTGCCCCGCGCCAGCGGAGGCACCCAGGAAACCCCCACCCTGCCCCTTCCACCCGAGGAGCGCCAGGGACGAGGCACCCTGCTGGCGACCTTCCTCCTGTTCAATCTCCTGGTCACGTTCTTGGTGGTGTCCGACGACGACCTGTTCCCGCCCCGGCTCACCACCCGCGACCTCGGCAAGGTCACCCCCCATTCGTTGATCAGCCGGCGCACCTTCATGTTCACCCCGGACCGGGAGCTCCTGGACAAACTGGCCGACGAGGCCGCCGCCCGCGTGCTGCCCGTCTACAGCGTCCGCCGGAACCCCTGGCTGGATCTGTGGAAGACGCACATCACCTACGCCTTCCGGGCCGTCGAGGACGACGTCTTCGACAATGCCGACGAGGCGGCTCTCAACCGGTTCAACGAACTGGCCCGCATCGACCTCGACACGACCGTCTTCCGCACGATGAAGGACATCGGCTTCACCCAGTTCAAGGGTGGGCTCCTGGCGCTCTTCACCAACGTGCTCAAGGACCGCCTGCTGGTCCTGGACGCCGCCCAGTTTTTCAAGAATCATCCCGAGGGTATCGAGGTTCTCGTGGAGCCGCGCGAGAACGACAGTTTCAGCCTGCCCACGACGGTGCGGGTCACCCCCGAGTTCAAGGACCTGCTGGATCTGCGGCAACTGACCGCCCTGTTCCAGTCCGAGCTCGAGACCCGCTTCGCCCTGAACGACAAGGACAATTTCCACGAGGAGGGCCGACGTGCCCTGCTCAAGGTCGCCATATCCCTGATTCAGGCCCATCTGCTCTCCCGCGACCTAGTCGGCGCCCTGCGGCTGGTGGAGCGGCCGGACCTGACGGCGGAGCGCGTCCGGGAGGCCCGTCAGCAGGTCGTCCGCCGGCCTCAGTTGATACACAAAGGAGACATCCTGGCGCCGGCCGGCTCCCGGATCACCCTGGAGACCGTGAAAATCTACAACAAGATGTTGCCCCGCCTGGGCGGTCGCCTGCTCGGACTGGTGGGCACCTTCATCCTCATCAGCCTGTTTTTCGCCGTGACGATCTGGTTCTCCACGCTCAAGTTCGGCGGCGCCCGGGGCCGGACCCCGGATTTCTACATCTGCGGCGGGCTCTTCCTCTTCTTCCTCCTGCTGGTGCGCGTGGGCTGGGCGCTCACCCAGGGCGTGGTACGCCAGCCCGACCCCATCCTGTTCCCCGCGCTGTTCCCGGCCGCCGGCGCCGCTCTCCTCGTGCGCATCCTCATCGGCACCCGCCTGGCCGTGTTCTTCGCCGTGGCCATGAGCTTCGTCGCGACCTGGACCATGGGCGCCCCGGTGCAGGTCTCCCTGTATTACTTCATCACCGGGCTGGCCGCCGCCGGGGTCGTCAACCGCGTGGAGCACCGCAACGTGCTGTGGAAGTCCGGGGGCGTGATCGCCCTTTCCGGCCTGGGGCTGGTGTTGACCTACCGGCTCGTCGGGGGAGGCCTGTTCGAGACCGAGACGCTGCATCTGGCGCTCCTGGCCATGGTGGGCGGCCTGATCCTCTCGGTCATGCTGTCCGGCCTGCTGCCGGTGGTCGAGTATCTCGGCGGTTACGTCACGGACATCAAGCTCCTCGAACTCGCCAACACCGAGCACCCCCTGCTCCAGGAGCTGCGCGAGAAGGCCATCGGCACCTTCCAGCACTCCCAGCAGGTCGCCGAACTGGCCTTCGCCGCGGCCAAGAAGGTGGGCGCCAACCCCCTGCTCGTGAAGGTCGCCGCGCTCTACCATGACGTGGGCAAGACCCGCCAGCCGAAGTATTACATCGAGAACCAGTCCGGCGAGAAGAACCCCCACGACGAACTGAAGCCCTCCATGAGCGCCCTGATCATCAAGGGTCACGTCAAGGAGACCCGCGACATCCTCGAGAAGGCCGGCATCCCCGGCAAGGTCATCGCGGTGGCGGCCTCCCACCACGGCAGCACGCTGATCGAGTACTTCTACCGGCGCGCCCAGGGACTGGCCGCGCCCGGCGAGGAGGTCTCCGAGGAGGTCTACCGGTACGCGGGGCCCGTGCCCCAGACACGCGAAGCCGGCATCCTGATGCTCGCCGACGCCGTGGAGGCGGCCGTGCGCGCCCGGGTCAAGTCGGCCGCCCTGACTCAGTCCAAGGACCCCAAGGATCAGAAAAAGTTCGACATGAACACGATCAAGGAGACCGTGCAGTCGATCATCAACGCCAAGTTCACCGACGGGCAGCTCGACGCCTGCGAGTTGACGCTGCGCGACATGCGCACCATCGCCGACTCCTTCATCAGCACGCTCGGCAGCATCCACCACGAGCGGGTGTCCTACGCGCTCGCGGTGCCGGAGAAACCCAATGTCACTCGCCGTAGCTCATCGTCCTTCGCGGTTGTCCAGGAGACCCAGGATCACGACGGTAAAAAGGATAGCCAACCACCTCCTGCGACACCTCGGCTTGGAAAGAAGTGAGCTCTCCCTCGTCCTGTGCGACAACGCGTTCATTCATGAATTGAACCTCCAGTGGCGCGGAAAGGACCGTCCCACCGACGTGCTCTCCTTCTCCGGCGCCGAGCCCGCCGCCATCGAGCGGCACCGCCGGGACCCGGAAGCGAACCCCCTGGTCCTGGGAGATATCGTGATCTCCCTGGACGTGGTGCACGAGCGGGTGGGTGATGATGGCGAAATACAAGAAATCATCCGGCTCCTGATCCATGGCCTCGTCCACCTTATGGGCAGTGATCATGTAAATGACGCCGACGCGGCGCGCATGGAGGCCGTCGAAGAGGAACTCGCGGGGGTGGTCGCCACCCATTTTCATTTGAATACTTGATCAACCGACCAATTACTGGTATTTTCTTGGCGATTTTCTTCGGCCCATGGAAGTGTTCCTCCTTTTCGGGCATGGGTGACTCGGTATGCTGAACAAGCTTGGTTTCGCAATTTGGATCACCGTCATCGGATGGACGGCCGCCTGCGGCCCGGTCGAATACATGGGTCAGGTGGGAATCAAGACCGGCAAGGAGTTCGCCGCCGCCAGTGAGGTGAAGTCCGAGAAGCACGCCCCTTACGAGTATTGGAGCGCCCGGTGCTACCTCGAGCGCGCCCGGGAGAAGGCTGGCTACGGCGACTATCAGGACGCGGTGCGTTATGGACGTAAGTCTGAAAAAATGAGCGCCGAGGCCCAAAAACTGATCAAGGCCGGCCAGCTCCACGAGAACCCCAACGAACCCGCCCCCGAGGTCCGGGAAGACGGGAAAGTCGGGAACGAAGACGCCCCGAAGGACGGGAAAAAGCCCATTGTGGTGCTCGACGGCGCCAAGAACGGCGGCGAAGGGGAGGACCAGTGATGCGACACCTCCGTCTCCTTCTCCTTTTCGGGCTGGCCTGGACGCTCGCCGCCTGTCATGGCACCCAACTCGAGGGCAAGGCCACCGTGGTCTCCAAGCTCCTGCGCACGGCACGGGACAACGGGGCCTACCGCTGCGCCCCCAAGGAGTTGGCGATCGCCACCACCCATTACGAGTTCAGCCGCGACGAGATGTCCCAGGGCAAGTATTACGACGCCCAGCGACTGCTCGACATCGCCGACCGCAACGCCCGCCTGGCCATCGAGAAGAGCCCGCCCGAGAAGTGCGCCAAGCGGCTGGTCGTGGACGTGAAGAAGCCGGTCAAGCTCGCCGTGAAGGTGCTCGACCGTGACGGGGACGGCATCTACGACTCCGAGGACGCCTGCCCGGACGATCCCGAGGACAAGGACGGCTTCGAGGACACCGACGGCTGCCCCGAGCCCGACAACGACAAGGACGGCCTGTGCGACGCCTGGGTGACGGACCAGAACGCCCTCGGGAAGTACAAGGCCGTCTGCCGATCCAAGGATCAGTGCCCGGGCCAGGACAAGGACAAGGAGAACGCCTTCCGCGACGTCGCCGAGGACCACGACCAGTTCGAGGACGAGGACGGCTGCCCCGACTTCGACAACGACAAGGACGGCCTGTTCGACAAGGTCGACAAGTGCCCGGACGACCCCGAGGACGTGGACGGCTTCGAGGACGACGATGGCTGCCCCGAGCCCGACAACGACAAGGACAAGATCTGTGATCCGTGGGTCACCGAGAAGGGCCAACTGGACCGCCACGCCGACCTGTGCAAGGGCGTGGACAAGTGCCCGAACGAGCCCGAGACCTACAACGGCAACGAGGACGAGGATGGCTGCCCTGACGAACTGAAACTCATCCGGGTGACCGTCCAGAAGATCGAATTGCTTGAGAAGATCTTCTTCGACTACAACAAGGCCACCATCAAGCCGGAGAGCTTCCCCCTTCTCAACGAAGTAGCCAAGGTCCTCAAGTCGCGCCCGTCGATGACGGTCCGCATCGAGGGTCACACCGACGACCGAGGCGGCGCCACGTACAACATGAAACTCAGCCGGGAGCGGGCCCGTTCGGTGCGTAATTATTTAATTAAAGCTGGTATTGATCCTTCCCGCATGGTGGCCGAGGGCTTCGGCCTGACCCGGCCGCTGGTGCCCAACACCAGCGACACCAATCGGGACAAGAACCGCCGGGTCGAATTCGTCATCACCAACCAATAGGATGGAATCATGAAGATTTTGAAATCCTTTCTCCTCTCCCTCGCGTTCCTCGTTCCCCTCACCGCCTCCCCCGCGGCGCAGGCCGACGACTGCAAGCCCGACGTCATGACACGGCTCAAGCGCATGCACAAATCGGCCATGGAGGACCTGGACCAGATGGAGTTCGCCTCCGCCAAGAAGACCCTCGAGGACGCCATCTCCATGGCCCGCCGCGAACTGTGCGACGAGACCCTGGAGTATGCGAACATCCTCGTGGACCTGGGCATCATGTACGTCACCGACCCCGACAGCCCGGACGAGAGCCGGGGCCGCCTGCGCTTCAAGGCCGCGGTCAAGGTGAACCCCTGCGCCAAGGTCAACCCCGACCTGGCCAACCCCAAGTTGGTGAAGATGCTGGACGAGGAGCGCTCCAAGGCCGGGGTCACCTGCAAGGACGGCGCGACGCCCAAGGATCCCGGTCCCAAGGATCCCGGTCCCAAGGATCCCGGTCCCAAGGATCCCGGCCCCAAGGATCCCGGTCCCGCCGTCGAGGAGGACACCGGCCCCGAGCCCCAGCGCATCGAGCACGAGGTGCCCGACGAGGCCCCCGCGCTGACCGCCCTCACTCTCAAGTGCCGCTCCCCCAAGGCCGGCGGCGTGAAGAAGGTCGTCGTCTACTACCGCAAGGACGGCGAGACCGACTACACCGCGGCCGAGATGGAGAACTTCTCCGGCTTCTCCTGGAAGGCCACCATCCCCCGGGAGCACGTCAAGGGCACGGTCTTCCAGTATTACATCGCCGCCTTGGGCGAAGGCGGCAAGCCGGTCATGGCCAACGGCAACAGCGGCGCGCCGAACATCATCTCCCTGACCAAGCCCGCGGGGACCACCCCCTCCGACGAGGAGTGCGATCCCCTGAACCCCGACTCCTGCAAAAAGAAGAACGGCGACGGCCCCGGTCCGGGACCCGGCCCCAAGACCCCGGGCGACATCAAGTGGCACCTGAACCTCGGCGGTCGCTGGGGCGTGGGCTACCTCTCCACCTCCATGTGCTCCTTCATGGCGAAGCCGGGCAACCCGAGCATCTGCGACAACAAGGGCGTGCACATCCAGACTCCGGGCTTCGCCTTCGGTGAGCTCGGCGGCGAGCTCGGCCTGCACTATTTCGTGACCGACACGCTCTCCCTGGGTCTGGACGCCAAGGCCGGCTTCGTGCAGACCGACTACGCCGAGGACGGTTCCCCCTACGGCGTCGGCTTCTCCGGCCTGGGCAAGGCGCGCTGGTTCCCCACCGGCCGTAAAGAGTTGTTCCGCCCCTACCTCGGCGGCGTGCTCGGCGGCGGCCTCATGTGGCACGCGTGGCAGGTCGATGAGATGAACGGCAAGACCGACATCTTCCAGCACGGCTACGTCATGGCGGGCGCGACCTTCGGCTTCCAGGTCGGGTCCCCCTCGGCGGCTTTCTACGTCAACGTCGACGCCATCGGCATCTTCCCGCTCCAATCCACCTTCCACCTCGATTTCAGCGCCGGCCTCGTCCTGGCGTTCTGACGTTCATTTATCCTGACCGGCGTAGCGCCGCAGATGGGGGAGCATGGCCTCGAAGGCGCGGGCCCGATGGCTGATCTCAGACTTCTCCTCGAGGGTGATCTCGGCCATGGTCCTTCCGCCGGGCAGCACGAAGACGGGGTCATAGCCGAAGCCATGCTCTCCGCGCGGCGCATCCCCGATGAAGCCCTCGACCTCGCCGCGCACGACGATCACCTGATCGGTCGACGGGTCGGGGCAGAAGGCGATGGCGCTAACGAAACGCGCGGCCCTGTCCGGACGCCCTCTCATGCGCTCGAGCAGCAGGGCGATGCGGGCGGCATCGTCGGCCCCCGGACCTGCGTAGCGGGCCGAGTGGACCCCGGGCTCGCCGCCGAGGCAGTCGACCATCAGGCCGCTGTCGTCGGCGAGGGTGGGGAGCCCGGTCTGCCTGGCGCGGGTCAGCGCCTTCTTGACGGCGTTCTCCTCGAACGTGGCCTGATCCTCCACCACGTCGGGCAGATCGGGGAAGCGGTCCAGACCCCAGACCTCGATGGAGAGGGAGGACAACAGCGCCTGCAGTTCGCGGGCCTTGCCGGGATTGTGGGTCGCGAAGATGATGATCTTCTTCGTCACGAGATGCTCCTCGATGGGCAGGAATTCACGGATCGCCTTGAGCAGGACCAGCGGCTTGATCGGTTTGGTCACGAAGCAGTCTGCGCCGGCCTGCTTGACGCGGTCGCGGCTGGTCTCGCCGGTGCGCGACGACAGCACGACGATGGGGATGTCTTGCAGCGCGGAGTCGCGCTTGACCTCCTGCACCAGCTCGTAGCCGTTCATGCGCGGCATCTCGAGGTCGGTGAGCAGCAGGTCGAACAGTTCGTTGTGCAGGGTGTTCCACGCCTCCCATCCGTCGGAGACGATCACGGTGTGATAGCCCGCGTCGGTCAGCACGCGGGAGGCCGCCTCGCGGACGCTCTTGCTGTCGTCGCACACCAGGATGCGCGGCGTGCTGTAGACGCTGCCGCGCCTGGCCTGGGTCTGCAGACCGAACACAGGACGGGCCAGGTTGGCCAGAAACGACACATCGAACATCAACTGGATGGTCCCGGCGCCCGAGACCAGGGCGCCCGAGAAGAACTGGATCGAGGACAGGATGTGGTTGATCGCCTTGGTGGTGACGTCCTTGATGCCGATGAGACTGTCCACGGTGACGCCGAAGTGGCGTCCACCGTGCTCGAGGACGACGATGGGCACCGTACGGCGAAAGAGGATCTGCTGCTCCACCCCGAAATAATAGTGGAGCGGCACCACCGGGATGCTCTCCTTCTTCCACAGGATGCGGGTACCCGGCTCGATGGCCCGGGTCGCCACCATCTCGAAGATCTCGATGACGTAGGTGACCGGGATACCGTAGAATTCCTGTCCGAGACGGAAGATCAGGGCCTGACTGACGACGGTGGTGAGGGGGACGCGGAGTTGGAAGGTGCAGCCCTGGCCGGCCACCGACTTCACGGAGACCTCGCCGCCGATCTTGCGGACCTGGTTGCGGACCAGATCCAGCCCCACGCCGCGCCCGGACAGGTCGTCGACGGTCTCGCGGGTCGTGAAACCGGGCAGGAAGATGGCGTCGAGGATGTCGTCATCGGGGGTGCGCGCGGCCGTGGCGGCGTCGAGCACGCCCTGGCGCACCAGCCGGTCCCGGATGCGGTCCGGATCCACCCCGGGGCCGTCATCGCTCAACTCGACGAGGATGAACCGACCCTCGGCCCTGGCCCCCAGGTGGATGCGGGCGGAACCCTCCTTGCCGAGGCTACGGCGCTCCTCGAGCGACTCCGCCCCGTGCGCCACGGCGTTGCGGGCGATCTGCAGAAGCGGCGTGGAGAGCAACTGGATGACGCCCTTGTCCAGCTCCACCCCCTCGCCCTCGCTCGTGAACTCGATCTCCTTCTGGGTCATGAAGGCGGCGTCACGGATCGCCTGCCGCACCTTCAGGAACAGCAGTTCCAGATCGGTCACCCGGAGCTCGACCAGGTTCCGGTGAAAGCGCTGGCTCAGGGACTGCAGACTCTTGCACTCCTTCTGAAGCAGCGAGGAGGCGTGCTCGAGGTTGTTGATCAACTCGGCCAGCTCCACCTCGACCTCCTGGAGCCGCTCGAGGCGCTCGGCCTCGGTCATCACGTTGCGATCCTCGAGCAAAAAGGCGCGCAGGGTGTGGTGGCTCAAGAAGAGATCGCTGGAGATGCTCTGGAACTCGTCCCGGCTCTTCTCCAACTGGGTGCGCACCAGCACCAGCTCCTCGGCGTCATTGAACAGGTACTCCAGCTGCAGGGAGGGCACCTGGGTGAACCGGGGAGCCTGCATGACGTCTTCCCCGACGCCGGGCGCGACCCCCGCAGGTGCGGCCTGGGTCGGGGGTGAGGCGGCGCCTGCCGTCGGAGTCTTTTCCCGGGTGTCGGTCGGCCCCTCCCCGCCATCGCCTGCGTCCAGGGCATCGGCCTGGGCGACGAGGGACTCGATGACCTTCAGGTCACCTTGCCGATCCCCGAGGTGGGCCCGCAGCCGGGAGGCCGCCTGGAACAGGTACTGCAAGCTCTGCGGATGGGGCTGCGCCCGTCGCTCGACGAGGGACTCGAAGTAGTCCTCGAGGCGATGGGCGGCCTCGCGCACCCAGGAGAGTCCCACGGTCCCCGCCGCCCCCTTGAGCGTGTGGGTGGTGCGAAAAAGCTCCTGCAGCACGGGCTTGCCCTGGGCGAGGTTCTCCAGGTTGCGGTCGAGGGCGTCGAGGTGATCGGCGGCCTCGGTCTTGAAGACCTCCATGAGCAGCGCGGTCATCTCCGCGTCCAGCGGAGACTCCTCGAGGAACAACGGCTCCACCGGGGCAGCCGCCGGAACAGGCTCCGGGGCAACCGCCGGTCGCGCGTCAGGAGGGGTCGCGGAGGAGGAACCGACGAGCATGGCGAACGGGTCCGCGACCTTGTCGCAAGCGTGGGCGAAGGCCAGGAGGGATCCGTTGCTCCAAATGACCGGAGCGGGATCCCCCTCGGCCGAACGGATGAACTGCCAGGTGGCCAGATCCATCATCGGGTGGGAGAAGGGCGCGGGGCGCGTGTTCGCGTCCCGGTGGGTCCGGTAGTAGCTCTCCAGGGTCAGGGCCTCCCGGGAGAGACCGGAAAGGCCCACGGTGGCGGCGGCACCCTTGAGGGTATGGGCGAAGCGGAACAGTTCCGCAACCTCGTTCTCGGTGAAGGTGCCGCGGGCATGGATCTTCACCTGCTCGAGGACGAGCTCGCGGGCCTCCTCCTGGAAGATCTCCAGCAGCGTGGCCAGGGTGGCCTCGTCGAAGAAGTCGCCCCCGTCCGAGAGCGCCTCGCCCTGGACCTCGGGGAATGCCTCCTGCAGCCAGGCGCAACTGTCGACGGAGGGAGGAGGAAAGCGGATCTCGAGGGGTTCCACGAGCAGGGAGGGCAGCGCCGACTCGGCCCCCGAGGCGGCCCAGAAGGTCGAGAGCTTGCGCGCGAGCTTATCCTCCCCGAGCAGGGTGCAGCAGCGCACCAGTCCGGCGGCGGCCAGCTCCAGGTGATGGGCGGGCGCACGGCGGCCCGACACGACGCCGTAGAAGGTCGCGCCGATGGCCGTCACCAAGTCGCCGTAGGCGGATCCGCTCATTCGCCGTCCTTCTCGGGCAGGATCGCGGGCACCTCCGCGGGGGCCGTGCCCGGGGCCTGGGGCAGCTCGAAGGCGTGCTCCTCCACCCCCAGCCCCTTGAGCTGGGTGGCAAATGTGCTCAGCGCCGAGTGCAGGTTCTCGTATTCATTGGAGTCCATGTCCCGGAGCGTCTTGCGGATCTCCGACAGGGAGAAGGCCACGAAGCTCAACTCGCGGAAGATGCGCTGCTCGCGCTCTTTGTCCTCGATGGTCTTGACTTTGAACCGGGAGATCGCTTCGCCCAACTGGTTCGCCTCGGCCGAGGTGAACTCGGCCGTGCGGTAGGACTGCTCGGCCTCGGCCGTGGTCTGGTGGCTCATGTGCAGCACCTCCTCGACTGAAGTGACGGCGTAGTTGGTGGCCAGCTGGATGCTGCCGATGAAGCTCTCGATGTCCTGCTTGGTCTTGTTCAGGCCGTCCGCGAGCTGGCGCACGTGCTCGGCCAGGTGACCGATGCCGGCGTCGTGCTTGCCCGAGCGCGCGGCCTCCAGGGAGGCGTTCAGAGCCAGGGTGTTGGTCTCCAGGGCGATGGTCCCGATCTGCTCGACCATGCGCGTGATCTCCTGGGAGCGATCTCCCAGGGCCTTGATCTTCCGGGACGCGATGTCCAGGTCCTGGATCTGCTTCTGGGACTTCTCCAGAATGCGGCGGCTGTAGTCGAGCAGCTTGCGCGACATCTGCTCGACCTGGACGCCGGCGTTGCGGACCTTGATGACGAGCACACCGATGCTGTTCATCATGTGGTTGAACGCGTCCACGATGGCCTGCAGTTCGTCGGTGGTGACCGAACCCCGCACCGTGAGATCTCCCGAGGAGGCGCGGGAGACGACGTCGAGCAGCGCGAAGATGTCCTGCTGCACCCGCTGACGCTCCTCGTCGGAGCGGATCAGGACCACCGTCCGGTCGAGCATGGCGTTGATGCTGTCGGACAACTCCTCCAGCTCGTCCTGCGTGTGCACCCGGACGCGTTCGTCGAGGCTGCCCTCCTCGATCTTGCGGGCCACCTCCTGCATCTGGAGCACGGGCCGCACGAAACCGCGCTGCAGGGAGCGGATCGCCAGCGCGCTGGTCAGCAGGATGAAGAACGCGGCCAGCAGCAGGGTGACCACGAAGATCCGCCGGAACCCCGAGTTGCTCGAACGGAACCGGCGTTGCAAGGCGATGAGTTGGCCGTCGGCGGCGCGGATGTCCGAGTCGCTCTTGCCCAGGCCGGAACTGATCTTGTTCAACTCGTGGCCGATGGTGTCGATCGCCTGGATGAACTCGTGGGTCAGCGGGCTGCGGACCCCCAGGGAGAGGTTCGTCCCCAGAAGCGGGATCAGGCCAAAGTAGCGCTGCTTGGCCAGGTTGTATTTCGCGTCCGAGTAGCCGATCTCGTCGGCGTACTCGAACTGGAACAGCAGCCGCACGGGGTTGTCCCCCTTCTGGAACTGGTGGAAAGACTTCATGTAGTTCTCGGAGATGAACAACTGGTGCAACGTCCGCATGATCTTGGAGAACTGCTGGGATATGTACTGGGGCTCGGTGGACCAGATGATCCGGTGCTGGTGCAGACCCGAGTGCGCCACCAGGATCAACTCCCGGTTCTCGAAGCCCAGGTTGGACGAGCGGGCGAACCGCTCCATCACGTCGGCCAGACGCGGATTTTTCGAGAGATCGTGCTCCTCGCACCACCGGCGGAGCTGCTCGTTGAACACGGCCTCGGGCGTCGGGCCGGCCGGGCTCGACGGCGCGGTGGGCGACGGGGTGGATGGGAGCGTGGAGACCTTGGCCGGCGGTGAGGGCACCGCAGGTTCGACCGGAGCCGCCATCGGCGGGGGGGCGGCAACAGCGAGGGGGGCTCCGGCAGCCGCCGTTCCGGGGGTTGCTGCGGGCATCCCCGCCTCGGGTAGCGGGCCGGGCGCGGGCCGGACGCCCGGCGACGTCGCCGGGGACGGGGTGACCGGCCCCGGTGCGGGAGATCCGGGGGACGGCGCGGGCCGGACGCCCGGCGGCGTCCCCGGGGACGGGGTGACCGCCGGAGGAGATGGGGGCACGGACGGCGAAGGCGCCAGGGAGGGCAACAGGGTCAGGCGGGTCTTGTTCAGGTAGGCCCCATGGATGCCCTGCGCCGGAACCGTGAAGGGGATCTGCGGGTCCGCGGCGAGGAGCACCAGCACCTCCATGGCCGCAAAGTCCATCTGCTGCTGGAAGAACTCCTCGGTGATCTGGCGGTTCAACTCCCGGGTCTTCTCCTGGTGCTGGTTGATCCCGGCGTTGTGCTTCAGGATGTTCTGGTCGACCAGGTCCAGGTCCCGCTGCAGGGTGTTCACCACCTGGGTGTACTCCCCGTGCATGGCGCCGATCCGCCACAGCACCACGCTGAGCAGGAGCAGGAACACCACCATCGGCACGCCCAGCAACAGCCCTCCCAATACGGTGATTTTATGGATGATTTTTTTCTTGTTTTTCATTGGAACCACCGATTTTCCGGGATCCGAAGGACAGTTGACCCAGGATGAACCTCTCGATCCGGGCAGGGGAGATGTTCCAGGCCGAGGTGCCCTTGGGGAGCGCCAGCACGTTCTCGACGAAGAAGGGGAGCTCCTGGGCGGACTCCGTCTGGAGACGCCCGGCGGCCACGCTGAACATGCTGTCGACCACCAGCGCGAAGTGGGGCTCGGCGGCACCCTGGTGCACGGCGATGGCCGTCTTGTGCGTCACCGTCGCCTTGATCGGCTCGCCGAGGAACGGCGAGAGATCCACGACGGGCAGGATCAGCCCCCGGAAGGAGACGACGTGGCGCATGAAAACGGGCGCCACCGGCACCCGCGTGATCTGGGAGAGGACGAAGATTTCGGCGATGCTTTCCAGGCGGAGGCAGAGGAGTTGTCTGCCGATGTGGAAGACCAGTACATGGTCCGGGTTCACTTGACTGTCTCCAGCAGGGTGCTGACGCAGGACACCAGCTCCTTGGGATGGGCGGGCTTGGTCAGGTAATAGTCGGCTCCCTGCCGCAGACCCCAGTACTTGTTGGTCTGCTCCTTGAGCGAGGTCAGGATGATGATGCCGATGTGGGAGAGGGAGGCCGTGTTCTTCATCTGGCGGGAGATCTCGAAGCCCCCCATCTGGGGCATGAGGATGTCCAGGATGACCAGGTCCGGCTTGAGGGTCTGGATCTTGTCCCAGGCGTCACGGCCGTCGTCGGCGTGCAGGATCCGATGACCCAGGGGCTCGAGCACGGCGGAGATCGCCTTGCGGGAGGTCGCGCTGTCGTCGGCAATGAGAATCGTCGCCATGATCACACCTGTCCTGCTTCTCGTCACCCGTTCACACCGCTACGGGAGACACCTTCTTGCGGATGAGTTTGGCCGACAGCAACCGGTACAGGAGCTTGGTTACGTCGAACGAGCTCATGCGGCTCTGCCGGATGATGTCCCGGACCGTGTTCCGCCCGTTCACGAGTTCGAGCACGGTCAACTCCTCGCGGACGAGGCGGGCGCGGCCCACCTGGTTGATCGCGTCGTCGTTGCGCAGCAGGACGAGCTCGAAGTCGTCGATCTCCTGCTCGATCAGGTGCCAGTCGTCCACGCGGCGGAACCCCTCGAGCAGGATCGCGTCCACGGAGAGATCCAACCCCGCCTCCTCGGCGATGGCGGGCAGATCCCGGGTGGAAACGAAGGTGAACTTCCCGGTGCGCCAGGTCAGCAGTTCGTAGCAGATCTCGCGGGTCTGCTTGGCCATGGCGGTCTTGACCTGCTCGAGTTGGAGACGTCCGCTCTTCACGAGCTGGAGGCCCAGCAGATGGCTGCGCGGAGGCAGCCCGGCGATGAACTCGTCGAGCTCCTCCTTGGTCATCAATTCCAGTTCGATGATGTAGCGTCCCAGAAGGTACTCGTCCGAGATGCCCGCGGCGGCGGCCATGACCACCTGCCCGCCCTTGAAGAAAACGTCCACCTTGGCGGCGTTCTTGCTCATGGTGAGAATGCCGGCCTGCTTCTGGCTGGCCAGGATGGTGAGCACCTCACCGGTGGGGATCACCGAGAGCGTGCCCGAGAGGGAGACCTCGCCGGACATCAGATCGGGGACGGTGGTGCGCAGCTCCCCGATGCAGCCCTCGAGGAAACCGTTCGTGAGCGTGTTCTTGATGCTCTCGACCAGCGTCTGCGTGTCGGAGACCGCGCCCGCGAGCTCGGGGGCCGAGATCAGGTTGCTGGCGACCGCCCGGGAAATGGAGCCCCGCAACTTGGACAGGGCCTCCTTCCAGGCCTGCTGCTCGCGATCGGCGTCGTCCTGCAGCTCCTCGGGCTGCTGCACCGCCGGCTTGGCCTGCGGGACCGCGGTCGGATCCTCGTTCTCCCTGAACTTCTCGATCGCATGGGTGACCACCGCGGTGATCGCCTCGGGCGAAAAGGGCTTGGTGATGTAATCCACGATCCCCATCACCTTGACGAACCGCTCACCGACCTGCTCTCCCTTGGCGCTCATCAAGACGACCGGGATCGACTTCAACTCTTCGTCCTGGCTCAACTCCTTGCATACCTGGTACCCGTTCATCTTGGGCATGACGAAGTCCAGCAGGATGAGATCCGGCTTCAGTTGCTTCGCGAGCGCCACGCCGGTCTCGCCGTCCTGGGTGGTCTGCACCTTGAACCCTGCCTTGGTCAGCACGAGCTCGACGACCTTGATGATGGTGGGGCTGTCATCGATGACGAGGATCAGTTCGGATGCCATGACTCTACCTTATCGGTCTACTTCAGCCGTTCGACGATCTGGGCGACGTTCCTGTATTTCGGGTCCCACAGCAGGACCTTGCGGTAGAAATACAGCGCCTCCGGCTTGTCTTTGAGGTTCTCGTAGAGCTGGCCCAGTTCGAAATACAGGTCCATCTCTTCATCCTTGGTGATGTCCTGACAATGCAGGCTCTTCTTGTATTCGGTGGCGGCCTCGGAGAACTTGCCCGTCTCCATCAAGCAACGGGCGACCATCATGTGTGCCTTGATCTCCAGTTTGGGCTCCTCCATGGCCAACTTGAACTCGTCGCGGGCCTGGTCGTAGAGTCCCATCTCCTTGTAGGCCACGCCGAGCTCGAAGTGGGTGAGCGCGTCCCCCTCGGGCACCTGCGTCTCCAGCCGCACCCCCTGGCTGGCGCCCGCTCCGGCCGGGGCAGCCGCCACCGGATGCTCTTCCTGGAGATCGTTGAGGTTCAACCCCGACAGGTTGGTGACGACCTCCTCGTCGAAGTCCAGGGAGATGCCGCCCTCCGAATCCGGGAAGGGGAAGCCGTCATCCTGTTGTCCGAGGGCCTCGAACCCGTCCGGGACCTCGTCGGCGAAGGGCTGATCGAAGGTCGGCCCCGGTTCCGGTGCCCCGGAATGAAGGCCGGCGGGGGCCGGCTCCGGCGCCTGATCCGCGACGACGGGCGTCTGGAGTTCCTCCTCCACGTCCTCCCCGGCCGCCTGGCGGACCGCACGGATCTTGGCCCTGACCGCCGCCAGAGGAAAGCGCGCGACCAGCTCCTCGAGCATCTCGAGGGCGTCCTGGAACAACTCGGTCTCGAGGAAGAAGTCCACCTCCGCGAAGGCCTCGGTGACCTCCTCGGGGAGCTCGACCTCAGGCTCGGGTCCCGCGGACGGAACAACGGCCGCGACGGGTTCCCGGACCCCGGAGGGCTCCGAGATCCCGGAAGGATCACCGACGTCGTCCGAGAAGACGTTGGCGATCTGATCCTCGAGGCTCAGGAGCTCCATGACGTGGTCCATCGTCGGTTCAAACGATGGACCACGCTCGCCACTCGGGCGCAACACAGAGGACCGCTGCACTTCCGGTCGGACGGCGGTGGGGTCGTCCGACCCGAGGGAGAAGAAGTCCTGGTCCATCGGGGGCGGCGTCATCTCGAAGGGGCTCTCGGCCTCGTCCGGGTTCCTCAATGGCGGCGGCGGCTCTGATACGGGCGCGACGAGATCCGCCAGACGGATCTCCTCCGAAGAGAGCTCCTGGATGCGGATGAAGCTCTGACTGGCCTCCTTGAAGGCCTCGAGCTCGTCGAGCTCGCTGAGCTTGTTCTGGAAGTGCCGGTCGGAGAACGGCGCGGGATCGGACACCTGGCTGTCCATCATGTCGAACCCGGCGGGCTCCGACTGGCGGGAGGCCGAGCGCACCTCGGGCACCATCGGGAGCGGAGCCGCCGGCGCTTCGTCTTCCGCCCCGGTGACATCCTCGTCGATCTCCGGGTTCAGACCCTTGAGCGCGTCGAGCATGGCGGCGAGATCGAGATCCTCGTCGTCGATCTCGTGCACCCCCGCGGAGGCCTCCCGACTGCGCACCGCCTGCTCGAGCTCCTCGTCGCTGTGGATGGGCTCCACAGCCTCGGCGAACGTGAGCGGCTGCTCGACGAGCTCCTCGGAGGGGAGATCGGATTCGATGGACTCGATCTCCCGCAGGATGTTGAAGAGATCGTCATCCGCGGCGACCGGGGCCGTGGACCTGGCGGATAGGATGCGGACGGCCCCCGGGTGGCCCGGGGAGACCAGGAGCATCTCCTGAGCGATCTCCTGGGCCTTGGCGGGATCCCCCTTCTCCCAGACGGCGGCGAGCTTCTCCATGACGGCCAGCGCCTCGTCCTTCTTGCCCAGGCGCATGTACACGTTCTTCTCCAGTTCGAGCACCGACATGGCCTGGCGCGCGCCGATCTGGCCGATCAACTCGAGGGCCTGGTCATACAGGCTGAACTTGAAGAACGCGGTGGCCTCCTCGAGCTTCTTGACGTCCTCGCCGGTGACGATCTGAGCCCGCTCCTCCTCCTCGATGTCATTGAGATCCTCGATCTCCTCGAGCTCGTCGAGAGAGATCTCCTCGACGGGTTCGCTGAAGTCGCGGCCACCCCGATGGGCGGAGGGGGCCTTCTTCGCTCCGGAGACGGCCTCCGCGGGGGCCGGGGCCGCCATGGGAGCGGGTTTCTTGCGTCCCAACGCGATGAGGGTCTCTTCGTCCTGGGGCAGGATCTCGAGGATCCGCTCGAGCACGGCCTCGCTCTCGGAGATCTTGCCCTGCTCGCGGTAGATGCGGGCGAGCTCGCGGTACACGTTGACCGCGCTGTCCTGCTTGGACAACTGGAGGAACATGCGGGCCAGCAACTGGAGCAACTGGGGGTCCGAGGGATTGCTCTGGAGGAAACGCAGCAGGAGCTTGAGCACCTGCTTGAGCTTCTCCTCGGGCGCCCGGGCCCGCAGGTAGGCCTCGGCCAGCTTGCGGGTGTTCTCCTGGTCGTCGGGATCGTGGAACATCAGGCGCTCGGCGACCCGGATGAAGTCGGTGGGATCCCCCTCGCGCTCGAGCTGGGAGGTCACCTTGCGGAGCTCGGCGGCGGCCTCGGACTTGCGCCCCAGCCGGGACAGCGTCTCGGCCAGGTGGGCCCGGTAGGTCCAAGAGGTGGGATCGAGGTCTGCCATGCGCTGCAGCGTCGCCAGCATCGCGTCGATGTTGCCGGCGGCCTCCTGGATCTTGGAGAGCCGGTCGAGTTGATGGATGGCGTCGGGGAGGAAGTTGGTCGCCGCGTACACCTCGGCGAGCTTGAGATACACCTCCTCGATGTTCGCGTCGAGGGTCTGGATCTGCCGCAGGATGGCCAGCGCCTTGGAGTAGAACCCCTGGGCGAAGAAGTCGTCGGAGAGCCGCAGGTAGGTCGTGATCGCCCCCCGGGTGTCCCCGGCGCGCACCTGGATGTCGCCGATCTTCTTCCAGACGCGCATGTCGGACGGATCCGCGTCGACGATCTTCTGGAATTCCTTGATTGCCTTGTCGAACTGGCCCTTCTGGAGATATTTCTGTGCCGAGTTGGAAATCTTTTCCTTGTCGATGGGCACGGGATACTCCTATTAGAAAAATTCGACGAACCTGGGCGCCGCCAGCCGCATCAGGAACCGGGCCTTGCCGAAGTTGCCGTCCGGCTTGCACGCGACGATGAGGAAATAGTCCTTGTTCACCACCCGGAACAGCAGCAGCAGCTCGCGGGTGCGGACCATCATTTCTTCGAACTCCCCCACTTCCAGAATGGAGGCCTGGCGCTTCACGTTGGTCATCAACTGGGAGAATTCGATGCCAAGTGTCTGGATGTCCAGATCGCCGACGACGTGGTGATCGACCTCGATGCCGTCAAAATCCATGAGGAGCGCCGCACGCGCGCCTTCCACGCCTTCGACCAGTTTCTGCAGATGTTCCTTGAACATGAATGCCTCCAGTCGGCCAATCCTACGCGCGACCATGTATATGGTCAAGCTGACAATCAGTTTTCTTCGTGAAAAGATCAGCTTGCATTGCCAGTCGTTTTGTGACATAAAGCTGAACCCTGCCGGGGGTGAACGCCGCGCACGTGGAGTTCACAGTGCGAACTCCCAGATCTCCCGCAGGACGATTTCACTGATTATTTGAGGTATTGTCATGAAGAGACCCTATCAGCCCCACAAGATCTCCCGTCTGCGCACCCATGGCTTCCGCGCCCGCATGGCCACCGCCGATGGCCGCAAGGTCCTCGCCCGCCGCCGCGCCAAGGGCCGCAAGCGCCTGACCGTGTCCGTGCACCAGAAGTAACCGTCATCGGTGATCCTCCACATTGACCTCCGCGAGCCCGACCCCGAGAGCCGCCCGGCTTGCCTTCCCGAAGTCGGTCCGGCTGCTGCGCCGGGCTGAGTTCCTGTCCGTCCAGGGTTCGCGGCACCGGTTCGTCGCCCGCGCCATGGCCTTTCTCCTCCGACCGAACGATCTGGGGCACTTCCGCGTGGGCTTCACCGTCTCCCGCAAGCACGGGAGCGCGGTGGAGCGGAACCGCGTCCGGCGCCGGCTCCGGGAGGCCGTGCGACGCTCCCTTCCCCTCCTCTCTCCTTTTCCCATGGACGCCGTGGTGCTGCCCCGGGAGGGCGTGGGCGAGGCCTCCTTCGACGTCCTGCTCGACGACGTCGCCCGCCTGGTACGGCATCTCCGGGAGCGGTCGACTTGATCAGCCGGTTCTTCATCGCGCTGATCCGCTTCTACCGGAAATGGATCTCCCCCGCCAAGCGCCACCCCACCTGCCGCTTCGTCCCCACCTGCTCGGAGTACGCCCTCGAGGTTTTCCGTCATCGCGGCGCCTGGGTCGGTTTTTGGTTGACTATGTGGCGAATTTTGCGTTGTCATCCCTTCGCGCGCGGCGGCTATGACCCGCCGCCCATCCATCGCAAGACCCCGGAAGGAACCGGCATGAAGAACCTACCTGTCTGGATTTTCTCCTTGATATTCCTCGATATTTTATCGGCCGCACCGGTCGGCGCCCAGCCTGCGCCCGCTCCGGCCCCCGCGGCCCAGCCCACGGCCCAGCCCGCGCCCGCACCGGCGCCTGCGCCAGCGGCCACCCCTGTTCCCGACGCCACTCCGGTGGCCGCCCCGACCGCAGACGCCACACCGGTGGCCGCACCCGCCCCGCCGGCGCCGGTGCCCGCCCCGCCGGTCACGGTCCCCGCTCCGGCGACCCGCCACCTGTATTTCACCGGCACGCCCTATGCTGGTGAACCGTCCGACGAGACCGATCCGCGCCTCGTCGTGGAGACCCCCCTCTACACCGCACGGCTCACCCGACTGGGCGCCGTTTTCTCCTCCTTCGTGCTGAAGAACCCGCAGTACCGCGAGCTGGTGATCCCCAAGGAGTTCTTGAAGGAGAAGCGCCGGGAGAAGCGGGATCAGCAGATGGACCTGATCAAGACCTGGTCTCCGATGTTCCTGCCGTTCCAGATGGAGATGGAGATCGAGCGCGAGGCCGAGACCCTCGACGCCCACTCGTTCTACCACGTGAAACGAGAGCTCAACTTCCGCCCGCTGCTGCAGCGCTGGGAGCTCGAGCGCCGCGCCGACTCGGACAAGGAGATCACGCTGGTGTTCCGCCTCGTGATCGACAACCCCTGCCCGGCCGGCGTCGAGGCCCCTCACGGCACCTGCTTCCCAGTTGAATTGAGGAAGATCTATCGCTTCTACCATGGCCGCTACGATCTGGACATGGCCGTCGAGGTCAAGAACCTGACGCCGGCCAAACTGAACCTCAAGAAGGCGCTCTTCCACATGTTCAGCCTCCACGAGGGGGAGAGCTCCAGCGGCTTCTTCAACCCCGTCTCCGTCCAGAAAGAGGCGATCTGCTACCACGCCGACGGCGTGAGCGTGCAGAGCTTCGACGTCATCATGAACGGCCTCTCCGGCGGCTGCCTGGGCTGCAGCACGTCCTCCTGCTCCTGTCAGCGCACCCCGTCCAAGGCCAGCGAGTTCGCCCGGGGCGCCCGTTGGACCGGTATCGACGCCCGCTACTTCCTGATGGTACTCGTCAAGGACTACGCTGCCGACGACGGCGGCTGCCGCTTCGTCGCCCAGAAGATCCAGGAAATCCCCGGCTACGGTCTGATCAGCGCCCAACTCGACCTCAACGGACCCCGGCCCGTCGAGGGCAACCAGACGCTCACCCTGCCCTTCAAGCTCTATCTGGGTCCCAAGGATCTCAATTATCTCGAAGGGATCCGCGTGCACCGCTCCGGCGAGGAGAACGCCAGCGTCAACCCGAAGTTGACCGAATCCGTTGACTTCGGCCTGTTCTGGTTCATCGGCAAGCCCATGATGCTGGCCCTCAAGCTCGTGCAGAAGGTGGTCATCAACTGGGGCCTGGCCATCATCCTGCTGACCCTGCTGATCAAGCTCGCCACCCTGTACTGGACCAACAAGAGCATGCGCAGCATGAAAAAGATGGCCCAACTCAAGCCGGAGATGGACGCCCTGCAGAAGCAGTACGCCAACAACCGGGAGAAGCTCAACCAGGAGGTCATGGCCCTCTACAAGAAACACGGCGTCAACCCACTCGGCGGCTGCCTGCCGATGCTGTTCCAGATGCCGATCTACATCGCCTGGTACCAGGCGCTGATGGCCTCGGTCGAGTTGTACCGGGCGCCCCTGTTCGGATGGATCAACGACCTGACCGCCCAGGATCCGTACTTCGTGCTGCCGATCCTCATGGGCCTGCTGATGTTCGTGCAGCAGAAGATGACGCCCACCGCCGGCGACAGCCAACAGGCGAAGATCATGCTCTACACGATGCCGATCATGTTCACCGTCATCATGCTCTTCCTGCCCTCCGGACTCACGCTCTACATCCTCACCAACACCGTACTCGGGCTCGCCCACCAGTGGTACATGAACCACAGCGAAGATGCCCGCGCCTGACGTCCTCCTCGAGGACACCATCTTCGCCGCCGCCACCCCCCCGGGGCACGGCGCCCTGGCCCTGGTCCGCGTGTCCGGGCCGCGGGCGCTGGCCCTCGTCTCCTCCCTGCCCGGCGCGCCCGGGACCTGGCGCCACGGACGCGCGAGGCGGCTGCGCCTGACGGGCCTCGACGACCTCGTGGCCACGGCCTTCCTGGCGCCGCGCAGCTACACGGGAGAAGACACCGTCGAGCTCAGCTGTCACGGCAGCCGGCTCATCGTCGACCGGCTCCTCGCGGCGCTTCTGGCCGCGGGCGGGCGCCCTGCGGGGCCGGGGGAGTTCACCTACCGGGCCGTGCGCCACGGCAAATTGACCGTGGCCGAGGCCGAGCGGCTCGCCCATCGACTCCAGGCCCGGCTCCCCTGGGAGCTCGCCCTCGCCGAGACCGGCGAGGACGCCCGCGGGGCCTTCTCCGACCTGCTCGACCGGGTGAACGCCGCCCGGGCCGATCTGGAGAGCGCCCTCGAGTTCGGAGAGGGGGATGGCCCCGACTGGGAGGCCCTGGCCTTCCCGATCCGCGCCCTGGCGGCCCAGGCCCGGCTGCAGGAGCGCTGGTCCCGGCTGCCCCGCGTGCTGCTCGTGGGTCCGGTGAACGCCGGGAAGAGCACGCTGCTCAACCGCCTCTCGGGGTTCGACCGCGCCCTCGTCTCGGATCGGCCCGGCACGACCCGCGACTGGCTCGAGGTAGAGCTCCGGCACGACGGCGTCCCTTTTCTCCTGATCGACAGCGCCGGCCTGCGGGCGACGGAGGATCCCACCGACGTCGAGGCCGAGGGAATGCGCCTGACCCGCGCCCTGGCCGAGGACGCCGACGTCCTGGTCGCATTCCAGCCGTTCGACGGACCGGACCCGACCGCTACCCTGGTCGGCGGGGCCGGGGACCGGACGATCCGAGTCCTGGGCAAGGCCGACGTGACCCCGGCGGTCCCGGGCCTGCTCGCCGTCTCCGGCCGCACGGGGGAAGGCGTGCTCGAGCTCCTGGAGCTCATCGTCGAGCGCCTGAGGGCGCGGCGCGACCAGCCCCCGCGATGGTGGTTCCCCGCCCGGCTCGCCGCCCTCGCCCTGGAACTGGAGGCCGACTGGGAGCGGCTCGCGGCCGAACCCCTGGCCGAGGTCCGCGCCTGCCACCTGCGGGAGCTGGCCACCCGGCTCGAGGACCAACTCGAGGTTCCCCCGGCGGACCTGTACGGGATGATCTTCTCCCGGTTCTGCATCGGGAAGTGACTTTTTGCCCGTTTGGCGGCAATCAGCTTGAGTTGGGAGGCTTCCACGGGTATAAGGCCGACGAAGCGGAGGTGCGCGATGACCCGGACCATCGAAGGACAATTATTTGGTAAAGGATATAAAATTTGCATCGTGGTCGCCCGGTTCAATTCCCTGGTGACCGAGCGCCTGCTCGAGGGCGCCATCGACGCCTTCACCCGCTCCGGCCTCGACCCGGCCGACCTGACCATCGTGCGCACGCCCGGCTCCTTCGAGATCCCGGCCACCGCGCGGCGGGCGGTCGCCACCGGGCGCTACCAGGGCGTGGTCTGCCTTGGCGCCGTGGTCCGCGGCGACACCCCCCACTTCGACTATGTCAGCGCCGAGGCGATCAAGGGCGTCGCCCAGCTCTCCATGCAGGCCGACATCCCGGTGATCATGGGCATCCTGACCACCGACACCATGGAGCAGGCGCTGGACCGCGCGGGCGCCAAGGCCGGCAACAAGGGCTTCGAGGCCGCGCGCTCCCTGCTCGAGATGATCCACGTCTTCCAGGAGCTCGGTTCGTGACCTCCACCCCCAGATCCCGCGACCGCTCCGGCGGGCTGAACCGCTCCCGCCGCCGGGCCGCCCGCGAGCTCTCGCTGCAAGCCCTGTACGCCTGGGACGTGGGCCGCATGGAGCTCGACGGCGCGAACCTCGCGAACCCCTTCCGCACCGAGATCGAGGGCGAGCCGGACGACGCCTGGGTGCGTCACCTGCTCGGGCTCTTCGAGGCCAACGCCGACGAGATCGACGAGCGCATCCGCGGCGCCAACAGCCGCTGGCGCGTCGAGCGCATGGACAAGGTCGACCTCGCCATCCTGCGCCTGGGCGTGACCGAGCTCGCCTTCACCGACACCCCCGCCCAGGTCATCATCAACGAAGCCATCGAGCTGGCCAAGCGCTACGGCAGCGAGACCAGCGCCCGGTTCGTCAACGGCGTGCTCGATGCCGTCCGGAAATCCCAGCCCCGCCCCTGAGTTCCTCCCGTTGGGCTCGCCCCGCGTGACCGCCGGGACGTGCGGCCACAAGGCGGCCCGGCTCTCCGGGCTGCTGGCGGACTGCCTGCCCGTCCTCCCCGGCGCGGTCTGGGCCTCCGCCGACCCCCCCGGTCCCGGTGCGTGGGACGCCCTGGCCCGCGACCTGCCGCCCCCCTGGATCCTGCGCTCCTCCGGGCTGGTCGAGGACGGCACCGCCTCTTCGTTCGCCGGCTGCTTCCGCTCCGAGGGACCCGTGGCGGGCCCCACCGAGGCTGCCGGGGCCTTCGCCCGGATCCGCGAGGTGCCCGCCGCCGCCCGCGTCATCTGTGATCTGCATGGCGTCGAGGCCCAGCCCCCGGCGGTGCTGGTCCAGCCCTGGCACACCTTCTCCCTGACCGGGGTCGCGCTCTGGCCCCGGCCGTCGGAGCCGGACGGCCTGCGGGTGGAGGGCTCCGCCGCGGGCCGCGTGGTCGGGGGCGACCCCCCGGGGCCCCTGCCCGACGCGCTGGTCGTCGGCGTGCGACGCCTGGCCGAGGCCCTCCCCTCCGCCCTCCGGGCCGGCGGGCTCGACCTCGAATGGGGGGCCGACGCGGACGTCGGGGCCGGCTGGACGCTCACCCTGCTCCAGGTTCGCCCCCTGCTCCCTTCCCCGGCCGAGCCCCCCGGGTACATGGCCAGGGGAACCTGGACCCGCAACGTCCACCACCACCCGAAGGCGCTGTCCGTCTTCTACGCCTCGATCGTCGAGGCCTCCCGGGAACGCGCGGGGCTTTCCCAGGGTGCCTGGCTCGGCCGGCTCTACGAGGGCGACCTGCCCCCGCGGACACCGACGACGACCCCCATTCAGGTTCCCGCGGGACCCCTGGAGTCCCAGCGAGCGCACCTGGCCCGTCAGGTGGACCGGTTCCTGCGCTTCGCCCGCGGTTACCTCACCCGCCGGCGCCCGGTGCGCCCGGGCGCGAACTGTCTGGCCGCCCTCCTCGCCGCGGCCCCGGCGGCGCCCGGACCCGAACGGGACCGCTGGCTCCGGTTCTGCGCGGTCTTCCCCGAGGTGTGGGATCCCCGGGCCGAGTCCGTCGGACCGGCCCTGGAGCGGCTGCAGGCCGCCCGCGGCGCCTCCCCCGGATCGTCGGTCCCTGGCGGCGCCCCCTGGCGGGTCTTCGCCGAGGCGGTGGACAGCCGGGAGCAGGACGACTGGGTGTTCGCGCGCATGCTTCGGACCCTGCGCGAGGCCTGCCTGGCGTGGGGCGAGGCCGCCGTGGCCAGGGGCTGGATCGCGCGCCCCGAAGACGCTTTTTTCCTGACCCTGCCGGAGTTGAGCTCCGGCGAGCGCCCCGCCCTCGGACTCCCGGAGCGCCGGGCCGCCCTCGCCGTCGCCCAGGAGGCCCTCCTGGCCCCGTTCCGGGTGGTCGACGGCGTCCCCGTGGTCGAACCCATCCCCGACGAAACCCCGGCGGAGGAACTGCAAGGCCAGGGCGCGGTGCCCGGACAGGCCGAGGGGCCCGCAGGCCCCCTGCCCGGACCCGGGGAGGATGCACCCGGGCGCATCGCCGTCGTGGAGGCCCTCACCCCCCAGGACATCGTCTTTTTGCCCGGGGTCGCCGGGCTGGTGGTGGCGCGGCCCGGCGCCTGCGGCCACGCGGTGCTGATCGCCCGCGAGCTGGGCATCCCCACGGTCACGGGGGTGCTCCGCGCCGTGGAACGGATCCCCACCGGGGCACGCGTGCGCGTGGACGGCACCGGCAGCCGGGTGCTGCTGCTTCACGACTATTGATTGTTTCGTGAAAAAGGCGTACCCATTGGGCCGGAGGCAGTCGATGTATTCTATACGCCGCCCAGTCGTGGCGGGTCGCTTCTATCCATCCTCGGCGGACGGGCTCGAACGGGAGATCCGGGGCCACCTGGCCCAGGCCACGCCGCTGGAGGTCGCGCCCCTGGCCGCCCTCTGCCCCCACGCGGGCACCGTGTACAGCGGCGGCACCGCGGGGCGGCTCATCGGCGCCCTCCCGGAGCTCCCGGACACCGTGATCCTGCTGGGCCCCAATCACACCGGACTTGGCGAGGCCGTCGCGGTGGCCCCCCATGATGCATGGGAAACCCCCCTGGGGGAGGTGGCCCTGGACGGCCCGCTGCGGGAGCGGCTCCTGGCCCTCGGCCCGGAGTGGATCGCGGCCGACGCCAACGCCCACCGGCGGGAGCACAGCCTGGAAGTCCAGTTGCCCTTTCTGCAGTGCCGACGCCCCGATGTCCGGGTCCTCCCGGTGTGCCTGGGCTTCCATGATTATCTCCCCGCCGTCGAGCTCGCCCACCTGCTGGTGCAGGCCGCCGACGAGGTCTGCGGACGGGGTAAATATTTAATTATTGCCAGCACCGACATGAGCCATTTCCACCCGGAGAAGACCGCCCGGGAGCTGGACCAAGCCGCTCTCGAGCCCTTCCTGGCGCTGGACCCCGGGCGAGCCTGGGAGACCGTGACCTCGCGGGACATCTCCATGTGCGGGATCGTCCCGGCCGTCTGCGCCCTGAACGCCGCCCTGCTCCAGGGCGCCTCCCGGGCGCGGCTCATCCATTACACGACCTCGATGGAGACCTCCGGCGACGCCTCCTCCGTGGTCGGCTACGCAGCGATGGTGTTCTCCGCATGAGCTACCTGAACCGGCTCCTGGCCGCCCTATGCATCCCTTTGGACCGCCTGCTCTCGCGCCTGATCGGCAAGGGCTTCGGCTTCAAGGACTTCTTCACGCTCATCAACCTGGCAGATCGGAAGAGCGTCGTGTAGGGAAAGAGTGTAGATCTCGGTG
>CALKWH010000012.1 GCA_938004375.1 uncultured Pseudomonadota bacterium
ACCACCGAGATCTACACTCTTTCCCTACACGACGCTCTTCCGATCTAAGGCCCAGCAACTCCCAGGAGCGGCAGTAGTGATGGCCGCTCCAACCGCCGTCCAGAACGTGGCTGAACCCAAAGTAACGGTTCGCGGGCGTGGCCGACGGAAGGGCCTGCCAGGTCTCGTACTGGTCGCGCGGACCGCAGAACATCACCACCCGGTCCACGCGCTGGTGCTTGGCGAAGCGGGCGGACGTGGTCGACCCGTGCGAGCTGCCGGCCATCGTGACGAGGTCCCAGCGCAGGATGCGCGGGGGCGCCCGGTCGGAAGGATTTTCGTAGTTCCATGGTTCAATAACCGAGACCCAAACGGCTTGATGCCCTAAATCAATAACAATATCAGATATTCGTTCTTGATCGAGGGAAAACAGAATTCTGGATTCCATAGTTTCAACATTGAACTCGAACAGGTCTGATCGTTTGGTCTGATAATCTCGCTGATGGATGAACACCATAGGAAAATTTGCTCTTACAACATTGTCATCCGTGATAGCGACGGCAATCTGATGAGGGTCCTCGTCACACGACGGCGCCGGCCAGCCGTCGGGGTACCCGGTGTCCTCCGGGACGTCCACCACGTCCGGCACGTCTGTCACGTCTGTCACGTCGACCAAGTCCACCACGTCCACGTGGTCCGGCACATCGGGCCCCGCGTCAAGCGCGGGCCGCACCGCCGAATCGCAGCCAACCAGCCACAAGATCAGAAACTGGGTCAACACCGCACGTTTCATGCGAAACCACCTCACTGCGCGGGGACGAAGGTCTGCCAGGTCATCCACTCGTCCTCGATGTTCTGGTACGCCTTCACGGCGACCCGCTCCCCCACCCCTAATACCATGTTCAGGCGGTTGGGCAACAGCGTGAAATGGTTGGCCCCGCTGGGCAGGGGATCCCCGAAATCGGCTTTGATTTGATTCCATGGATCGACTTTATAGACCTGTTGGTTCCCCATGAGCTTCATGAGCAACTGTTCGCCCGTGTATGCGATTGATTCGACCAACTGGCTCGTGCTGGCCGTCCAGACGTTGATCAACTCGGTCCCGTTGTACTGGATGAACCGCATCTCCGTGGCGCCCGAGAGCGCCAGCAGGGGGCCGCGATCCCCCATGCGCGTCGCCACCACGCGGGAGAACCCCGAGACGCTCGCGAGCTGGGTGACGGTGACGTTGTTGCTGCTGAGCATCACACGGTAGATGCGCACCGAGGTTCCGTTTTTCCCTGCCATCAGCCAGTGGTTGGTGTCATAGGGGACCATCATCACGTCCTGGAGCGCAGGCGTGGTCCCGGAGAGCTTCAGTTGGGTGTAGGTCCATCCGGTCGGGCTCCACTGGGCCCGCACCAGTTTGTTGTAGAAGAGGGTGCCTTTCTGGGCGAACAGGAAGGTCGCCGAATCGTAGGACGCGCCGTCCGAGAGGAGCCCGCCGCCGGCGTAGCCGTTTGGGAAGACGTGAAGGTTTCTCACGGTGGTTTGATCCGCGTCCATCTGCATCAGCAGTTGGTGGTCTCTGGATCCCGTCCAGAGGAACCAGGTCGGGCGGCCGTTCAGGCCCAACGCCACTTCCGGGATCATGCGCAGGTTGTGGTTCGAGATCCAGTTGTTCACCCAGTACAGGGTGACACAATCCATCACGGGACCGACGGGGATAGCCGCGGTCGTGTGGTTGAGGGCCGACCGATAGGACTCGTCCCAATCGGTGGTGCCGGGCTGCCGGACCGAGTAGCGGGCCCAGAGCTGGCCGCTGGCGCCGATCAGCGGGTGGTTCCAGGGGAGCTCTCTTTTGCGGATCGCCAAATCCAGGTCATGGAACTCCCCGGGCTTCTGGTGCAGGGCCTGCAGACCCGTGGGGTAGGATTTGTTGGTGCAATAGGCCTTGTAGGGGCGGTACAGGGACGTTGGCCGGCTCTCGGTCGCCCAGGTGCTGCATTGGGTGGCATGCAGGGGGTCGAAGTTCTGGTTGCGGAATGGCGGATTGGTTGAGTAATCCATATGGGAATCCTCAAGAGCCGGCGCGGGGTCCCCCTCGTTGATCGTCGTGCAATAGGTTTCTTGCCATTGATATTCATCACAGGGACCTACGCACGCGCAGAGCCCCACCCGGGCCAGATCATCCTCGTTGACGAGCACCCAACTGTTGAGGGTCTCGTCGAAGACGCGCCGTGGCTGGTTGTTCGTCACGACGGTCGGAGTGATGCAGGCGTGGATCCCCTCCATGCTGCCCGAAGAGATGGACCCGATCACGGCCGAAGTCGTCAACTGGATCGACCGAAGCAGTTGTGGTTGTTTGAAGACGTCGGGACAAACCGGCTCTATCTCGATTCCGAGCCATTCCCGGAACTCACCGTAATGGTCTTCCGCGCCGCTGGTATCGACCCACCAGGGATCTCCCTCGTTCCCCTCGGTGTTGTAGTAAGGACCTGCTGCCGGCTCCTGCCACCAGGGGAGTCCGACGAAGTTGGTCAGAAGCGTCTGATGCAGCAGGTCGCAGGGATTGTAGCGTTTCAGTTCATCCGGCAGGTGAATGGGCTGGAAGTTGAAGGGATAGTTGAAAATCATCAAGTCGATGATTTGAGGGTTATTCAAAGCGAACACGTCTTGATCGCTACCCGAGGCGAAAGCGTTGACCCAACTCTGGAAGCCGGCGAGCGTGAAATCTCGATATGAGGCTGCCGCGTTGCCGGGGAAATAGTTTCCCAAATCAATGAGCGTGGCGACCGCGTCCGAGAGATCCTGCATCTCGGCGTCGATGGTCTCCAGGGTGGCGGTCGGCCAGAAACCGGCTGCCTTCAGGTTGAGGAGAAACTCGACCCACTTCAGACACAGCGGATGAAAGTAGTTCTGATACTTACAGGCGAAGCTCTCCCTGCCCGGCAGTCGCAACTTGTCGATGTCGTCCAGGAATTCCAGGTCCAGATCCAGCTCCTGACAACGCTGGATGCACAAAGGATCATTCGGATTGAAACAGGCATCCTCGCACTCGCCGATGTCAGGACCAAGGCTGGTTGCGTCGGCCGTGTTGTAGATGGTCATGGGGGTCCAATCGATGAAGTAGCCATATGCAGAATGCCGGTATCGATGGGTGATGTTGTTGAGCACCGTAGGTGGACTCGTGGCGGAATTTATTGCCGTCGAATCTGTGGTTTCTGACTGATATACCGAGCTCTTTTCGAATTTATCATTCTTGTTGAGGTCCGTCGCCAGTTCAGGATTGGTAGAATCTTTGTCGGAGCCGTTGGGGATGCCGTCACCATCTACATCCTCATCACAGACATCTCCAAAGCCGTCCCGGTCCAGGTCCTTCTGATCAGAATTTGCTGTGTCTGGGCAGTTGTCTGCCAGATCCGGTATGGCATCCAAATCCACATTGTCTCCAGGGTCTGAATAATATTGGAAATCGAACTTCTCCAAGCGTGCCGATTGAATGAAGCGAAATTGGTCCAGGTCTCCGACAAGATCAGCGTGCAGGAAATACGGCGCGAAATAAAGTTGATTGTCGTGATTGTCAATAATAACAAAAACGCCGCCGACTGCGGCTTCCAGATCAGCATGCGTCAAATACGGAAGGGAAAAACTGGGGTTATCGGTACGGCCCAACAAGATTGTTTGTTCTACGATATCCCAAATATCCTCCCAGTCCAGTAGGGTACCATTGATATTCACGTCTTGCGCCAACCTGTTGACCCAGCCAACAATGACGATCTGGTGCCCCGCATTGTCAACCCTATCTCCAGGGCTATAAGTCTTGTCTTGGTAGGTGTATGATTGTGTATGAATGTCCCATGTCATCACAGGTGTATTGGAAGTGACAGCCGCAGTCAAAGGGCCTGCTGGGAAATGCTCGGCACCTAGGGTCAAGCCGCAAGTCAATGCCAGCTTTGCTTGGTCAACTATGTCCTGAGTGATGAGTGCGGTATTATCAAAAAATGTAGTTCCATCAACCGTTTCCTCTGATTTACTACTCAGCGCGCCCTCCAGAACTACCCGTGGGAAATCTTGGATATTTTCAAATTTATTTTTCATATCTGCTAATTGCGGATAGAAACGCCGGGCTGGCGCTATTCTCGTCGTGCGCACGATCGGGTAGGGAATCAAGTTTTCACCGAAAATATAGGGCGTCCCAGCAGAGATCAACTGAGTACTCATCTGGAAGGGGTTGGCTGCCGCATCTTGACAAAGGTAATTTTGGGCGACCAGATTTGAGTTGATAGCCGCGTAAAAGGCACTGATCACCCCCCATTCTGAAAAGTTCACTACCCATGCGAAGTTTGGAATACCATTGGCAATTTTATATTGGATTTCAGCTGCCTCCACCAAACCGAACATGCCGCACGTGCCGCAGTCGCCCTGCGGCTCCGGGGAGCGGGGGTTCACGTAGTCGCCCGACGGGAACCCGGTGGAGGTGATGCCGGGGTGGTTGGTCCAACTGAACCAGGTGCGGGAGGTCAGTTCTTCGCAGGTCGTCTCTGCGCCGGCCGTCACCGGCCAGAAGAAGAGAAGAGAAGAGAAGAGAAGAGAAGAGAAGAGAAGAGGATCCGGGAGCGGACAAGGGACGCGGACATGACTTTCTCCTGCGGTTCCGGGTGCGTATTTCGGAACCTGGTTGCAGATCAACACAGGCAGGTGGGAAAGTAAAGTATAAATCGATCGTCTGAAATATTGGCAAAATTCCCTGTAATTACAAATAGTTGCGTGCGAATGGTTTGCACTAAATCGCGCAGAGCTATTCAGTGTATTCGTATGCCCAGCGCACAGTGCGATCTACTGCGGCGTAAAGCCATTTTATTTGCTGCCAGGCGGACGAATATGGAGACATGATTGCACCCGGACGCCGCGCCGGGGATTGAAGCCGTGGGATAACGGGCCAAGGACGTGATAAAAAATGCCTTATCTTTGTGTTCGATCCTTGAGATCGGAAGAGCGTCGTGTAGGGAAAGAGTGTAGATCTCGGTGGT
>CALKWH010000013.1 GCA_938004375.1 uncultured Pseudomonadota bacterium
AGATCGTATTCGGTGACTGGAGTTCAGACGTGTGCTCTTCCGATCTACCCAGATGCAGAGAGGGCACCAGATGCAAACGATCGAGACGGCAGACCTGACGAACATCCAGTTCAGCACGCCGCGTCCGTTGAACCGTCCCGGGGATCCGAGTGCAGCCTTGCGGCTGCTCCTGGCCCCCGTTGCGGAAGGCACGGTCGGACTGTGCGGCGCCGAGTCCAAGCAGTTCGGGATGCCCGCCGCGGGAACCCAGGACGCGGCATTCGCCCAGCCGTACCTGCTCTGGTCCGGCTGGGTCCCTGGTTCGTGCGGGGCCTTCTGGATCCCGTCCCTGTTTCGGTCCGCGGCGGTCAAGCGGATCGTCGTCCAGGGCGGAGATGCCGTTAGCAAGATGCGGGCGCACCGCACGGGCCTCCAGGACGCCGACATCGGCCTCGTGACCGCGGTCTGGGGAGAGTGTGACGACGGCTCCATGGCCGACCAGTTGCAGGCCCTTGCCGACCTGGAGGCCGCCACTGGTATCCGGCCCGGGATCGCCTGCCTGTCCGGTGACACTGACCCGGCGACCATCGCCCGCGTCGGCGCGAACCTTGAGCATGTGCGGCGCGGCAAGTCCCTCCACACCTACCTGCTGCTCGATGCCCCCGTCTCCACCATGGCGCCCGATCAGTACGCGCGCTGGCAGCATGCAATCCGGGCCTACTGCGTGGCAATCGGTGGTGACCCCGCGGCCGTGAACGTCGGCCGCCTGATGCGCCTGCCCGGCGCCATCGGGACGCAGGAAGGGGCCAGCCCCAGCCACGGAATCCGCCTCCAGAGCACCTTGTGGGCCGAGGACAACCGGAAGTCCGTCGAGCAGTACGACGACCTGCTGACCAAGTACGTCCTGGACACCTGGGGCGTGTCCGTCGAGGACGGTTTCGCTGCCCTCCAGGTCTCCGCGCGCCTGCGGCACCTTGCCAAGCATGAGATGTCCTTCGAGATCGACTGCGTGGCAGACCGTGTCCGGGACAGCCGGGGCAAGGACCAGGAGGCCATGGCCGAGGCGCTGGTCATCCTCGCCGTCTACGGTCGGTCGGCCTCGGTCAGCGTTCCCGGATCTTCCAGGGCAACCTCGCCCGTCACCGGCACCGTGAGCCCCGATACCGTCATCCGCCTTGCAACCGGACGGACGGGGGCCATCGCAGCCGTTGCAGCCATGGTCGGCCCTGGAGGCAAGGTCCGGTGCCACTGTCCCGTCCACGCCGAGAAGACCCCCAGCGCAACGCTCCTGGTCGGGGCGGACGGAACCATCCGCCTGAAGTGCCACTCGGCCGCCTGCGGGGGGCTGTGGCGTGTTGAGTCCCCCACCGCCGCTGGAACCGGGTTCGAGTTCATTGCCATCGACGAGGAACCCATCCAGGACTCGACCGATGTCCTCGACGACCTCGTCTTCACGGAACCGGAGGATTTCGGGCCGCACCCCCTGGAATCGGTCATCGCCCCCCTGCGTGCCCGCGTTCAGGCCCGGCACGACGCCGCAGCGAAGTTGGATCCCCTGATCGGGGAGATGACCCGCGTCGTCGTCGATGAACGCGGGAAGGAACTCGCGCCGAGGATGATCCAGCACCTCCGGGATCAGGGATTCGTCCGCACGCGGCAGTCCTGCCAGGGTGGCCCGCACCTGATTGGCACGGACGTGGAGGCGCCGCGCCTGTCCAGTTGGCGCCCCGCCTGCCGGTCGTACTCGTGCCCGGTATGCGGCCCTGGACTCCTGGCGAGGAAGGCGGCAGCCATCGCGGACATGCCGATCATCCTCGACGACGAGATCGTTGGCCTGCCGCTGGCTGCGCGAACGGTGTACGAGGTTAGCATCCCCAGGACCGGCGTTGGGGCATGGGTCAGGGCGTTTCGCCGGTCCAGGAAGGAAATGTCCGACTTTGCCCCAAAGGAAGACGGATCTGTAGTTGGGGCAAAGTCGGACATTCGGGGATCCGGCCAGGACGCCTACGTCCTGTTCGATCCCCAGGACGGCGGCAACGTGACCGTCTGGTCGACCGTGCCGGTGGGTGTCCGGGGATCAAAGCCGCGGACCATCGTCGGGGGGGCGGACGCCATCCGCGCGCGTGCCGCGCGGATGGTCTGCGAAACCTACCAGCGGGACCCGTCGGTGGACGGCGTCCCGATGCTTCGAGGCCACGTCTCGTCGTCACAGGGATTGGTCCTCCGTCCCGACAGCCTGTACCGCATGGCGCACCCGTCGACCTGGGCCGTTGTCGTCCCCGACGCCATCGCGCCGGATGCCGTGACCGAGGCCCTGAAGGACGAGAAGGTCCAGGTACGCCAGCGAAAGGACGCGGAAGGCGAGGTGACGGGCGTCACCGTCGGCGGGATCAGCGACGTGGCAACGTGGGACCGCGTCGTGGAACTCCTGCGGTCCGAGGACTCCACCACCGCGCCCCCGTCCACGTCCACCACCTCGATCACCGCGTTGGTCGAAGGACTCAAGCAGATGCAAACCGACCACGACGTGGGGGAGATCCTCGATGCCATGCTCCAGACGTGGTGATGGTTCGAGGGCGGAGCGGGTAACGTTTGCTGGGGGTGGGTGATGCTGATTCGTTCCAAGATGGCCCGTGGGAGCAAGTGCAAGGTCTGCGGCGGACACATCGCGCACGGTGAGTTGTTGGAGTGGATGGGTCCCGGCAAGGGCGGTCGTCATCCCGAGTGCCCGGGGCCGACGTGGAACCCGGCTCCTCCGCAACCACCCGCGCCTCGTGTCCTGGGCGTGGTCGAGGGGCCTGTTGCCCCGTTCTGTGGCTGGGTGCGGCAGCCTGAAGACATGCTGCCCTGTTGAGACGGCCTCTTATGACACGCCATCAAACGCGACGTAGTCCTTCACGCGCCAGGGCAGCAGCGATGCTGTCCTCGAACCTTGTGTAGCCGTCCCCGCCAATGGTCGTTCGCTCGCCCCTGTCGACGCCAGCAAACCACTTCTCGTCGGACTTGAAGGCCGTGACACGCACCCGGTAAGCCTTGCGGCCGTGCTCCGTGACCTGAGAGTGCCGGATCTTGTAGTCGGCCCCGTCGGTGTCAGACTCACCAAACGCCGCGGGTATGGCTCCGTCCTTTGTTTCAGCCACGGCACCCTCCGTCGGCTAACCCACCATAGGTGGTGGGAGCGGGGTCTTGTTCAGGAGTTGTTCCGGGGGCACCTCTACGAACCTGCCGTCGGCCATCTTGCACCGCACCATACCTGTAACCGGGTCCACAGACTCAACCGTAAGCGGGGCCGCCGAGGTGACAGTCTCCTTTGTGACGTTGCCCCCGACATCGGTCACGGTGAGTTTTCTGGTCTTCTTGAGGCCGACAGGCGTACCAGAACGCAACTGGTCCATCTCACATCTCCTGAAGGACGCCTGAGCCTAGCACCCCTCCCCCGTCCGGAACACCCCCCACCGCTCGACAAGGCACCCCTGCGGAACCGTGAGGCTCGGTAGAGTGCCTATACGCCTCCGGTAGTAGGCAACGGGAGGATGCAGCCCATGAAGGACGCCACATGCGCAACCTGCTTGTACTGGAGGGCAACGCACTACAGCCAGGCAGTCGACCCGCGGCCCGAGAGCCAGGTGCGCGAGTGTCTCTGCCCGTACAGCCAATGGGCAGCAGAGACGTGCGGCGCGTTCCAGCCCGCATGCGAGGAGCACCGGACCGTCGTCGCCACGGGGGAGGCCGAAGCATGATGGCCTCCTCCTGCAAGGACGACTGCGACCTGGACCCGGGCTACCGGGTCGGTGAGTGGAACCTGTGCCCGCCCGAGGCAACCCTGCACTGCCCGTTGTGCGCGTCTACGCTGGTAGACGGAACTACCGGCATCTACAACTGCCCGGCATGCAGGACGAGCGCCCTGTGGCGTGCCAGCCCGTGGGACCCGAGCAGGCTGGAGATCGCCATGCTGGACGAGTGGTTCAACTGCTGAGACGGGTACGGTGACCCATGGCGCGCCGCAAAGCCGACCTCACGCCCGAGCAACTCGCCGCCAAACGGGAGGCGAAGAAGGCCCGGGACAACGCGAACTCCCGTGTCTACTACGAGCGTCACAAGGCCGCGAAGGCCGAGTCCAATCGACTCTACTACGCCGCCTGGAAGGCCAGGAACTCGATCGGGTCCGCGACGTACACATACGCGCCCGGTAGGTGGAACGCGGTCCCGCTGGACCCGGACGGGGGCAAGCGCTGCCCCATCTGTCACGAGGAACCGATCCCGCTGCCCGTCTGCTGGACGGTGCATGCCTGCCGCTGTCAGGGGCGACTGTGGCGCCACCTGGGGAAGTGCTGGTCGATGCTGTACCTGGATGAACTCTGGGACGCCAGGGACGCGAAACAAACACCCCCCGAGAATCCGGGCACGGAGCCTGAAACCGAGCCCCAAGGCGACCTTCGGTAGCCTGCCTATAAAGCACCCCTACGTAGATGCGGGACGCCTGGGGAGGCGACCCGACGGACTACAGGAGGGGGAAGGAAATGCACTTGGTCAACAACGTCGAGTTCCGGTTGGTCACCGCGTTCCGAAGGGCCGTTGAGGCCGAGGTCACGGCCCAAGTCGAACGAGCCGTCCAGGCACGGATCCAGGCCGCCAGGGACGCCTTGAAGGCACGCTACGAGCCCAGCGCCGAGGAGATCCTGGAGGAGGCCCTGTCGGGGACACGACGGCCGCTCCTGCTGGGCGCCGTGGCCACCGGGGAGCACGAGTACGAGGAACTGCCGGTTCCCGGACCCCTCGATGGTCTCTCCTTCACGAACGATCTTCCCGGCGAGATGCACGTCGAGACGCCCGCCAGGGAGCCGTCCTTCGACCTCCAGGATTGGATCTCGGCAACGCCCACGGTGCGTCCCCTGGAGGACGTCGTCACCGGTACCAGTGAACGCGGCCCGAACCCCGGCAGCGTCGGCCACGTCGGAAGAACGGTGCCCGCAGGGGAACGGTCCGCAGCAGCATGGGACGGCACGCGACTGGCCGACGCGATGGGCCAGAAAAGGCTCGATCGTTTCGATGTGGCGGACACCCTCGGGGTGACCCGCAGGGCCGTTGGTTACTGGCTCTCTGGCAAGTACCGCCCCGCCGAGAAACACCGCGCTGCGTTGCGGGCGCTCCTGGGAGTCGAGGTGTAGACATGCAGGCCGACTACACCGACGAGGAACTGCGGGCCATCCTGGCTGCCAGGGCAATGCTGGGTGCAGCCATCGCGCCCAGGTTCCGCTCCTCGGTGTCATGCCACGACTGCTGCCACTACCTGCGCGGGGACGACCAGGACGTGCCTCGCAGAGGGTACGTCGCGTGCAAGCGCTCCGGGATGGTCGCCACCCTGGCAGGCATGCGTGAGGCTCTGCGGCAGGGCAAGCAGGCCATCGTCACCACTGGCAGTGTCCGCTGGTACCACTTCGAAGCAGCACCGCTGGACGAGGACATGCAGGAGTGCAGCGCGTTCAAACGGCGTGGCACAGGGACACCCGAGCCTGCGTGGGATACCGAGGACTGGACGGACCTGCCGGACGCCGAACCCGAGGCCGAGGCCGACTACACCGACGACGTGGACGTCGACTCGATCGTGGACGAGTCCGACGCGTCAGACCCTGCTGAGGATGCAGCCGAGAGACGTCGCCAGCAGGACAGGGAGTCAAAGCGCCGTTGCAGGGCAGCAGCCAGGGCACAGGCAGATGCCAGCGAGCAGGTGCCGTGCCCTCGGTGCGGTCGCCCCATGCCCAGCAAGGCCCTGAATCGGTCGGGGAAGATCGTTGACCGCCTCGTGTGCGGCAACAGGTGCAGCCACAGGGCCATGGTGGGGGAGCCCCCGGATGGGTCCTACCAGAAGCCATTGAAAGGACACGGGTAAAGGCGGCCCAGGGCTTTTTCGGGTCGCAGCCCCCCCAAGAACTGGTTGACGAGGAACATAGCCGTGAAGGCCGACAAACCCGCTCGAAGAGCACCCGACGAGGCCCCCAGCAGCCCGGCACCCACCCGCGCGCGTGCGCCCGCTGGCGTTCGCAGGCGGCCCCTCAAGGGCGCCCCCAGGCAGGGGATGAACCTCACCGAGTACGCCAAGCACCGTGGGTGCAGCGTCGAGGCCGTCCGCAAGGCGAAGGTGAAGGGCTGGACGGTCCACCACCCCGACGGGTCCATCAACCCCGCCCTGTCAGATGTGCGTTGGGTCGCCTGCGCCTCCCCGACCAACGGCGGCAAGCATGCCGACAGGGACACGACGGATCCTGATGCGGTCACGAACGACCCTGCCACCCTTGCATCCGTCATCGCGCACCTGCCAGCGGAACTGCGGGCACTGCCCCACCCCGAACTTCGACGCCTGCTGGACGCGGCCAAGGTTGAACTGACGCGCATTGCCGTCGAGACCGCCTCGATGGAACGGGACCGGAAGGCCGGGACCCTCCTGCTGGCCACCGACCTCGTGCCCGTCTGGGCCGACGTGATCAGCACCATCCGTTCCCGCGTTCGATCCGTTCCTGCCAGCGTGGCAGACGAGGTCGTCAACGAGGCACGCAAGGACCCCGCGGACACAGCCAGCGCCCGTGTCCGTTCACTGCTGGAAAAGGAATATGACGCGGCCTTGGCGGGGGTGCCCAATGCATACCCTCGCTGATCCCCGTGCATTCGCAGTTGACGCCCTGAAGGGCATCGTCCCGCCCCCGAGGATCCTGCCTTCGGAGTGGGCCGATGCCAACGTCCACCTGACCAGCAAGTCGAGCGCCAAGCCCGGCCCATACAGGATTGCCAAGACCCCGTACATGGAAGAGCCACTCAACCGGATGGCCGTCCACTCACTGGCGGACCGGCTGGTCTTGATGTTCGGCGGGCAGTTGGCCAAGACCCAACTGCTCCTCAACGCCCTCGGTTATCGCATCTGCCTTGACCCCGTGCCCATGATCCTGGTGCAGCCAAACGTCCACCCGATGCTGGAGACGTTCGTTCGTCAGCGCCTCGATCCCATGATCGAGTCCTGTCCGGAACTGTCCCGCCTCGTCAGCAGTCCCCGGACACGCGACGGCGGGAACACGATGGACAGGAAGGAGTTCCCCGGCGGGATCCTCGCCCTGCGTGGCGCGCAATCCCCCGCGGGCCTGCGATCCATGCCTGCCGCCCTCATCCTTCTGGACGAGGTGGACTCGTACCCCGGCGACCTGGACGGCGAAGGGGATCCGGTTGACCTGGCTCTCCGTGCCAGCGCCACGTTCTCTGGGCGCCGAAAACTGATCGCGGCCAGTACGCCAACCATCAAGGGACAAAGCCGGATCGAGAACCTGTACCTGGAATCAGACCAGCGGCATTTCTACGTCCCCCTCGCCTGCGGTCACTACCAGCGCCTGTATTGGACGGACCCGGACACGAAGGAGCCCCGCGTCTACTGGCCCAAGGGCAAGCCCCAGGAGGCCAAGTACCGGTGCCGTGAGTGCGACCGCCTGTCGGAGCACTGGCAGAAGACCGAGTTCCTTGCTGGGGGGGAATGGCGCCCTGATCGCACGGACTGGACAGGGTGGGACGGCAGGACGTTCGGGTACCAGTTGTCGTCCCTCTACAGCCCGGTGGGCCTCGGACAGTCATGGGCCGAACTGGCCCAGCGCTGGGACTCCTGCCACGACGATCCCCCCCGCTTGCAAGTGTTTGTCAATACAGTCCTGGGCGAGACCTACGAGGACCGATCCGGCGAAGGTGCCGAGGCAGACACCCTGTGCAAGCCGGAGCGCCTGGAGGATTGGACTGACGACACCGTCCCGGACTTCGTGACAACCGTCACGGCCGGTGCGGACACGATGGACGATTGGGGCGCGGTCGAGATCGTGGGGTGGGGGCCAGCCTACGAGTCGGCGTCCCTGGGGTACTACAAGATCGACCTTCCGCCGTGGGACCCGGACTATTGGGATGAACTCGACGGGCACCTCCGCAAGACGTTCAAGCGCAAGGACGGGACGTTTCTCAAGGTCGATGCCGCTTGCATCGATGCAGGCGGGCACATGGCCCAACACGTCTTCGGGTACGTCCGCGGGTGCCGCAAGGGCCGATGCATCTGGGCAGTCCGCGGCGAAGAGAAGGGAGACGTATGGAGCCTCGACAAGGGCACCTCAACGAAGCACCGCGCCCGGTACTACCGGGTCGGCGTGTCCAAGTGCAAGGCCACCCTCTACAACTACCTCCGCCTGACGAAGCCGGGTCCCGGCTACTGCCACTTCCCCACGGGGCGTGATCCGTCCTGGTTCGACGGGCTGGCCTCCGAGCGGCTGGTCAAGAAGACCGACCGGCACGGGCGGACGTCAACGGCCTGGGTGGTGGACCCGGGGGTGGAGAACGAGCCCCTGGACTGTCGGAACTACGCCTACGCAGCCGTCTGCGGCCTCGTGAGCATGAAGGGCCGCAGGCTGGACAAGGACCCTGTCGACCACGCCCGGGACGGCGGTCCCACCCTTCGTGGACGCATTGAACGTCCGTTCAGTAATCGCCAACCTGATGAGCAGGTGGTCTCTCGTGACACACGGGAGTTCGCCCCTGACGAGTGGGGGGACGATGGCTGGTAGCACTGACGACGACCTCCAGACCGCAATCGACAATCTCGACGCGAAGATCGTCTCCGGCGTTTCCAGCGCTGCCCACAAGGGCAAGTCGGTCACCCTTCAGTCCCTGGAAAGCCTCCGTGCCCTGCGTGCAGAACTCGCTCGTCGGCAGGCCCGTCACCGCCGGTCACCTGTGGCCATCGGGAGTTACACCGACGAATGAAACTGTCCCCCTCCATCCCCCCCTTTGCGCGGGAGGCCGTTGACCTGATGAGGGACACGGCCTCCCGCGTTCTCACTGCCGTGAACAAGGCAGCGAAGGGCTACGGGGTTCGTTCCTACGATATGGCCAAGGTCAATTCGCGGACGCAGGATTGGGTTCCGCCCATGACCTCGGGCAACCAGGAGATCCGCGAGGCTGGCGACCTGATCAGGTCCCGGTCATACGACCTCGTTCGTTCCGCGGCGATTGCTGCACGCATCCGTCAGGCCGTCATCACGCGCGTCGTGGGCCGCGGGATCACCCCGCAGTGCGACGACCCCGAGTGGATGGCTGCCTGGAACGAGTGGCAGGGAGACTGCTACACGGGCGACCGGATGAACTGGGCCGGGGTGCAGACCACCCTCGTGGGCAGCATGTTTGACGGGGGCGGAGCCTTCGCCCGCCGTCGGGGCCGCAAGGCTGACGACGTGGGCCTGTCCGGCAGGCCGCTGTCCGTCCCCCTCCAGTTGCAGTTGTACGAGTACGACCAGATCGACCACACGAAGGATTTCCCCACCCCCTCGGGCGGGAAGATCATCCAGGGCATCGAGTACGACGCGATCGGCCGCCCTATCCAGGTCCATTTCTTCCAGTGCCACCCATCGGACTTCTGGTACAGCACCGAGTCGTTCGTTTCGACCCCGGTCCCGTTCTCCGACCTCGCGCACCTGTACCGCGACGACCGTCCCGGGGACTCGCGCGGCACGCCCTGGCTGCGCCCCGTTGCCCGTCGCCTGCGAGACCTGGACAAGTACGCGGACTACGAACTGACCCGCAAGCGCCAGGAGTCCTGCACGGTCGCGGTTGTCATCGGCGGCGATGACAACACGGACATGGACGACGAGGAGAACCGCATCACCCCGTCGATCCGGAACATGCGGGGACAGATCGAAAGCAAGATGAACCCGGGCCAGTACCTCTACACAGAGGGCGGCCGGGATATCAAATTCCACAGCCCGTCTGGATCCCAGGGCTATGACGCATACATCAAGGCCGTCCTGCACGAGATCGCGGCAGGCATGTCCCTGCCCTACTACAGCATCTCCAGCGACCTCAGCCAGTGCTCGTACTCTTCCGCCCGTATCGGTGACGTCGAGGCACGGGCGTGGGTTCGGCCCCTGCAAGAGCAGGTGCTGATCCCGAAACTGTGCGACCCGGTCGCGCGCTGGTTCACCGACGCGGCCTACGCCTGTGGAAGGCTGCCCCGTCGTGACTACGCGATCAGATGGATCCTCCCGGCGATCGAGGAGCACAACCGGGACGAGGCCGCGAAGGCCGACCGCGAAGAGATCCGTTGTGGCCTCACGTCCCTGCCCGACGTGCAACTTCGCCGCGGGTACGAACCGGCTGCCCTCCTGAAGAGGATCGCGGACTCCAACAAGGCGCTGGACGACGCTGGAGTCGTCCTCGATTCCGACCCCCGCAACACGACCACCTCCGGCTCTGCACAGGCATCCTCTGACGCCAATACACCCCCCGCCGACCCCAACAATCCCGACCAGAATCCGATCGCCCAAGCAGCCTGATCCTCCTGGCGCAACGACCACTTGTGGACGCATTGAACGTCTGTTCCGTAGTCGCCAATCTGTCCACAGGAGGCACGCTGAATGCCGGGCACGAAACTGTCCACGAACCCGATCGAGTTCCGCGCAGCGTCTCTGCTCCCTGAGTCCTTCGACGCCAAAGACAACACTATCGACGTCATCTGGTTCACCGAGCCGGACGCGATCCGTACCGACCTCTGTGGCACCCGTTTCATCGAGCGCCTGCACCCCGAGGGCTGCAACCTCAGCCGCCTCAATGCCGGTGCCGTCTTCGCCTGGAACCACCCCGAGATGGGTCCGGAGGGCGTCTTCGGAATCGAGCCCGAGGACTGCATTGGCAACGTGGTCCCGGGCAGCGCCGCCATCGCGAACCAGGGCCGTGCAAAGGTCCGGCTGAGTGATCTCCCCGCACATGCCACCGCAACGGGCACCGTCGCGCGCGGCTATGTCCGGGGCATTTCTGCTGCCTACTCGAAGGACAGCGTGCAGGTCGAGGAACCCGAGGATGGGCTCCCGATCCTGCACGTCCTGACCTGGACCCCGTTCGAACTCTCTGCCGCGCCCATCCAGCAGGACACCGGCGCAACCACACGCAACTTGGAGGTTCCCCCAATGCCCAACACTGACAAGGCGCCGGAGTTCACCCCGGTGGTCGAGACCCCCGTGAAGATCGAGGCTGCGCCCGAGGCCGTCCGTGCCCTGGACGTGAACGCAATCAAGGCTGACGAGCGGGCGCGCTTTGCCGCCATCAAGGCGACGTGCCGCGCCCTGTCCCTGCCGGACTCGGTCGGTGACGAGTACGTCGCGAGCGACATGAACGTGGACGCCGTCCGGGCCGCGCTGATCAACAAGCGGGCCGAGGCGGATGCGCAGACCGAGATCAACCCCGTCCGGCGCGTCGTGATCACCCGTGACCAGACGGACACCCTGCGCGAGTCGTTCGTCGAGGGCCTGGCTGCCCGCGCTGGCAACTACGCCCCGACCGACAAGGGCGCCCGGTTCGCAGGCAAGTCCATCGCCTCCGCCATGCGCATCTACCTGCGTGAGGGCATGGGCGTCTCGGGCACCGAGGACATGGAGCCCGCCGAGATCATCGACGTCGCCCTGGGCATGCGCGCCATGTCCGGCGTGAACCCGTCCGACATGAACGACCTCCTGACGGCCACCGGGCAGCGCAACCTGCGGCGTGGCTACACGACCGAGGGCCGGGACTTCGAGTCCCTGTGCCGCTTCGAGACCGTGAAGGACTTCCGCCCGGTCAGCGACATCCAGTTCGGCGCCTTGGGCAGCCTGAAGGAGATGGAAGTCGGCGGGACCCCCGAGATGGGGACGTTCACCTCCAAGATCGGAAGAGCGTCGTGTAGGGAAAGAGTGTAGATCTCGGTGGT
>CALKWH010000014.1 GCA_938004375.1 uncultured Pseudomonadota bacterium
ACGTTGTTGACGTTGTTGACGTTGTTGACGTTGTTGACGTTGTTGACGTTGTTGGCGTTGTTGGACGACGGGTCGTCGTCGCAGGCCGTGAACGGGAACAGCAGGCAGCAGGTGATCAGGGTCAGAACAGCATTTTTCATGGGTCGCTCCTTCGATGAAACTCGCGCAATATGCTGGTTCCCGCGGAACTTGTCAATCCGGTCGCACCTGTTGACACATTCTATGAGTTGTAGTGTAGTGACGGCTCTCGAGGGAACGTTCCCGTCTCACCCAAGGAGCATGACCATGTCGTCGATCACGCTAGAACAGGCCATCCGCAACGCCGTCGAGGCCGAGCGCGGCGCCCAGCGGTTCTACACCTTCATCGCGAGCAACACCTCGGATCCCGAGGCGAAGAAGTTCCTCCAGGAGATGGCGCTTCAGGAGAAGGGCCACGCCGAGGCCATCGAGCGGCTGGGCAAGAAGCTGGCGGGCGGCGAGCTCCCCGTGCACGCCGACGCCTTCGTGGCCGTGCAGGAGACCGCTCCGGGGTGGAAGTTCGTGGAGGAGATCTCGCTGGTCGACGCGCTGCGCATCGCCGCCGAGGCCGAGCAGGGCGCCATGCTCTATTACGACACGCTGGCCGACTTCTTCCCCGCCCCTCACAAGGAGTTCTTCACGGGGCTCGTCAAGGCCGAGGAGGAGCACCTGCACATCGTCGACACCAAGCTGGACAAGCTCGGCGCCCGCTGATCGCCGGCCGCCGGCACGAGAGGACATGGAACCATGGAACATGACGTGCTGCACTTTCTGAGGGACTCGGTGGGCCTGTTCAAGGGCGTCGCCGAGGAGAAGCTCGCCGACCTGCTGGGCCGCTCCCGGGTCGTGTCGTTCGAGGCCAACGAGGCCATCGTCGAGTTCGGCGAGGAGGGCAACTTCCTGGGCGTGCTCATCGACGGCGAGGCCGAGGTGTCTTACGGAGACGACAGCGGCGTGCGTCACCGCGTGGCCGTGCTCAAGGCCGGCGACGTGTTCGGCGAGATGTCGCTGATGACCGGCGACCGCACCACGGCCGACGTCATCGGCCTCTCCCGCTGCCGGGCTGTGATCGTGCCCTCGGACGTGTTCTCGTCGTTCGTGGTGGGCGCCCCCTCGGCCATGCGCGCGGTGTCCAAGTTGATCGCCGACCGCGCCAAGGGCTCCGCCGACCCGCAGGACCGCACCCTCGCGCGCGCGGCGCTCTCCCGCAGCGACGACCCCTACGGACTCACCCTGCGCACCGAAGTGCCGATGACGCTGCTGGTGATCAACTGCGGGTCGTCGTCGCTGAAGTACAACCTGTTCAACACCGGGGACGAGGCGCAAAACGCCCGCGGCCTGGTCGAGCGCATCGGCTCGGACCGCACGCGCCACACCTGCCGCTTCCGCGACGTCGAGGTCGTCGAGGACCTGCCGGCGGGCTCCCACGAGGACGCCTTCCGGACGGTGCTTGACACGCTGGCCTCGCCGCGGGTCGCCGCCCTGCGCGATCTGAAGGACATCGCCGCGGTGGGCCACCGCGTGGTGCACGGCGGCGAGCGCTTCTCGGCCCCCACGCTCATCGATGACGAGGTCCTCGCCGAGATCACCCGCCTGGGTCAGCTCGCCCCGCTGCACAACCCCATCAACGTCGCCGGCATCCGCGCCGCCCGCGCGCTCCTGCCCGCGGTGCCGCAGGTGGCCGTGTTCGACACCGCGTTCCACCACACGCTGCCGCCGTACGCCTACCTGTACGGCCTGCCGATGGAGTACTACGAGAAGAAGGGCGTGCGCCGCTACGGCTTCCACGGCATGTCCCACTTCTACGTGGGCCTCAAGGCCGCGCAGTTCCTCAAGCGGCCGTTCTCCGAGCTCGAGCTGGTGTCCTGCCACCTGGGCAACGGCGCCTCGCTGTGCGCCATCGACCACGGCCGCTCGGTGGACACGTCCATGGGCATGACCCCCACCGAGGGCCTGATCATGGGCACCCGCGTGGGCGACCTGGACGCCGGCGCGCTCACGTACCTGGCGCGCACCGAGCCGCTGAGCGTCGAGGGCATGGAGCGCCTGATCAACAAGGAGAGCGGCCTTCTGGGCATGTCCGGCGTGTCCAACGACATACGCGAGGTCGAGGCCGCGGCCGAGGCCGGCAACGCCCACGCGCTGCTGGCGCTCAAGACCTTCAGTTACCGCATCAAGAAGTACATCGGCGCCTACTGCGCGGCCATGCACGGCGTGGACGCCGTGATCTTCACCGGCGGCATCGGGCAGGGCTCGGCTGGCGTGCGCAGCCTGGCCTGCCAGGGCCTGGCGTTCATGGGCATCGCCGTGGACGAGGAGAAGAACCGCGCGGCCGACGGCTTCCGGCAGGTGTGCGACATCTCGGCCGAGGGCTCGGCGGTGCGCGTGCTGGTCGTCCCCACCGACGAGGAGCGCATGATCGCCCGCGAGACCCTGCGCGTGCTCGACCTGCGCTACGTCACCGAGCTTATCGCGGCGCAGAAGCGCCAGCCCGTGCCCATCGAGATCTCGGCGCACCACGTGCACCTCTCCCGCGAGCACGTCGAGGCCCTGTTCGGCCCCGGGCACCAGCTCACCCACCATTCGGATCTGTCCCAGCCGGGCCAGTTCGCCTGCAAGGAGATGGTCAACCTGGTCGGGCCCAAGGGCCGCGTCGACCGCGTGCGCGTGCTGGGCCCCGAGCGCAAGGCCACCCAGGTCGAGATCGCCATGACCGAGCAGTTCAAGCTGGGCGTGAGCCCGCCGGTGCGCGAGTCCGGAGACCTCGAGAACTCGCCCGGCCTCACCCTCGAGGGCCCCGCCGGCGCCGTCGCCCTGGACAAGGGCGTCATCTGCGCCCACCGGCACATCCACATGTCCCCCGAGGACGCCCTGCGCTTCGGCCTGAAGGACCGCAACCGGGTCCGCGTCCGCGTCGAGACCGGCCGCGACCTGATCTTCGGCGACGTGGTCGTGCGCGTGAGCCCCGCGTTCAAGCTCGCCATGCACCTGGACACCGACGAGGGCAACGCCGCCTCGATCACCACCGGCATGACGGGGTACATCGACGGCATCCAGGCGGACTAGAGATCCTCGACCCCAAGGAGTGCGGGAGTTCTACTCCCGCGTCCTGGTATTCTTCTTCTCACCGATACATCACGAACGAATGGAAGTGGGCGGTCTCCCGGTACACGCGCGGTCCGCTGGGCCCCTGGAACTCGTCGTCGGCGGGCATGTTCTTGGTCCACGTCGCGGCCGCGGTGGCGCCGGACTCGTCCTCGTAGCCGCAGCGGATGGTGGCCCCCGAGACGAAGGCGTACACCCGCCGTCGTTGGTCCACCGGGCCCTCGCCCGTCAGGTTCGACTCGGCCCGCAGCATCCAGGAAGAATTGAAGAACTCCCAGATCTGGAGCGAGTTGGCGTCGCGGGCGAGGAGGCAGGAGAAACTGTGGTAGACGGCGCCGCCGGTGCCCTGCCAGGCGAAGATGACGCCCGAGTAGTTCTCGGCCGCCTGATCGAACACGTCCAGGGAGAAGGTCGCCTCGACAGCGTAGTTGACCAGGTAGAACGTCAGGGGGTGCAGGTGCTCGCCCCCTCCCGTGTCGTGGGACCCCACGACCTCGTCCACGCCGTAGGTCCAGGTCCCGTTCAGGCTCGTGTAGATGCCCAGATCCGTGACTAAGGGGTCGAACACCGCCAGCTCCGACAGGCCGTTCGGGTTCCCCGGGACCTCGCAGGCGTCGCCCAGGCCGTCGCCGTCGGTGTCCCGCTGCTGGTCGTTGGAGACGGACGGGCAGTTGTCGCAGTTGTCGTCGACGCCGTCGCCGTCCTCGTCGTGCCCCGCCTGACAGCCCGACAGGTCGAACGACAGGCAGTCCGCCGCACAAGCGAGCGATCCCCCGCGGCAGCCGAAGCTCGCGCAGGTGTGGCCGGAGAACACGTCGACGTCGCACGCCTCGCCCGCCTCGACCTGCCGCACGCCGTCGCCGCAGCGGCCGGCCGCCTGGCAATCCGTGAGGTCGAACGACAGGCAGTCGGTGGTGCAGGCCAGGACGCCCCCGTAATACCCCTGCGTCCCGCAGGTCTCGGCGCCCAGGTCCGTCCCGTCGCAGACCTCGGACGCCCCGAGGACGTCGTCCCCGCAGGTGGGCTGCTCGCCCGTGCACCCCAGGGTGTCCAGCGCGCATTCATCGGTGCAGGCCAGCGTACCGCCCGCGAAGCCCAGGGACTCGCAGGTGGCGCCGCCGAAGTCCGTCCCGTCGCAGGCCTCGTGCGCCTCCTGCCAGACACCGTCGCCGCAGAACCCCACGCACCCCGTGGTGTCCAGCCCGCACCCGTCGGTGCACGCCAGCGCGCCGCCATAGAAACCCTCGAGCTGGCAGGTGGCATCGCCCAGATCCGTCCCGTCGCAGGTCTCGCCCGGGTCGCGCACGCCGTCGCCGTCGCAGGCTTCTTCCCGGGGCGCGTCGGGGATGTCCATGAACAGGCGGCAGCCGGTGACCGGCGCCACGAGCAGCAGCAGGACGAGCGTAACCATGGTGAAGGGCGAGCGTTTCATGATCCGTGACCTCTGGACCCAGTATGCACATCCCCGGCGCGCGGCACAAGCCCGGATTCGGCCGGCGCCAGCAGATGCGAGACGAACTCCTCCACGGCTGCCGCCAGGTCCGCGCCCAAGTCCAACGAGAGCTGGCGTACTCGCACGCCGGAGGCTCCAATCACCTCGTCCAGCGGATGCGGGATCGCGGTCGGATACACCAGCACGGCCTCGTCGCAGCCCAGGGCGGCGGCGTAGGCCAGCACCTGCTCCACGTCGTGGGCCCCCGAGCTCTGATTGGTCTTGTACTTCGTGTCGAGCACGGTCCGGATCCGGCCCGTCGCGAAGTCGCGCAGCACCAGGTCAAAGCGGAAGGCGAGCCGACGGGCATCCCCGAACGACAGGCTCTCCTGCGACTTCACCTGGAGACGCCCGGCGAGGCACCGTGTCAGGCTGACCGCCACGAAGCGTTCGAACAGGCGCGGCATGTCGATCAAAAACGGCAGCATCCGGCGATCCCCGAAGGCATGGGCGGGGGCCAGATGCTCGAGAAAGAACCTGCAAAGCCCGTGGAGCCGCGAGTAATCCTCGTTCAGTCGGTGGTACACGCGCCCCATGCAGTCCATCGCCGTACAGGGCACGAGGGTCACTTCCCCTTCGAGCGTGCGGACCAGCTCGTCCACCGACCGGCGCAGGTCCTGACCCAGGCACGCGCTCCGGGAGACCGCCCACAGTGTCCATGCCAGGATCCGGTTGTCCGCGTTGTCGGCGGTGTGTTCTTCGAAGCGACAGGGGAGCCGGACGCCCGCCGGACGGCGCAGGTGAGCGGTCACGTCGAGGCGGCCACGGACGGTCGCCAGGTCTTCGGACCGGGCCTCGTAGGAGCGATACAGCCCTTGGCGAAGCCGATGGCGAACTCCGGCAACGAGCTGGCGCACCAGCAACCGTAAGATGTCGTCGAGCCGTTCGACCAGGACCTCTCCCGGGTACCATCGGAGTTCGCGATTGTCGGAGCGCACGAAGTCCAGCATGGCGAACAGGTTCGCCAGGGGTACTTTGGGCGAGACGTGCAACTGCAGGCCGCCGGGCAGCTCGAGGTGCCCCACCACGGAGCGGGCCGTGAGGATCCACCGCTGTCCGGCTCCTTTGACGGGCCGGCGCACCTCCAGGCAGTCGCCGTGTTCGCGTTCGATCCACAGGGCCTGCGCGTCGGTGAGCCGGTCCCCCGGCAGCTCGAGGCTCTGGCTCTCACGGAGCTCCAGCACGTCCGGGGTCATCGTCACAACTCCAGCCGAAGTTGTTCCCATCGGAAGCGGTCCACGAGCTCGGGACGGTCGAAGAAGTACTCTTCGAGGTAGGTCTCGAGCTCCATGCGCCAGATGTCCTCCAGGTGGGCGGGGAGGTCGGGGCCCAGGAAATAGGTGATGCCCACGGAGAAGTTGGGGTTGGCGATGGTCTCGTTGAGCTCTCTCAGGATGGAGACGAGACCGTCGGGGTTCTGGCCCTTGGCCTTCAGGTGTTTGCGCAGCGATTCGTAGTCCGGCTCGAGCCGTAAAAAGACGAAACGTCGCCGCAGCGCGTGATCCACCAGCGCGATGGAGCGGTCCGCCGTGTTCATGGTGCCCAACAACACGACGTTTTCAGGGATCGACAGCGTCTTGCCGGCGGACAGGGGTATCTGCTGGTCACGATACTCCAGCAGGAACATCAACTCCCCGAAGACCCTGGCCAGGTTGGCGCGGTTGATCTCGTCGAGGATCAGCACGCACGGATCGGTGGTCTGGGAGGCCCGCTCGCAGAACTGGAGAAACCGGCCGGGCTCCATTTTGTACTGGAGTTGACCACCCTCCAGCATGACCGGGCGAAGGCCCTGCACGAAGTCCTCGTAGGTGTAGCCTGGGTGGAACTGCAACAGTTCGACGAAACCGGAGCCCCCGCTGACGATCACTCTCGCCAGGTGCCGGGCGGCATGGGTCTTCCCCGTGCCCGGGGGACCGAAGAGAATGGCCTGTCCCTTGCGATTGATGGCCCGCAACCAACGGGCGAGCCGCTCCTCGCCCAGGCCGGTTTCCCGGGCACAGTCCGCCAGGCTGTAAGTGAGGTTGAGCTCGGAGTCGAACTCGGCAGTCTCGATTCGAGCCGCGATTTCTTCGAACTTCTCCTCGGGTAACTCCAGCAGGGTGCGCATCCACCCGTCCTCGTCCACCGGGATCGCCGGAGAGACCGGGATCCAGTCGACCCCGAGCCGGTGGCCGTGGCGCTCGTCCACGAACTCGTACCCGCGGGTCACCGTGCCGATGCCCAGGACCTCGTACTTGCCGCGGTTCGCCACGAGGCGGTCACCTGGCCTGATCCGCGAGAAGGTCCAGACCTGCCGCGGTCCGGACTTCCCCCAGTCAGGGTGCTCGGCGAGGGCCTCCTGCAGGCGTGCCTCGAAGGACTTGGAGTCCAGGCCCGACACGTCACCGAGCTCGGTCCAGTTCACGCTGGCAATTCCCGAGGCCAGCCAGTGCTGCCACTCCTTGGCGCTATGCCCGGGGGAGATCTTGAAATAGCGGACGCCGTCAGTGGCAGGCCCGTCGCCGGTCTGGTAACTGGTGTCCTTCTCCATGGCCAGGGCCGTCCCCCTCCGCTCACGCTTCTCCCGAAGGGCGACGTACCAGTGCGTGAACGTGTCGAACAGATCGGCCGGTCGTCCCGAAAACCGGGGAAGGCCCAGGGCCTCGTCCAGCCTGGAACAGATTTCCAACACGGTCCGGTTGGTGCTGGGATAGTGCCGGACCGGCTGGTGGAACCGCTCGTCGGTCATATCCGCGAGAGTACGAAACGTCTTGTTGTTGACGATGCAGAAGTGTTCCGGCGCCAAGGCGTGGAGGATCGGGGAGAGCGTCCCGCTCTGGAAGCCCTTGAGGTCGGGGATTTCCGAGAACCAGTCACAGTGCGTCTGCAGGTCAGCCGGGTTTTCGAGGCACCGGCGCACGAACTCGAAGATGGCATCGGCCACTTTCGACCATTCCCCCGGCCGGACCCAGCCGCTGGCTTCGTACTTCTTGTGGACCTCGCCGGCAAACGTCGGCGCCGTCGAGATCCATGCGCCCCGTTCCCGATTGGTGGCCGTATCTGCGTACGGGAGGAGCCACAGCAGCACGCTCTCGGTGGTGTCCTCGCCCGCCGCCCGCCGCCGCACCAGCTCCGGCCAGCGCTCCTGCGCGACCCGCTGTTGCTCCGGGTAACTGGCGAAGTGGCGCCTGCCCGTTTCGGTGTCCAGGTACTCCGCGACGAAGCGGTCCCGCTGCGCGACGATTCGTCCCAAGATGGTTTCGAGATTCTGCATGTTGCCTCCACGTTGGATAGAGACTGGAAGAATGTTGGAATGCTCCCTGATCGTTTCGCCTGCTCACGGCCAGGCGGCGGGGCTGAAGATCACGAACACGTCGTTCCCGCCGCTGTAGGTGCGGCCGCCGAGAGCGCCTTTGGCGTAGCCGGTGAGATAGGCGTTTCCGGCGCCGTCCAGCCCGACCGACCAGCCGACGTCGGTGTTGCCGGTGCCCCATTGGCGAGTCCACAGTTTGTTCCCCGCGACGTCGAACTTGGTCAGAAAGATGTCGCTCATCCCCTGATGCGGCTGACCGTCCAGGGAGGCCTGGGTCTCCCCGCAGACGAACACGTCGCCTGCGCTGTTGGCGGCGATGCCGTAACTGTAGTCGCCGTTGCCGTTGCCCCACTGGCGGATGAACTGCCGCACGCCGGCGGGGCTGTACTTCGTGAAGAAGACGTCGTAGTCCCCGGCGCTGGTCTGTCCCCCGAGGCTCTGCTGGGTGTGTCCGGTGAGCAGGATGTTCCCGGCGGGATCGAGCGCGAGGTCCTTGGCGAAGTCCCCGCCGCCGGTGCCCAGCTGCCGGGACCACTGCCAGTTCCCGTCGGTGTCGTACTTGGTCAGAAAGAAGTCGTAACTGCCGGCGTGGCTCAGGCCGGGGAGGGCGGCGGTCACGGTCCCGGTGACGTAAACCGTGCCTCCGGTCTCGGCCACGACCGCGGCGCCGCCGTCGTTCACGCCGGTGCCCCACTGGCGGGTCCACAGCCGGGTGCCGTCGGACGCGAACTTGGTGAGGAAGATGTCCTCGCTGCCGGCCGAGGTCTGCCCGTCCAGATCCCCCTCGGTATAGCCGGTGACGTAGGCGTTGCCCGAGCCGTCCACGGCGACCTGGAAGGCATACTGGTTGGCGGCGTTTCCCCACTGGCGGGTCCACCGGCGGGTGCCGTCGGGCGCGAACCGCGTCAGGAACAGATCGTGCTGTCCGGCGCTGGTCTGCCCGTCCAGGGCCCCGCTCGTGGCCCCGCACACGAAGATGTCGCCCGAGGCGTCCACGGCCAGGCCGTGCGCCCACTCGTTCATCGGGGTGCCCCATTGGCGGGTCCAGGCGTGGGCGCCATCGGGTGTGAACTTCATGAGAAAGTTGTCCATGCCCCCCACGAGGGTCTGCCCGTCCAGGGCCCCTGTCGTCGAGCCGGAGACGTAGACGTTCCCCAGGGCGTCCACGACCAGGCCGCGGCCCTCGTCGTCGGTCGCGGTCCCGCGCAGGTCGAGGTCCCGGCAATCTCCGGGGAGGGCCGCGCAGGCGCCCGAGCAACCCGGCGTTCCGAAGAAGCGCTCCTGCCCGAGAGATCGGAAGAGCACACGTCTGAACTCCAGTCACCGAATACGAT
>CALKWH010000015.1 GCA_938004375.1 uncultured Pseudomonadota bacterium
ATACGGCGACCACCTAGATCTACACTCTTACCCTACACGACGCTCTTCCGATCTTCGACGGGACCGCCCGGGACCTCCCCCGGGCGGACGACGGAGCCGATGTCGAAGACCAAGGAACCCGCCGGCGGCGCGAAGAGCCAACCCATCACCCTGGAGAACTATTCCCCCGTCTACGGGCTGTTCGGCGACGACGCGCTGGCCCGGGACCGGGTCCTCGCCCGGCTGCGCGAGGTCCTCGCGGGGGCCGACCCCTCGGGCCTCAACCACGAGAAGTTCGACGCCCAGGAGACCGCCGCCGACGCCATCCTGGCGTCCGCCCAGTCACTGCCGATGTTCGCCCCCGCCCGCCTGGTCGAGGTGCGCAACGCCGACATGCTCAACGCCGGCCAGCTCGAGCCCTATCTCCCGTACCTGGCCGACCCCAACCCCACCACCTGCCTGGTCTTCGTGGGCGAGGGCACCGACAAGAAGAAGAAGTTCTTCAAGCTGCTCGAGGAGAAGGGCTACCTGCACGCCTTCACGCGGGGGAACCGCACGCAGATGATGGCCCAGATCCGCGCCGAACTGGAGCAGGCCGGCCTGCGGTTCGAGGCCGACGTGCCGCCGATGCTGGTCGATCTGCTCGGGACCCAGGACCTGAGCATGGCCCTCGAGAAGATCAAGTTGCTCAAGGCCTCGGACGCGAAGTCGAAACTGACCGTCGAGGAGGTCCTTTTGACCGTCGGGGACGGGGCCGAGGGCGCCGTGTTCACGTTCATCGACGACGTGTTCTCACGCGACGCCCAGGGCGCCTTCGAACAGTTGATGCGCCTCAAGGAGGATCGCGCCCAGAGCCCCATCGCCATCATCGGCCTTTTGGCCCGCCAGCTGCGCGCGCTGGTCTTCCTGAAGTCCAACCTGAACCCCCCCGGGATCCCGCCCTTCCTGCTGGGCAAGCTCGGCGCGGTGGCCCGCTCGTTCAACTGGAAGCAGCTCTTCGAGCTCCACTCGGCGCTCCTCGAGGCCGACCGCCGCTGCAAGAGCTCCCGCGCCGATCCCTGGCTGGTCTTCGAGGCCATGCTGCTCTCGTTCCTCGTCCCCCGCAAGGGGTGACGCCCCCATCTCCAGGGAGTACGGGAGTCCGGCCGTCCCCGGCCGCCCTACTCCCGCGTCGGGAGTCGGCCGCCTCATGAAGGACATCTACAAGATTACCTACCCCAACCATGCGTGACTGAAGGACCGACGAATCACATCCGCGAGGAGAAAATTCCGGAATTGGGTGATTTCCCTCTTGACAGGCGGCGCGCGAATTTGTAAGGAGGCGCTCATTCGACATCACGTCGGCCTGTGCTTCAAGTGAGTCAACTCATGGGAACACGGGAGCTCCAGGATGGACACGCGCCCTTTCACCCAACCCGGCCCGCTGCGGGCCGGTCACCCGTCGACCCATCGCGGGTCGAAGAAAGGAACCCGTTTTCGCATGAAGTCCATCCGCACATCGTACTATCCCCGTCGTGACAAGGTCGTGGCCGCCCTCGAGGTCGTGAAGCGCCTGCGCGAGAAGTGGCCCGGCGACGCCTTCATGACGGCGCTCGCCGACCAACTGGAGAAATGGGCGCGCCGGATGGCCGACGGCTACGGCGGGCTCGACACCCGCGGCGCCACCGAGGACGTCCGGATCGCCGACGACAACCGCGACACGGCGAGCCAGGCCCTGCGCCACCACCTGCAGGCCATTCTGTGCTCGGTCGCCCACCGCGAGAGCTGGGAGGCCGCCTCCCGGTTGTTCCGCGTGCTGGCCGCCGACGGGCTGGGCTGGATCCACG
>CALKWH010000016.1 GCA_938004375.1 uncultured Pseudomonadota bacterium
GTCGTGGAGCTCGGTCACCGTGCCCACGGTGGATCGCGGGTTGGACGACGCGGTCTTCTGCTCGATGGCGATCGTCGGGGTGAGCCCGCGGATTCGGTCGAAGGCGGGCTTCTCGAGCTGGCCCAGGAACTGCCGGGCGTAGGACGACAGGCTCTCCACGTAGCGGCGCTGGCCCTCGGCGTAGATCGTATCGAAGGCCATGGAGGACTTCCCGGACCCCGAGACGCCCGTGAAGACCACCAGCCGTTCCTTGGGGACGACCAGCCGCTCAACGCGCAGGTTGTGATGACGGGCCCCGGTGATCTCGATGAACTCCGACGGCATGGGCACCCCTACTGCATCGTAACTTGGATCGTGTGCTCCGAGCTGCCCTCGGAGCTGGAGCCCCGCACGGTGAGCCCGGCGGAGCCAGCCATGGACGGGAGCGTCACGTCGGCCTCCCACACGCCCGGGCGGGTCATGGTCATGTTCGCCCAGGCGTCGTTGTTCACCTTCACCTGCAGGGCGAGATCCTCGCGCAGGCCGAAGCCCAGGGCGCGCACCGGGATGGTGGAGGAGGGCGCGAACGGCCGGGCCAGGGGGTTGTCGCCGCCCAGATCCGGATCCGTGGGGGAGGTGATCATCACCCACGGGCCGGTGATCGGGAACTCCCGGGCGCTGCGCGAGTCCCCGTCCTTGGCCACGATCATGAAGGTCTCGTCCTCGCCGAACTCGGCGGCCTGCACCAGCAGCACGCCGCCGTCCCAGGCGACGTTCGTGCTGTGGATGTGCCCGCAGAGGTAGAACTCGGCGCCGAAGTGGGCCATGACCTCGCGCATGCGGTCGCGGCCGATGGTCAGGAAAAGGATCCCCACCGTGGGGTGGTGCGCCAGGAGCACGCGCACGGCCGCGTCGGGCGCCGGGGTGAGCGCCAGCAGGGCGGCGGCCTGGTCCTCGTCGAAGAAGCCGTTGGTGTTCTGGATGTTGATGGAGCCCGCCGAGGTGTTGGTGCGCACGATCTCGACGGCGCCGGCGTCCGTGGCGATGGAGGTGACGCCGAAGAGCGCGGGATCCCAGGCGCCGGTGGGCGTGTGGGCCAGCCAGTAGCTCTCGCCGTCGCCCTTCACGTCGTGGTTCCCGGGGATCTCGAGGTACTCCGGCGGAGCGGCGGCCCGGCCGCGCCAGGCGGCGTCGTAGTCGAGCCAGTGCGCCTCCACGTCACCGTCGTCGACCATGTCCCCGGTCTGGAACGTGGCCGTCGGGCGGATCGCGGGCACCACGGTCCCGAGCAGGTAGGCGTAGGTGGTCGCCGCGTCGTTGCCCTTGCCGAAGTGGACGTCGCTCACGTGGACGAACCACACCGGACCGGGATCCTCGACCTCGGACTCGCACGTGAGCCCGTCGGCGCAGGCGCCGGTGGGGCAGGGCGCCTGCAGAGCCCAGTCGGGACACTCCGGTCGACCCTCCGTGCACGAGTGCAGCCAGCCGTCCAAGCAGCGCGTGCTTCCATAAGGGCCGCACGGCGTGTCGTGTCCTTCACACGGGTTGAAATTGCACTCCGACGTGTCCAGCGTGCAGTCCGCATTGCACATCAGGGCCCCGGCGTCGAGCCCCAGGGTTTGGCAGGTGAGGCCCTTCAGGTCCGATCCGTCGCAGGACTCCGGTGACTCCGCGCGGCCGTCGCCGCAGACGGGGCGGGGATCGGACGTGGTCGGCCCGTCGTCGCAGGCCATAAGGGAAAGGCCAAATAATAGAAGAAAAAGAATCCGGTGGCTCATGCGGTCACTCCCGCCCTACCGTGTACCGGATTTCGATCGTTTGTCAAACGCCCATTGATGACGCACCGCGGCAAGGCGCGAACCGATCCGGGTTCCCCGACGGCGTTCTCCGTGCTAGAACGCTGCCATGTCCGCAACAGCCGAACCTTCCGTCCCCGTGTGCCTGATCATCGCCGGCTACGACCCCAGCGGTGGCGGCGGCGTGCTCGCCGACCTGCGCGCGGCGCGGGCCTGCGGCGCGCGGGCGGTGGCCGCCGTGACGGCCGTGACCGCCCAGAACACGACGGACCTGACCTGCATGGAGCCCGTGGCGCCGGAGCTCCTGCGCGCCCAGCTCGACCTGTTGCTCGCGGAGTTCCCCGTGGGCGCGGTGAAGCTGGGCATGCTCGCCACGGCGGCCAACGCGGCGGTCGTCCTCGACGCGCTGCGCCGCCTCCCGGGAGAGCTCCCGGTGGTGCTCGATCCGGTGCTCGCGGCCACGGCCGGCGGTCCGCTGTTCGAGCCGGACCGCCTCGACGCCCTGCGCGCGCTCTTGCCCCGGGTGACGCTGGTCACCCCCAACCTCCCCGAGCTGGCCGCGCTCACGGGGATCCCGACGGACACCCGCGAGGACCGCAGGGATGGCGCCCTCGCCCTGCTCGCCGCAGGGGCGCGGGCCGTGCTCGTGAAGGGCGGCCATGGGGAGGGGGACCAAGTCATGGACGAACTGTTCACCGCGGAGGGAGTGACCGAGTTCGCGCACCCGCGCCTGGCGCTGCCCAAGATCCGCGGCACCGGGTGCTTCCTGGCCACCGCCATCGCCTGCTGTCTTCTGGGCCGGCGGCCCCTGCCCGACGCGGTGGCCGAAGCCCGCGCCCTGCTCCTGGCCCGGCTGGGCGCCGCCTGGTTCCCCGCGGGCGGCAACGGCCTGCTCCCGGATGTCATATGATAAATGGGTTCAGCTTGCCTTTTTCACGCATTTTTGCATAGTCTGAACCGCCCCCAGCCACGCCCGGGGCCGGGCCCCGGAGACCGGCGGTCAATATTTTTATGTGCCAGGAGTCGTCCATGCGGCATCTCTTCTCGTTTCTAATCCTCCTGCTCCCCCTCGCCTGCGGGGAGAACCTCCGCGGCCAGTACAACGACCCGCCGGGTCGCCTGCGCGCCCCCCGCATGGCTGACCAGGACCTGACGATCGAGGAGCTCAACGCACTGATCACCGAGTCGAACATCCTGCTGGCCGAGGCCCACCAGGGTCAGTTCAAGCCCAAGCCCTGGGTCTGCATCCCCGAGAAGGAGTGGAAGATCCGCGCCTCCACGTCCTCGCACCTGGAGAAGAACGAGAAGAGCTATCAATGGGTCGCCCTCGGGCCACAGCGCTCCGAGAGCGAGGCCTATGGCGGCGAGCTCAAGGCCGAGTTCGATCACATATTCACCGACGTGGAAAAGACCATCGAGAAGACCAACGCCATCTACGCCAAGGCGATGGACATCACCGCCCGGGTCAAGCGCGAACCTCACCGCAAGATCCTGCACCAGATCTCCTTCTCCCTGGGCCTCGCCACCGTGCTCTCGGTGCGCCCGATCCTGGCGGCTCTCGAGCTCGCCGAGAAGTCCCCCCAGCGCTGCTCGTGGAAGCCGTTCGCCGAGCACGTCCGGTGGATGAAGGGGCTGCTCGCCACGATGGACACCGAGTACCTCAAGCCGGCCCTGGCCCAGATGCGCCAGGTGGGCTTCCAGAAGTCCGAACTGTTCGTGTACCAGCTCATGTACGACATCGCGCTCAAGACCGGCGCGGCCGAGGAGAAGTGCACCAGGCTCGAGGGTGTGGACAAGGGGTTCCGCCCCACCGCCCACCTCTGGTGCGGCTTCATGGATCTCGAACGCAACCAGCCGGACCTGGCCCGGGAGCACTTCGAGGACGCCAAGGAGGGCGCCCTGGGCGCCGCCGCCGCCTACATCGAGGACCAGCTGGCGTTCATCACCCGCCGGGCCCCCGCGGTCCGCGTGAAGAAGGTGAACTGATGCATACCCGCAGCGCTCTTTTCTCCCTGGCGGCCGCGTGCTGCCTGTCCGCGTGCAACCCCGTCACCTTCGTCACCCCCACGGTCCCGGCCACCCCGCCGGTGCCCCCCATCATCGAGTTGTCCTCGGGCATCACCCCGAGCTCCCAGCTCTACCGGGTCGGCTTCCTCGGGTTCATGGACTCCACGGGGGGCCAGGCCGCGCCCATCGCCGCCGCCCTCTCGGACCAGTTCATGACCTACCTCTCCCCGATCCGCCGCTTCGAATGGGTCGACGCGCACCGCAAGCGGGTGGACAAGCCCGACCCGAACGTCCTGCCGCTCACGATCCGCGACGCGAAGAACGTCGAGTGGTTCTCCGGGAAGCCCGGCGACCTGCTCTCCGGGGCCTACCTCGGGAACTACCGCACCGTCGACGGCGTCCTCGCCGGCAGCATCACCGCCTACAAGTTCTCCGGCGGCGCCGGCACCGTCGAGGTGGAGCTGCGCCTCGTGAACACCGCCTACGACCACGACAACCTCGAGGATCCGAACCGCAAGGCCCTGCAGAACCAGGTCGTGCTGGGCATCTAGATCGGAAGAGCGTCGTGTAGGGAAAGAGTGTAGGTCTCGGGTGTCGCCGTA
>CALKWH010000017.1 GCA_938004375.1 uncultured Pseudomonadota bacterium
GCGCCCACCGTGATCTACACTCTTTCCCTACACGACGCTCTTCCGATCTGGCTCGTTCGTGAACTTCCTGGTGACCCCCGAGCTCGACGCCTCCGGCACCGACACGGTGACCTGGAGCGCGACCCTCATCGGGCTCAAGAAGAACATCTAGCCGTCCACCGGGGCCCCGGAAGACCGGGGCCCCTTCGGCGGCGCGAGCCGCAGGAGAACGAGAGATGAAGCGCATCTTTTCTAGCGTCGCGCTCGCGGCGCTTGCGGTCCTCGTGATGGGCGCCGCGGTCGGCTCGGCCGGCACCTGGATCTTCAAGACCCGCGCCGACCAGACCGCGGCCGACACCAAGATCGCCGAGTTCGTCTACGGCGCCGACGGAACCACGAAGGCCAGCGTGGACATCGAGGGCGACCTCGTGGCGGCCAAGGGCACGTTCTCGGACGCGGTGTCCGGGCCGTCGGCGGTGGTGAGCGCGTCCTCAGGGACCACCGCACTGACCGCCGCGCAGTCCGGCGCGGTCGTGGCCAACACCGGGACCAGCGCCACGACCACCTTCACCCTGCCAGCCGCAGCGGCGGGGCTGCACTTCTGCTTCGTGGAGGCAGGCGACGCCGGGGGGGAACTCCTGATCACCCCCGCCAGCGGCGACAAGATCGTTGGCAAGACGCACGGCGCCGAGAACGGAACCGGGATCGCTCCGGCAGCCGGGACCGGCATCAAGAACACCGCGGCATCGAACGTCAAGGGCGACCACTGCTGTCTGCATGCGCTCGATGCCACCACCTGGCAGATGACCAGCGTGGCCGGAGTCTGGGCGAGCCAGTAGCCGGACCCGACTGTCCGCCGCAGCACACCGGGCCCGGCATCGTCCGGGCCCGTTTTCTTGGAGGGCTCCATGGCGCTTGCAGCGAACGCACTCACCACGCTGGCCAGGGCGCCGGAGGAGGTCACAGGCCTGACGGCGGCCGGAACCTCGCTCGGCGAGCGCCTGATCGCGGTGGCCTCCGACGCAATCGAGCACTACTGCGGGCGCAGTTTCGCGAAGCTCTCGCGCACCGAGCGCTACCGGCCGCCGCGCGGGACGGAGCTCGTCGTGAACGTCCGCCCCGTAGACTCATCCGTGGATGTGACGGGGACTCTCGACGGCGTGGCCCTCGGGGACATCGTGGTCGATGACCCAGACGCAGGCGTGCTGTACCTGGCCGGCGGATGGGGCGGCGCGAGCTACGAGTTGGCCTATCCGGGGTCCGTCTCCGGCCACCCGATCCCGGGGTCGGCGCGCCGGGTTCTCGCAGTGACGTACACCGCTGGCTTCATCCTGCCCAAGGACGAGTCCGCCGGCCCGCCGGCCGTGGTGCGAACGCTGCCGCAGGACATCGAGCAGGCCTGCATCGACACGGTGGCCAGCCTGTTCCGGCGCCGCGGCATCGACCAAGCCGCCGCGGCATTCGACACCGGCAACGAGCTGATCGGCCGAGGCGTGGGAGGCGTCCTCCCTGGCCCTGTGCGCGCGATGCTCGCGCCGTTCCGCTCGCGGGTGATCTGATGCCCATCGAAGTCAAGGGCATCGAGGAGCTGGCCAAGCGGCTCCGCGTCGCGACCGAGGCGGCAGAGGCCGCGGCGAAGTCGGCCGTCTACGGACAGGCCGTGGCGCTCGCCGAGCTCGCCAACCGCAAGGGCATGGTTCCGGTGCAGTCCGGCCGGCTGCGGGCGTCGCTGTACATCACGGCCCCGCAGCGCGTCGGCAACGGCGTGGTGGTGGAGATGGGCTACGGGGCCTCCTATGCCCCCGTGGTCCACGAGCGCAGCGCGCGCCCCGGCATGGGCTCCCCGCGGTGGCTGGAGAAGGCCGCGAACATCCACGCCCGCGCGCTGCAGGTGCGCCTGCGCGAGTCGATCATGGCTGCCCTGCGGAGCGGTGTGGCTGTCGCGCCGAGCGTCACCGGCATCCCAACGAGGCCGCCGCCGGAGGCGCCGGTGGGGACGTACCAGCGCAAGCGCGGGTTCACCCGCGACCAGGCGCGCGCCATCTCGAGGCTCAAGCGCTCGGGCGCCATTCGGCTCGTGCGCCGCTGGAAGAAGCGACGGAGGAAGTGATGGCCAATCCAGACGCCGCCGTGCAGGACCTGATCAACGCCGCCGCCATCTCCGGGCTCACCAAGAGCACCGCGATGGTCGCCCCGTTCAACGGCAACCTGATCCGCGTGCCGGAACTGCAGGAGGCCGAGAACGTGGCCGGCAAGGCTGTGTTCGTGGTGCTCGACTCGGGCGGCGAGTTGCTCCCGTTCATGGGCGTCTCCACGAGCCACCAGATCGCCAACGTGCGCGTGCTCATCCGCTCGGAGGCCTACGACTACGACGGAGGGCTGACGCTCGCGCAGGCCGTCCACGCCGCCTGCCACGACAAGGCACCGTCTGGGTACTACCAGTGCCGCGCATCTCCCCTTGCCTACGAGGGCCGAGACGAGCGCATGCACTTCGCGTGGTCCACGGTCGTGGAACTGCGCCGCACGGTGTGACCGCGGTGGACGCTGGCGAAACCTCCGACGTGGGGTCGTGGTGGTGAGGCCCCGGCAGGGCCTCCACGACTACGGAGGCCACGATGGCGATCAAGGGCAGTGGGCTGAAGATCCAGATCAGCACCGACGCGACGGACAGCACCTACAACGACGTCAACGGCATGAACTCGGTGGACCTCGACCCGTCCTACGAGGCCGTGGACGTGACGCAGTTCGGTGACACCGGCAAGCGCCAGCTGCCGACGATGGCCACGTTCAGCGGCTCGGCCAGCGGCGTGCGCGACACCTCGGACACCGGGCAGACCGCCGTGGTCACCGCGGCCACCACCGGCGTGCTGCGCTGGGTCAAGGTGCTCCCCGACGGCACCAACGGCTGGAAGTGCTGCTGCCTGATCAAGATGAAGCAGAGCGCGAAGGTCACCGATGCCGTGCAGTTCTCCTTCGACTTCGAGGCGGCCGGCGGCTCCGCGGCTGCCAGCGTCTAGCGGAGCACCTCCATGGCCATCAAGGGCAGCCTCACGACCGTGAAGATCGGCGGGGCCTCGACGGCGATGACCGGCGAGGCCACGACCGACGACGGGTCGCACAAGGAGTACCAGATCACCAACGCGGCGAAGCGCGCGCTCGACCCGGGCGTGGCGCTCACCGTGAAGAAGAACGGCGTGGCGGTGACCTCCACCGACTACTCGGTGATCTACCCGCTCGGTAAGATCGTGTTCCCGTCCGCGCTGCTCGTCACCGACGTGGTCACTGTGGACGGCTCGTTCCGCGCGCTCGTCTCGGTGGCAG
>CALKWH010000018.1 GCA_938004375.1 uncultured Pseudomonadota bacterium
ACCGAGATCTACACTCTTTCCCTACACGACGCTCTTCCGATCTGCCCGCTCGTCCTCGGGGGGCCCGGCGCCGCCGGCCTTCTTCCGGCCCCGCCCCTCGGCCTGGGGCACGCGCACGGCGCAGAAGTGGCCGTCGGCGGTGTGGTAGTTCTGGTCCGGCGAGAGCCAGGCCTGCCGCAGGGCGGACGCGCTGTCCACCGAGGTGACCCGGTGGGCGCGCAGGTGGGGCAACAGCGCCTCGCGGGACAGGCCGAACAGGTGCAGGCCGACCCCGGCGGGTAGCGCCCGGGACACGGCGGCCAGGATCGCCAGGATCTCGGCCGTGGAGGCCCTCACAAGGCCCCCGAGGGCCAGCAGCCGGTAGCCCATGGCCGCCGTCTTCGCGGCCGCCTCGGCGTAGCTCTCGGGGTCCCAGCCCTGCACCGCGCCCACCGGAATCCAGCCGAGCCCGCGACGCCGGTGCTCGATGAAGAACTCCGCGGCGTTCTCGAGGGTGATGCGGTAGCGCAATGCCCGATCCGGGTGGTCGGCGTTTGATGACACGTGGACCACCGAGACCCCCAGGTCGAAGCCGCAGGCGGTGTAGTAGTCGAGGACCTCGGCGCAGGTGTACGGCGGCGCCGGCTCGTCGATGTAACCGAAGGCGCCGCAGTCGCCCAGCACGGGGAACTCCGGGGTCACGCGCAGCGCGGCGTGCACCCCCAGCGCGCGCAGGCGGGCCCGGCGCTGGCGGCTCTTCTCCTCGACCACCTTGGACACCAGCAGGCCGTCATACGGCGGCGTGGGGAACAACTCGTGGGCGTAGCGCTCGGCCTCCCAGCCCTTGCCCGGGGACACCTCGGTGACGAAGTCGAAGCCGGGATCCACGCGATCGTCCCAATCGGGGATGAAGTACCGCGTGGCGTCGAACGAGAAGTAGGCGTCGGCGTTCATGGGGTCCCGGGCTCCCGGTCGTCTCCGTCCGGGCAGGCCGCGCACAGGTCCAGAAAGGCCGCCGCGTCGCGCCAGGCGGGAAGCGCGCCCACGTCCGGACGCCGCCACAGCCCGGCGTCGGAGAGGAGCCGTCGGACGAGCGCGCCCTTGAGGGCGATGAGGGTGGCGTGGAAGCGGCGCGCCTCGGGCATGGCCAGCGGCACGTGGAGGGCGCCCGCGGGCACGAGCCCGGCGGCCGAGGGCGCCGCGAGGACCACGGTGGGGGGACTGCCGGGCGGGAGCGCGAGGGTCTGAAGGCCGGTGGCGTCCAGATACTCGCGCCCCAGCAGCACCAGGCGCAGATCCGCGGGCGTCGAGAGCGCGGCGGCGACCCGGCGCGGCAGGTCCAGGGTGCCAAGCCAGGCCGCCCGCCGGGCGCCCCGCATCGCGTTGAAGGTGGCCTCGTAGTTCGGCACCGGCTCGCGCTCGCCCACGATCCCCAGCCCGGCCGAGACGACGTGCAGGGTCACCCCGCCGCCGCCGTGGGCGCGAAAGGCCTCGATCCCCCACATCATCAGGCGGTGGCCCAGGCCGTCGTACAGATCTGCCGCGGGCGTGAGCGGCCCGGCGTCGGCGGCGGACAGCCGGCCGGCGTGCCAGTCGGCGAGCCGCGCCAGGTCCAGCGCGGGGCCGCGCCGGGTCTTTCTCCCCGTGCAAGGCGCCAGGAGGTGGATCCTCACGGGCGGTCCCAGGTGGTGACGGCGAAGGCCTTGTGGTTGTGGATGCTCTCGTCGTTGACGGCGGCGACCTCGTACCACACGACGCGCTCGTCGGCCCGCAGGGCCACGGCGGCGTTGCGCACCATGTCCTCGACGAACACGGGGTTGTCGTAGGCCTGCATGGTCACGTGGCGCTCGTCCTGGCGCTTGAGCAGCGGGTAGATCGGCGCGCTGCCGGCCTGCTCGGCCACCTCGACGAGCTCCTCGAGCCAGATGTGGGTGAACTCGGTCTCGCCGAGCTTGCGCGGGCGCACCTTGATGGTGATGTAGCCGCGCTGATTGTGGGCGCCATAGTCGGCCACGGCCTTGGAGCACGGGCACAGGCTGGTGACCGGGGCCGTCACCTCGAGCACGAAGTCGACCTCGTCCCCCTCGGCGGCGATGAGAAAGGCGCACTCGTAGTCCATCAGCGAGGCCGCGCCCGTGGCCGGCGCCTTCTTCTCGATAAAGTACGGGAAGCGCACCTCCAGGTGGGCGCGCTCGGCCTCGAGGCGCTTCTGGATCTCGCGGATGATCCCGGGCATGCGCTCGGCGGTGATCTCGTGGGAGTAGTCCGACAGGATCGTCACGAAGCGGCTCATGTGGGTGCCCTTGAACTCCTTGGGGAGATCGACGGACATCTGGAAGGTCGCCACCGTGCGCTGCTCGCCTCGCGCGCGGTCGAGCACGAGGATGGGCCAGCGGATGTCGGTGATGCCGACGTGATCGATGGGGATCTCGCGATGGTCGTGATGTTTCTGGACGTCTTCGATGGTCATGGGGACCCTCACTCTTCTCCGTAGTAGTGGCAGGCCGAGGAGGCGGTCTCGAACACGCTCACGCGGGTCAGGCCGGGCAGCCGGGCGGCGGCCTCCTTCCAGATCCACACGGCCAGCACCTCGGAGGTCCCGGCCTCGAGCCCGGGGATCTCGTTGAGCATCTTGTGGTCCAGCCGGGCGGTCAGTTCCTTCCCCAGCGCACTGATCTCGTGGTAGTCGAGGAACCAGCCGCGAGCCGGATCCACAGGGCCGACGAACTCCAGCTCGAAGCGGAAGCCGTGGCCGTGCACGCAGCGGCACTTGTGGCCGTCGGGGGCCAGGGGCAGGCTGTGGGCGGCGTCGAACGAGAACGATTTCACCAGATGTACCTTGGGCATCTTGCACCTCAGGCGACCGGACAGCCCGGCCGCACGGTGACCGCGAAAGACTGCGATCACGCGAAAAGTCACCTACGTCTACAGGATTTCCTGCGAATTGTGAACCAAAACAGACTCCGGGGACCGGGAAATTGTCACTCAAGCACGGTGGACGGATAGCCGGCGGCCTCGAGACGGGCGAGCAGCTCGGCCCCCGGCAAGGGCCCCTCGTGGGTGATCTCGACCGTGCGGCTGCCCAGATCCACGATCACACCGGTCACTCCCGGCTGGGTCCCCAGCAACTTGGAGACCGTGGCCTTGCAGTGGTTGCAGTTCATGTCCGGGACCGAGAGACGCGTGACGTTGGCATTCATGGAAACCTCCTCGCCCCGGCCCGCGCGGCGGCGCCAGAGGGCCTGCACCCGTGGGGCGACCAGGGCGGCGATGACGACGATGGTTAAAAGGGCGCCCGAGAGCACCTGGAGCCACCCGACCGGATGACCGCCGCCGTGGGCGGCGTGGGCGACGCCGGCGAGGGTGAGGCCGGTGGCGGCCAGCACCTGGTCGAACAGCCAGCCGAACCCCAGGGAGCCGAAGAAGATGACCGCCAGATACACGGCCAGGTGCCGCCAGCCCAGCAGTTTGTGAATGGTGGTGATGCCCACCGCGTTGGACGCGGGCCCCGCGATGAGGAACGCCAGCGCCGCCCCGGGGGAGAAACCCTTGAGCATCATGGCCGCGGCGATGGGGATCGAGCCCGTGGCGCACACGTAGAGCGGAATGGCCACCGCGACCGAGACGACCACGCCCAGGAAGCCCGAGCCCACGGTGTCGGCCACCACGTGGGCAGGCAGCACCGCGGTGATGACGCCGCCCAGGAAAAGGCCGGTGAGCACCGACCCGGCGATGGAGGCAGGCAGCTCCCAGAAGCCGTATACCACCATGCGCCAGACGCGCCGCAGGAAACCTTCGGCGGGCGGCGCCGGGGCCACGCAGGAGTCGCAGTCGTCCCCGTCGGAGCAGGGCTCCATGGACGCGGGAGCCGCCGCCGCCACGGACGCGCGCTCGGGGAACAGGACCGCCGACACCAGCCCCACGAGGAGCCCGAGGACCAGCGAGACACCGAGGCGCACCAGCATGAACGCCCAGCCCAGAAACGCCCAGGTGGCCATCAGGCTGTCCACGCCGGTCACCGGCGTCGTGACCAGGAACGACAGCGTGGGCGCCGCCCCCGCCCCCGCCCGGCGCAACTGGGTCGCCACGGGGAGCACGCCGCAGGAGCACAGCGGCAGGGGGATGCCGATCACGGAGGCCTTGAACACGGCCCATTTCGAGCTCCCGCCCAGGTGCCGGGAGATGGTCTCCAGCGGCCAGAACACATGTAAAAACCCCGCCACCGCGAAGCCCAGCCACAAATACGGCGCCATTTCGGCGGCCAGGCGCCAGGTCGCGTACAGGATGTCAAGAAGGAGTGTCTCGGGCATATCCGTAAGTCCCGTCTAACACCATAGTCCTTCCCACCAGCAAATGCAACCCCCAGGAACAGAAGTCTCCAAGGAATCTCGAAATCGAAATCGAAATCGAAATCGAAATCGTAATCCGAAACCTCGACCGCCGCCGTCAGTTCGGTTTTTTATCGTCGTGATTACGCAGACTCTGGACGCGCTCGAGGCCCTGCTTCCAGCCAATCTGCATCGAGAGGTACATGGCGCGGTCCAGGTACTGATCGCGGTCCGACGTGGGGCTCTGGGCAATAGTCAATGAAGCCTCGGCCGCGCCCTGCCGGTCGCCGGTGTTTTGCAGGTACTCGACGGCCTTGAGCATATGCGGCTCGGCGTCATGGGGTCGCCCCATGCGCAGGAAGAACTGCCCCAGGAGGTAGTGGATGCGGCCCTTGGGCAACTCGGCCAACTGGGTCTCCCCCACGGAGAGGGCGTTCATCAATATACGCACGGCCTCTTCCTGCTGCCCGGCCTGGAACTCGAACTCGGCGAGCCGGAGGAACAGCCGCCAGAAAGAGAGCGGCGAGTTCGACAGGGAACTGACGGCCTTCAGACCGTCGCGCAGCATCTGCGCGCCCTGGGAGTAGCGCTTGCGGGCCAGCTCGATGGTGCTCAGGTCGAAGTAGACGCGGTAGAGCAACTGGGGATCCGAGCTCTCTTTGGCCTTGCGGGTGGCGCGGTTGATCAGGGTGCCCGCGCGCTCCCCGTCCTGCAGGCTGCTCATGGTGAGGCGGGCCAGGGAACTGAGGATGACGGCCTCCTCGGCGGGGCTGTCCTCACACACGAGCAGGCCCTCCTTGAGGACCTCCTCGGCGGA
>CALKWH010000019.1 GCA_938004375.1 uncultured Pseudomonadota bacterium
AGGTGCCGGATGGACCTGCGTCTGCCACCTCCCCGACCGTGACGTTCTGTCCCAGATATTCGCAGAGCCGCTTCAGTTCGCTGGAGGCGCCGGGCTTGGCCAGCTCGATCCCCAGGCCCGGGCCGCGGGCGGTCTTGTCCGTGACTCGGGCGACCTTCCCGGAGAAATGAATCATGTTGCCTCCCAGCAGGTTGATCAGTCGAAGCTCCAGGAGCTCCCCGACGGAAGGAACACTGGTGGTCCAGATGAAGAACCCGCCCTCCGAGATGTCCTTGGTCAAACCGTGATCCCAGGTGGCCATCCCCGGTCGCTGAAAAATGACCGGCGCCTGATAGTTGAATCGCCGGTACATTCGCTCGATGAAGTACATGTGTCGGTCCTCCGGAGTGCCCCTTAGCCGGGGAGCACGGTCATCGTCGTCATTTTACACACCTGACTGCCTCGACCACCCGGTTGCGGCCCGCCTCCTTGGCCCGGTAGAGGGCCAGATCGGCGCAATGCAGGAGCTCCTCGGGGGTGTCCGCGTCCTCGGGGAACGTGGCCACCCCGACGCTCATGGAGAGGCAGCCCAGCGGTTGATCGTCTGCGCCGGGCACGTCGACCTTCGTCAAGCCCAGACACAGACGGTTCGCGCGGACGACGGCGCCGGGCTTGTCGGTCTCGGGGAGGATGATGATGAACTCCTCGCCCCCGTAACGCCCCACGATGTCGCTCTTGCGGCTCGGGGAGACCGACGGCGAGCCCAGGCGCAGGAAGACGCCGACGGCCTTGAGGACCCGGTCGCCGTTGGCGTGGCCGAGCCGATCGTTGTAGTTTTTGAAATGGTCGATGTCGCAGAACAGCACCGACAGGGGGGACTTGTACCGCGCGGCGCGCGAGAGCTCCTCTTCCAGGCGGGCCACCACGGTCGCGTGGTTGTAGAGCCCGGTGAGTCCATCCCGGAAGGCCTGGGCGGCCAGCTTGGCGTTGGTCTCCTCGAGCCTGCGGTTGGCCACCAGCAATTCCTGGGTGCGCTCGTCCAGGCTCTGCTGCAGCAGGGTCCGGTGTTTCTTCAGGTCTTCGAGTGCGCGCTGAAGAGAGGCGTTGGCGTACTTCACCTCGAGGGCGAGCAGCTCGTTGGAGCGCTCCATCTCGATCATCTCGAACATCTGCTGGAAGATCGAGTTCAGTTCCACCGGGCTCCAGGGTTTCCGCACGAAGTGGTGGATGTGCACCTCGTTGATCGCCCGCTCGAGGATCTCGGGCTGGCCATCCCCGGTCAGGAGCACCCGTCGGGTGCGCGGCGACAGGGACAGGCAGTGGCGCAGGAAGTCGATCCCGCTCATCCCCGGCATCCAGTAATCGACCACGACGATGTGAGGATCGAAACCTGCGGCCAGCAGGTCGCGGGCCTGTTCGCCTGAAGCGGCCTCCCGGACGACCGCCGTCGTCCCGAAGTGGCGGCTGAACGTGCGGCGGATCAGATCGTCGTCATCGACGATCAGGAGGCGCGGGAGGATGGGGATGCAAGTTTCGTCGCTGCTGTTTTCGGTCATGTTCCAGAACCCCTGGTGAACACCATACTACCCGAATGATCCCGGATGGCAATCCCCAACTCCCCTCGAGTCGGACCGGGCGGCGATTGGATGGGTTGTTAAAAACTGCTTGCACGGAAAATCAAATTAAACCATGATTCAAACCAGCCGATTCACCGTGTGGACCATGAAAGCACCCTTGACTTTCAATTTTCAGGTTGCTGAACGATGACCGAAGCCCCATCGCTGCCCTTCATGGAGATGCTCGAGTTTGCACCCTGCGGCGTGCTGGTGCTCGACCTGGAGCTGCGGATCCGGTATCTGAACCGCGTGGCGTCGACGCGGGCGGGACTGAACCTGCCGGACGTCCTGGGCAGGAGCGTTTTCGAATTCGTGCCGGAGGTTTCAGGGAGCCGTCTTCACGATCTGCTGCTCCGGTGTCGGGACCTGGGGGAACCCCTGGAATGCGAAGGGACGCATCATTACCCCGAATCGGGTGAGGGGACCATCCGGCTGTCCCTGCGACGACTCGGGGACGTTGTCGCGATCTTCACCGAGGATGTGACCGACCAGCGCCAGCACTCCAGTGAGTTGGCCACGAGCCAGGCCATGTTCCAGGCGGCGTTCGAGAACGCCTCGATCGGGCGTTCCCTGACGTCCCCCGAGGGGCGGCTGCAGATGGTCAACCAGGCGCTCTGCCAGATCCTGGGCTACGACCGGGACGAACTGCAGCGGCTGAATTTCGCCGAGATCACGCACCCCGACGACCTCGAGGCCAGCCGCGAGCTGGTGCGGAGCCTCCTGGCGGGGGAGCATGAGTCGTTGCGGATCGAGAAGCGTTACCGCCATCGGGATGGGCATTACGTGGATACGGTCATCAGTTCCAGGCTCGTACGCGATCCCGCCGGGCGGCCGCTTCACTTCGTCACCGACGTCCTGGACGTGACGAAACAGAAGGCAACACAGGTGGCGCTCGCCCGCAGTGAGCACCTGTTCAGAACCGTCTTCGAGCGCGCCATGATCGGCATCGCGCTGGTGGGGCTGGACGGTCGCGTGATGATGGCGAACCCGGCTTACGCAGAGATGATGGGGATGACTCCGGACCAGCTGCGGGGGGTGCCCTTTCGGGAGCTCACGCACCCGGATGATCTCGAGAAGAACCTTGCCCTGCAGCGCGCGCTGGTCAGCGGCGAGCTTGACCATTACTCCATGGAGAAGCGATTCCTGCGGTCTGACGGAAAGGTGGTGGACGCGGTGCTGACCGCCAACCTCATCCGGGACGAGGCGGGGCAGCCCGCGTTCGCGCTGGGGCTCGTCCTGGACGTGACCGAGGCGGTCGCGTCCCGTCGCGAGGCCGGGGCGTTGCGCGAGCGGATGGACCAGACCGAGCGGCTCCAGACCATCGGCCAGCTCACCGGCGCCATCGCCCATGACTTCAACAACCTGTTGACGGTCATCGGGAGCTATGCCGGTTTCGCCCTCGAGGCGCTGCCCCCAGGAGATCCCGCGCGCGGCGACGTCCAGCAGATCCAGGCCGCGACGCAGCGCGCGGTGGAGCTCACCCGTCAACTCCTGGCCTTCAGCCGCAAGCAGGTCCTGGAACCGCGGGTCGTCGACATCGCCTGCATGTTCGAGAACCTGTCCCAGATGTTGGACCGCCTGATGGGAGAGAAGATCCGGCTGATCTTCCATGCGCACGTCGGACTGCCTCCGGTCTTCTTCGACCCGGGCCAGCTGCAGCAGGTGCTGGTCAACCTGTGCGTGAACGCCCGGGATGCGATGCCCGCGGGCGGGGAGATCACCCTCGGCCTGGAGCTGCGCGACAGCGAGCGGGTCCGGGACGTTGAAAATTTCTCCGTGACACCCGGACGATACGTCGTGGTCGAGGTCGCCGATACCGGTTGCGGCATGGACGACCAGACTGTTCAAAGAATCTTTGAACCGTTTTTCACCACCAAACCGCCCGGACAGGGGACCGGCCTGGGCCTTTCGACGGTCTACGGCATCATCCGGCAGAGCCATGGCTACATCGACGTGCGAAGCTCGCCCGGGAACGGGACAACGTTCGAACTGGCCTTGCCGGTCGCCGCCGAATCGGTGGTCCAGGAGGAGAAGCCGGCATCGCTCCCGCAGCCACGCGGGGCGGGGGAGCTGGTGCTGGTCGCCGAAGACGAGCTCGAGGTCCGGCAGGTCGTCACCCGGGTGCTCGGTCGCGCCGGATACCGGGTGCTGACCGCGAAGGACGGCGCCGAGGCCCTGGCGCTCTTCTCCGAGAGGCCCGAGGACTTCCAGTTGTTGCTCTCCGACGCCGTCATGCCCGGGATGGGCGGGATCGACCTGCTGGGGAAAATCCGTGCGGTGCGTCCCCAACTGCCCGTCGTGCTCATGTCGGGTTATCTCGACGAACGAATCAGCGGCGAGCTGGCCGTCCGTCCCGACGTCCGCTTCCTGCGAAAGCCCTTTTCGGTGGCCGAGCTCTGCGGCACCATCCGGGACTCGCTCGACCCCCGAGATCCGGATCTGCCCCCCGGGACCGAAGACCCCTCGTTGAAGGAGTGATCGACGATGTCCGATGAACATTGTGATCTTCAATCGTTTCTCCCGACCAACGACTTCGACTGCCACCGCATCATCGATGTGGCGGAGATGTTCCTTCAGGAGTCCCTGCAGGAAATCTCCTACTCGCGCATCGCCGACATCGCCCGACAGATCACCTCGGCGAAAATTGTTTTAATAAATTTATATGAACCCTCGGGTCTCGACTATTGGACCGTGGCGATGGTCGGGGTTGAAGACGAGGGTGCGACCGTGCGCGAGCTCCTCGGCTTCGAGGTGGTCGGCTCCCGCTGGAGCTACGACCCCGCCAAGGCCGACCGGATAGCCGAGCGGATCGTCACCCGGTTCGACACGCTCCACGAGCTGACCGCCCGCCGAATCCCGGTCGACCGGGTCCTGAACCTCGAGAGCCGGCTCGAGCTGGGGCCGGTCTGGGTCGCTGCCATCCGGAAGGACGAGCGCATGCTGGGGGATCTCGTGATCATCGGCAAGGCCGGCGCAGCGCTGCAGAACGAGCCCCTGCTTCAGCTCTACGTGCGGCTCGTGGGGCTCTTCTTCACCCGGAGGGCGACCGAGCTGGCGCTCCAGAAGAGCCATGAGCGTTACCTGCTGGCTGTCAACGGAAACCGGGACGGGATCTGGGACTGGGACATCGTCACGGGCGACCTGTTCCTCTCCGCGCGGTGGAAGGAGATGCTCGGCTACCGCGACCACGAGATACCCAACGTCATCGAGTCCTTCCGGGACCACCTGCACCCGGAGGACCGCCCGCGGGTCATGAAGTACGTCGACGGCTATCTCAAGGGCGAAATCCGGAATTACCAGACCGAGTTCCGCATGCGTTGCAAGGACGGGGCCTACATCTGGGTCCTGGCCCGCGGCGAGGCGCTCTACGACGAATCGGGCAGACCCTATTGCATGGCGGGGTCGCACACCGACATCACGGAGAAGAAGGAGTTCGACAGGCGGCTCGAGGAGCTGGCCTCCACCGATGTCCTCACCGGGCTGTGGAACCGGCGTCATTTCTTCACCGCCGGCGCCACCGAGCTCGCCCGATGTCGCCGCTACAAGAGCCCGTTCTCCATGCTCATGATGGACCTGGACCATTTCAAGCGCATCAACGACGAGTTCGGTCACGCCGCGGGGGACGAGGTCCTGCGCGCGATGGCGGCGCTGCTGAAGCGGAACCTGCGTGACGTGGACGTCCCCGCGCGGATCGGGGGCGAGGAGTTCGCCGTCCTGTTGCCGAGCACGGGGTTGGAGGGCGCGCTGGTGGCAGCGGAGCGCGTCCGGAGGTCGGTCGAGGCCGTGCGGGTGTCGTTCGACGGACGGGAGCTCGGCTTCACCGTCAGCATCGGGGTCGCCGGCTGTTGCGCTGAGACCCGGGACCTGGATGCATTGATGAAAGCCGCCGACGCCGCCCTCTATCGCGCCAAGGAGGCGGGGCGCAACTGCTGTCGGACAGAAATCAATGACCGTTGAGGCGCGGGGTCACTCGTCTGAATAGAGCTCCCGGCTGCAGTCCGGGCACAGCCCGTGGCTGAACTCGGCCTGGGAGTGGTCTCGCACGTAGACCTCCACGGGCAGCCATTCTTCTTCGGCGCGGATCTTCTTGCAGTGGCAGCAGATGGGGAGGAGCCCGGAGAGCACCCGGACCTCGGACTGGCTCCTGGCCAGCTCCGACGAGGTGCGGCGCGCGTGCAGGGAGATCAGGCCGATGTACATCATCAAGGCGCCCGGGTTCATGATGAGGATGCTGGCCCCGAAGAGGATTCGATCCGCGCCCGCGACGGGGTTCGCCAGCATGACGAGGATGGTGAGGATGCGCGCGACGTGGAAGACCGCGATGAAGCCGAACACCCATGCGACGGGATGGATGGGATCGGCGGAGAAGAACCGTCGGCCACCGGTCACGGTCAGTTGGGCGCAGGAGGCCAGCACCAGGCCATGGGCGACGGAGATGAACCCGGTGCGCAGCAGCAGGCTGTCGTGGAGATACGTGAAGATGAGCTGGGTGCACAGGATGAGCAGCAGCAGGAGCAGGTCCGGCCAGCGAGCCTGTGCGGTCTCGAAGAACCGTCCCAGTCCGCGACGCACGCTGATGAGGCCCCCGACGGCGATGACGTTGCTCGCGACGATGGAGGCGAAGTCGGGGATGAGGCCGCGCAGGCCGATGAGCAGGCCACCGACACCGAGCAGGAACGCAGAGAGGACCCAGTCGCGAAAGCCGGGGTAGGGGTTCGGGGTGCGGAACACGAAGGCCACGCAGAGAAACAATGCAAGGACCGTCAGGCCGGTGAAGAAACTCAGGGGAATGGGGTCGATCAGGTGGGACAAGCGTCGCCTCGGGACGTTTGTAACCGCACGGACCGGCATTGTCCATTGAATTTTTAACATGTGCAATTGATTAATAAAAGGTCTCGCGAGGAGTGGGGAGGGAAATCATCGGCGCGGGGTCGGGCGCCGGCGGCGCAGGAACAGCGCGGCCCCCAACAGCAGGACGAGGGAGGCCAGCGGACGATCGTCACCGGCAGGCCCGCTGGAAGAACAGCCGCCGCCGCCCTGGATGGTGCGCACCGGCGCGTCTTCGGGTTCGCACGTGAAGCCGTCGCCCTCGAAGCCCTCGTTGCACTCGCAGGTGTAGCCGCCGGCGGTGTTGGCGCAGGTGGCGTCCAGATCGCAGTCGTCGGAGCCGAGCGCGCACTCGTCGACGTCGGCGCAGGAGACGCCGTCGCCCTCGAAACCTTCGTTGCACTCGCAGGCATAGCCGCCGGCCGTGTTGGTGCAGGTGGCGTTCACGTCGCAGTCGTCCGTGGCGGCCAGACACTCGTCGAGGTCCTCGCAGGAGACGCCGTCGCCCTCATAACCGGGGTTGCACTCGCAGGTGAAGCTGCTCTCGTTGTTGATGCAGGTGGCGTCGGCGTGGCAGTTGTCGGTGCCAAGGGCGCACTCGTCGTTGTCGTCGCAGATGATGCCGTCGCCCTCGTAGCCGGGGTTGCACTCGCAGGTGAAGCCGCCGGCGGTGTTGGTGCAGGTTGCG
>CALKWH010000020.1 GCA_938004375.1 uncultured Pseudomonadota bacterium
CACCGAGATCTACACTCTTTCCCTACACGACGCTCTTCCGATCTCACCCAGGCGGTGGTGCCCGGGCAGTGGAGCTTCAGGAAGTCCCCGAGGGCGGTGTACAGGCCGCGCACCTCGGTCTCCTCGCCCAGGCGCACGCCGTAGGGCGGGTTGCACACGAGGACGCCGTCCCGGAAGTCGGGCATCCGGGCGAAGTCCGAAACCGTGAACTGCACCACGGGCCCGAACGGGAGCCGGGCCAGGTTCTTGCGGGCGAAGCCCACGGCCCGCGGGTCCGTGTCGGACGCGTGCAGCACGCCCGGCGGCACCGGCCGGATGCGGGCGTCGGCCTCGGCCTTCACCCGCTTCCAGGCGGCCGCGTCGAAGTCCGAGAGCGAGAAGAGGCCCCAGTCCTCGCGCAGATACCCGGCCGGGACGCGGGCGGCCACCATGAGGGCCTCGGCCACCAGCGTGCCGGACCCGCACATGGGATCCCACAGGCGCTGCGTGCCGTCGAACCCGGTGTGACGGATGATGGCCGCCGCGAGGGTCTCCTGCATGGGCGCCGGACCGCCGCCGTGGGCGCGGTAGCCGCGCTTGTGCAGGGCCTCGCCGGCCAGGTCGGCCGAGAGCACGGCCTCGTCCCGGTCCACGAACAGGTTGATCACCACATGGGGACGCTCGGTGTCCACGTCGGGCCGGCCCCCCGTCTCCTGGCGGAAGCGGTCGCAGATGGCGTCCTTCACCAGGAGGCTGGCGTACTTGCCGTTGCGGATCACGGAGTTGGCCACGTTGAAGGTGACCGCGAAGGTACGCCCCTTCGGGAACAGCCGGTGCCAGGGCACGTCGGTCGCCAGGCGCAGCAGGTCCTTCTCGTCGGTGAACCGGAAGCGGGCCAGCGGGGCCAGCAGGCGCGAACAGAGCCGGGACTCGTAACAGATCCGGTAGGCCGTGGCGCGCTCCGCCCGGAGAAAGACGCCGCGGTAGCCGGGACGAAGCTCCTTCGCCCCCAGTTCGGCCAGCTCCGCGGCGCCGAGCTCCTCCATCCCGCGCGCGAGCTGGGCGAAATATTCGTTCTTCTGATATAGAAAGGAAGCCATCTAGGCCTCGACGGGGGGCTTGTGCCGAAGGCTGATCCAGATGCCGAGCACGCCGATGGTGATCATGATCGCGCTCTGGATGACCGTCTTGGGGACGAGCTTGCCCTGCAGGGTCTGCCAGGTGATGAACAGCACGCCGATCGCGCAGAAGATCACGTACACGACGAACATGATCAGGCGGGACAGCCGACGGGTGTGGGCCGTGTCCTGACCGAAGACGCGGTTGTACAGGAACAGGCCGCCCATGGCCACGAGTCCGAGGGCGCCGAAGGTCATCCAGAAGGTCCGCACCTGCTCGGCTGCCGCCACGGGGGCGCCTTTGAACGGCGACAGGAACGCGTTGTACATCTCGCCGCCGACGTTGGCGCCCACCAGGGACCCGATCACGCCGTACAGGAAGGCATAACCCATGTATACAGCCTTCTTGTCGGCCGGGGCGACGACGCCGATGTAACTGTAGTATTTCGGGTGACAGGTCATCTCCCCGATGCTGAACACCGCGATCCCCAGCACGAACAGCCACACCGAGTGCGAGAAGGCGAGGATGAAAAACCCCACCGAGCCGATGGCGATGCCGATCATCATGGTGGGCAGCGCGGGCAGCTTCTTGGTGACCAGGGAGACGAGCACCTGCAACAGCACGATGGTGCCGGCGTTGATCACCGTCACGTGCTCGGGGCCGAGCTGGAGGTTGATGCCGATGGAGGCGAAGGCTGCGTTGACCGGCGTGGGATCGAGGAAATCCCGCAGGTACCACAACACGGTCCCGAAGTTCTGGAAGTACAGGATCCAGAACAGGCTGTAGATGAACACCATCAGCATGAAGCGGCTGTCCGAGAGCACGGTGGCGGCCCCCGTGAGGACCTCGCGCAGGGACTTGGTGCTCGCGGGCTTGGGCGGATCCTTGTACAGGAACAGGGTCGGCAGGAACATCAGGAGCGTGCAGGTGCCGGAGAACAGGAACACGTAGCTCCAACTGCGCTTGTGGAGCACGCTGATGATCAGGGGAGAGACCAGGGCGCCGAAGTTGATCATCCAGTAATACAGCCCGAACCCGAACCCCGAGGTGGCCTCGGTCGTGGTGCGCGCGATGGTCCCCGAAATGATGGGCTTGAAGAGCCCGGCGCCCAGCGCCATCACGGCCAGGGTGACGAAGATGACGCCGTAGGTGCCGGCGGCCGCGCTCAGGTAATAGCCGCCGGTGAGCAGGGTGAATGCCACCAAAAGCATGCGCCGGTAGCCGTACCGGTCGGCCAGCGCGCCCCCCAGGATGGGGATCACGTACGTCAGGGCGTAGATAATGCCCTGCAAGAAGCCGGCTTCGTCCTCGGAGATACCCAGGGCGCCGCCGGTCTTGTTCGTCAGGTAGACCGCCAGCACGGCGTTCATGCCATAATAGGCACCCCGCTCGAACAACTCCATGACGTTGGCGACCCAGAAGGTACCGGGAAAACTGTGCAGCAGACTCTTCTTCGGAAGGGTTTCAGGTTCCGTCATCGCGCTCCGTGGGGGGGGTGACCGTGGGGAACCCCGTCGACAGGGTGTCGCAGGCCTTCCTTGGCCGGCGGCCGGATGAATCTAGCCCATCTCGTTAGGCCGGTCAAACGAAAACCCATCCAGAAGCGGGCCCCGCCCGCGTATCCTGTGCGCCCCGCCCCATGCATTGCATCGCAGGCGCGGCTGTGCATAATGAAAACCATTCGATCTGTCTCCGCAGGAGGTCCTCATGAATAAATCACTCTTGTCCACTCTCACCCTCACCGCTCTCCTGGGCCTCGGTTGCGCCAAGGCGCCCAAGACCGAACCGGCCAAGAAGAACCCCGCCGCGACGCCCCCCGCCACGGTCCAACCCGCGGCCAAGGACGCGCCGGGCCCGGTCCGGGGCCTCCTGTTCTCCCTCGAGACGGGCCCGGGCTCCTCGGGCGCCGGCGCCGGTGTGCAGCACGCACCCGGCACCCCCCTCTCCGACGCGGAGAGCCAGGCCCTGCTCTCCAAGCTGCCCCCGTGGAAGGACCTGCCGGATCTGAAAAAGAGCTTCGCCTTCCGCGACCGCTCGCTGCCCCCGCCGCGCACCGGGGCGGTCGTGCAGACCGCCTGGCCGCCGCCGCCGAGGCCCGCGCCGACGGTCGATCCCGCCGGCCCCCTCGAGGTCGTGCGGACCTCGCCGACCACCGACGTGTACATCGCGCCGAACATCAGCGTGACCTTCTCCCAGCCCATGGTGGCGATCACCAGCCACGCCGACACCCTCGCCAAGGGCGTGCCCGTCACGATCTCGCCCGCCGTCCCGGGCAAGTGGCGCTGGCTGGGCGCGAAAACCCTGGTGTTCGAGAGCGAGCTCGAGCGCCTGCCCAAGTCCACGAAATACAAGGTCACGGTGCCCGCCGGGATCGCCTCGGCCAAGGGGGACAAGCTCGCGGCCGCGGTCTCGTGGGAGTTCTCCACCCCGACGATCCAGGTCGAGGCCTTCTATCCGTCCCAGGGACCCCAGATCCTGCGCCCGGTCCTCTTCGTCCGGTTCGACCAGCGGGTGGATCCCGCCGCCGTGCTGGCCTCCATGTTGATGCAGAGCAACAACAGCGTGAACGTGCCGCTGCGCCTGGCCACCGAGGACGAGATCAAGAAGGACGCCGCGGTCTCGGGCCTCGTGGAGTACGCGAAGAAGGAGTTCGAGGGACGCTACTTCGCCTTCGTACCCGCCCAGGAGTTGACGCCGGCGACCTCCTACACCGTGCGCATCGACCCGGGGACCGGCTCCCTCGAGGGCCCCGAGAAGACGACCGAACCCCTGATCCACTCCTTCCGCACCTATGATCCGCTGGCCATCGTGGACCAGAACTGCGAGCCGAACCACAAGTGCCGTCCGCCCTACTCCATGTTCCTGCGCTTCAACAACCCGCTCGACGAGGAGAAGTTCTCCCCGGACCTGGTCAAGGTCAGCCCCGCCGTCGACGACCTCGAGGTGATCGCCCGCGGCGACACGATCGTGCTCACCGGCCGGATCAAGGGCCGCCGCGAGTACCGGGTCACCGTCGGGGCCGGCCTGACCGACACGTTCGGCCAGACCCTCGGCAGCGCCCAGGAGCGGACCTTCCACTACCGCGAGGCCGAGCCCGACCTGATGCACAACTACCGCAACCTGACCGTGGCCGATCCCTCGGCACCGCCCGAGGTGCGGTTCACGTCGGTCAACATTCCCCGCGTCGACGTCCAGGTCTATCGCGTGAAGCCCGAGGACTACCACAAGTACCTCGAGTACGCCCGCGTCTACCGCTACGACCCCAAGGCGCCGCCGATCCCGGGCACCCTGGTGCACGAGAAGTCGTTCAAGCTCAGCGGTGACTCCGACGAGCTCGTGGAGTCCGTCGTGGACCTGAAGAAGATCGTGAACCAGGAGGGCAACGGCCAGTTCCTCGTGCTCGTGTCCCAGGCGCCGAAACCCGAAGACAAGTACCGCTGGCAGACCTTCATCACCTGGATCCAGTTCACCAGGCTGGGGGTGGACGCCCACATGGACGCGAAGACCCTGCTCGCCCTGGTGACGGGCCTCAAGGACGGGAAACCGGTCGCCGGCGCCGAGGTGCAGATCCTCACCGGCCCCGGTCAGAAGACCGACGCCTCGGGCCTGGCGACCATCGCCCTGCCCACCTCCCTCGAGAGCGAGCTCGGCGGTCTGCTCGTGGCCCGCACGGGCACGGACCTGGTGTTCCTGCCCCGGAACAACTACAGCTACTACGGCAACTCGGGCAAGTACGTGGCCACCTCCGGACCCGGGCGTGATCACCGGTTCTTCACCTTCGACGACCGCAAGCTCTACAAGCCCAAGGAGACCGTCAACGTCAAGGGCTGGCTGCGCATCGTCGACAACGGCCGCGACGCCCGCATCGAGCTCCCCGGCGAGGCCTTCAAGGAGGTCTCCTGGACCGTCTACGATCCGCGCAACAACAAGATCGGCGAGGGCAAGTCGCCCATGAACGCCCTGGGAGGCTTCCACCTGTCCTTCCCGCTCCCGGACAACACCAACCTCGGCCATGGCCGCGTCGAACTGACCACCAACGTCGGCTTCACCGGCTCCCATTACTTCCAGATCGCCGAGTTCCGCAAACCCGAGTTCGAGGTGGGCATCGCCACCTCCGAGGGCCCCTTCATCCTCGGAGACCGCGCCGATCTCACCCTGACCGCCAGCTACTTCTCCGGCGGCGGCCTGCCCGGCGCCGAGGTCAACTGGAACGTGAATGCCTCCCCGGGGCACTTCTCCCCGCCGGGGCTCTGGGAATGGTCCTTCGGCGACTCGTCCATGCGCTGGTGGTTCTTCGAAGACGAGGACGAACCGGGCCGCGGCGACCTGAACACGAACCAGCACCTGGCGGGCACCACCGACAGCCGGGGTCAGCACGCCGTGCGGCTCACCTTCAAGGACGCGAAGCCGACGGTGCCCTACTCCGTGACCGCCCACGCTTCGGTGGTGGACGTCAACCGTCAGTCCTGGACCTCGAACAAGGCGCTGCTCGTCCACCCCGCCGATCGTTACGTCGGCCTGAAGACGAAGAAGTACTTCGTCCCCGAGAACACGCCGCTGGTCGTCGAGGTCCTCGCCACCGATCTCGAGGGGAAGAAGCTCGCCGATGCCGCCGTCACCGTGACCGCCGAGCTCGACGAGTGGAAGTACCAGCGCGGGAAGTACCGCCGGGTCCAGGGCGAGCGCCAGAGCTGCACGGTGAACACCTCGGCCACCGCCGACGCCACTTGCACCTTCAAGACGCCCAAGGGAGGCTCGTACCTGATCACGGCGACCATCACGGACGCGAAGGGCCGCGTCAACTCCTCGAAGATCACCCGCTGGGTCTCGGGCGGCGGCCTGCCCCCGGTCCGCACCGTCGAGCGCGAGAAGGTCAACCTGATCCTCGACAAGAAGGAGTACCGGCCCGGGGAGACGGCCGAGCTCTTCCTGCAGGCCCCGTTCTATCCCGCCGAGGGCCTGTGGTTCGTGCGCCACGCCGGCATCGACAAGCCCCAGCGTTTCACCCTCACCGGCCCCACCCACGTGCTCAAGATCCCGCTGACCGAGGCCCACATGCCCGCCACCGAGGTGTGGGTGGAGCTCGTGGGGTCCGCATCGCGGCTCGACGACGCCGGAAAACCCGTGGCCGGTGCGCCCAAACGGCCCGCCTACGCGGGCAACAGCGTCACGATCCCGGTGCTCCTCGAGAGCCGCAAGATCGGAAGAGCACACGTCTGAACTCCAGTCACCGAATACGA
>CALKWH010000021.1 GCA_938004375.1 uncultured Pseudomonadota bacterium
CCACCGAGATCTACACTCTTTCCCTACACGACGCTCTTCCGATCTCCCTTGAGCAGTTTCTCCGGCAGCAGGGCCCCCTCGTGGAACTTGAAGCCGAAGCCGGGTAAAAACACTCGATCGATGAATCCCTTGAGCAGGGCGGGCAACCCGCCCCACCAGGACGGATAGACGAACACCAGGTGCTCCGCCCACCGGATGTCCCCGCGGGCCTGCTCCAGATCCGGCTCCAGCGGCTGGACCACCCGGTACCCCTCGTGCAGGATCGGATCGAAGTTGAGCTCCCCCAGCAGGAGGGTCCGCACCTCCGCTCCGGCGTCCGCCGCGGCCCGGGCATAGGCCTCGGCCAGCGCGTGACAGAAACTGTCGCGTGAAGGATGGCCCAGAATCACCAGTATCCTTTTCATATGGTTCCTCGCAGTCCCCCGGGGTGGGGGCTCAGAGCAGACCGAGATCACGGCGTTCGAGCCAGCCCTCCATGCCGTTGGGCAGCAGGATCTTGACCCAGGACCGCTCGGAGGCGCCGGTCTGCACGCGGTGGCCGGCGTGAAGCACGAAGGCGCGGTTGGCCGAGGTCTGGGGCGCCTCGCGGACCTCGACCTCGTCGGGCAACACGATGGCGTAATGGACGGTGCGGTCGTGGATCTCCCGGCCGATCATCAGCGTCCCGAAGACGGCCGAGCCCAGGCCGAGGATGACCGCCGCGGTCACCAGGGTGAGGCGCAAAAGCGGCCGGCTGATGAAGTACAGCGCCAGCAGAGCGCCGAACAGCAGGACCCACAGAGTGAGGAACACCAGGGTGAGCGTGGCGTCGGAGAAGGAGGTCACCAGGCGCGTCCAGGTTCCCTGGCGCCCCGGGTGGACGAGCTCGTCCTTGTACCGCTGGGCCAGCAACTGGCGGGTGAGGCCGAGGTTGTACCTGGCGGCGGCGTGGCCGGGGTGGACCGTGAGGGCCTTCTCGAAGTGATAGACGGCGGGGCCGAGGCGGTTCAGTTGGAAGTAGGCGTTCCCTAAATTATAGTAAACGTCCTCGTGCACCACCTGGCGGTCCAGGATCGCCTGAAAATGGGCCACCGCGGCCAGGGTGTCTGTCTCGCTTTGGGCCTGGGTCAGGGCCTTCACGCCCGCGGCGAAGTGGGCGGCGACCGAGAGTCCCTGAGGGGCGGGCGGCACCGGAGAGGCAACCACGGGCGCCGGAGAGGCGACTACGGGCGCCGGCGGGGCCGGAGCAGCAGGGAGCGGGGCGCTCTGGGCGCCGGCGGAGGCGGGCGCCGGGGAGGCGGTCGCCGGGGAGGCGGGCGCCGGGGAGGCGGGCGCCGGGGAGGCGGGGAGCCAGAACCACAACAGAAGGAGCAGGCGGAACCACATCATCGGGACCTCTCCACGAAGGCATCGAGGCGATGCGCCAGTTGCAGGGTCTTCTCCAGTTGGGCCGGTCCCTCGTCGGCCAGCTTGGCCTGCCCCGGCGCGTAGCGGGCGAAATCGAACCCCTCGAGGGCCTCGAGGGCTGCGCCGGCGAGCTCCCCGGGCACCTGCCGCTCCTCGAGGGTTGCCCGCAGCTCGGCGTGGACCAGCCCCGTGGCGCTGCGGCCGACCACCTCGGAGAGGGTGTCGGTCAGGAGGCGGGCGCACTCCCCGAAGAAGTCCTCTCGGCGGCCGGCGCGCAGGGCGGCGCGGGCGCGGGCGAACCCCTCGCGGCGACGGGCGCGGATGGCGCGTCGGCGCTGACCGCCCACGTCCGCCAGCCGGCGACGGCGCACAATCCTGGTGATCCCCACGATCATCCAGACCAAAGGCGGCAAGGCGACGGCGATCCAGCGCCACGACCCTTTCCAGAACCGGGCGCGCAGGGAGCTGCCCGTCACGTCGGTGACGGCGGGCGGTTTCAGGCGAGGGGCGAGCACATTGCTCTCCGCGGGAGCCGTCGCGGGGTTGGCGGTCGACGGCGGGGGCACGCGCGCCCCGGGCGGCGCCGGCGCGACGGTCAGTTTCACCGGGGCGGTGGTCGTCGTCCGGTAGGCCCCCTCGACGGGGTCGTAGTACGGCAACTGCAAGGCGGGGAACTCGTGGCTGCCCTCGGCGGTGGCGATGAACACGTAGCGGGCCTTCCAGACGCCCACCACCTTCTCTTCGTTCTCCACGTTCTCGGTGATCGCCGGGCTCCCGTTGGGCTCCAGGCGTGCCCAGGCCAACTGGGGCAGGACGGGACCGCGACAGGCGGTCATCAGACCCTCGCCCTCCACGGTGATCGTGAGATCCACCGCGTCGCCCACCTTCAGGGAGCCGGCGGCGAGGTCCAGGCGCATGCGATAGACGCCGACGTGGTCCTCGACGAACCCCGGGGGACGGCCGGCCGTGGGAGATCGGAAGAGCACACGTCTGAACTCCAGTCACCGAATACGAT
>CALKWH010000022.1 GCA_938004375.1 uncultured Pseudomonadota bacterium
TTTTTTTTTACTGACACGGCGACAACCGCGATCTACACTCTTTCCCTACACGACGCTCTTCCGATCTACGCGGACGCAGGAGCGGCCCCGGGTGATGGCGGTGTACACCAGCTCCCGGGTGAGGGGCGCGGCGGGACCCTCGGGAAGGACCAGGGTGACCCCGGAGAACTCGCTGCCCTGGCTCTTGTGCACCGAGAAAGCGTAGGCGGGAGCCACCGGCAACCCGGCGAGGGGGAAGATCCGCAACCGATCGCCCTGGGGAAAGGCCGCGCAGGGCGTCTCCTCCTGGCCCCGGCGGACCCGGATCACGATCCCGGTGTCCCCGTTCCATAGATCCCGCTGGTAGTCGTTGGTCTGCACCATGACCGGCTCCCCGGGGAGAAGCCCCTGCCCGGCCCAGGGATGGCGACGGCTGAAGTGCCCGTTCACGGCGATGGTGCCCCGGGGACCGCCGTGGGTGACGCACAGCACGGGGGTCCCGTTGGCCCTCGCCGAGAGCCGGATCAGCGCCTCCTGTCGGGGGTGGGCCCCGGCCGGGCAGCAGGACCGGGCGGGATCCCAATCGAACGGCTGCAGGACCTCGTCCCAGTAGGCGTCGTCGAAGGTCCCGGCGAAGAGCGCATCGAGGAGCTCCTGGAGCGCGCGCTCCGTGTCCACGCGGTGCTGGACGAGCCGGTCCGAAGCGGGGAATGCCTCGGACGGCCCCACCCAGGGCAGCCCGCACCCCGCCATCAGGGCGCCAAGGTCGCGGGCCAGGCCCACCTGGGCCCGGTAGTTGCGCTCGAGGCGGAAGTAGTGCCCCGGGTACCGCGCCGGACCCTTGGCCCAGCTCGCCTGGAACACGGCGCCGCGCCCCACCGCCGGCAGTTGGTCCCGATCTCCGATCCAGACCAGGGACGCCGTCGCGGGCAGCGCCCGCAGCAGCGCGTGGCACAACCCGAGATCGACCATCGAGCTCTCGTCCACGATCACCCAGGCCGCCTCGAGCGGCGTCCCCTCGTGCCGCCCGAAGCGGTCCTGGTCCGGCCGGTACTCGAGCAGGCGGTGGAGCGTGCGGGCCTCGAGCCGACCGTCGAGGATGGCCTCGTCGAAGGGCCCGGTGTGACCGGCGGCCAGCCGACGCAGTCCCTCGGTGACCCGGAAGCCGGCCTTGCCCGTGGGGGCCGCCAGCGCGATCCGCCCCGGATCCAGGCCGGGGAAGACCCTCCCGATGGCCCACAGCAGGCCGTGGATGCAACTGGTCTTGCCGGTGCCGGGCCCCCCCGAGATCCAGTAGAGCCGTCGGCCCAGGGCTCCGCGGATCATCCGCCGCTGGTCCGGGTCCAGGGGGCCGGGATGATCCGCGAGGGGGTCCGTCCCGGGCTCCGGTTCCGGCGGCGCCTCGAAGCGCTCCCGCAGGAGCCGGGCGCACTCCCGTTCCATCCAGCGGGTCCGGGAGAACTGGAGCCCGTCCGGGGTGACCGTGAGGGTGGCGGCCCCGGGTCCCTCCCCGGCGAGCCCGGCCAGGGGCGCCAGCGTGCCGTCCTTTTGCCATGCCAGGAACCGCTCGCGCAGCCGGTCGCGGGTCCAGTCCCCGCCCGTGGTCGTCCGCAGCAGCCGGGCCAGCTCGCCCAGCTCCGGCGAGTCGAACCCCAGCACCGTGTGCCCCCGGGCCTCGGCCAGGAACAGCCCCAGCAGGACGGCCATGGCCGCGGGCTTCTCGTCGGGCGTCAACTGGACCACGCCCAGGCTGTCCCAGGCCCAGAGCACGAGACCGGGCGAGAGCCGGGACTCCTCCAGCAGGGCGGCGAAGGCACCGAGCGCAGAGGCCGAAGGCGCATCCAGACTCAGATCCTGCAGAATCCGACGGACCATGGCGGTCTCGATCATCGGGACACCTCTTCCCAGGCCGAGGCCAGCCGGACCACGCCGGTCCCCGGCCCGAAGCCCCGCACGAAGACGTACAGGAAACCGCCATAGGCCGCCTCCCACTCGGCCGCGGACCGGATCCCCAGCATGCGCGCCAGCGCAGCCGCGTACAGCCTGGCCTGCAGCGCGTAGTGCCGGTCCACGTGGGCGGCCACCGTGTCCGGCGCGTAATCCCGGAGCCGGTCGGTCTTCCAGTCCACGAGGTACAGACGCCCCTCCAGGCGGAGCACGGCGTCGAAGAACCCCATGACCCAGCCCGTCTCCCGAGGCGGACGGGGCAGCACCGGGGTCAGCCCGGCGGCCAGGGCCTCGTCGTAGGGGATGCGGAACTCGAGCTCGCGGGCGAGACGGTCGCACCGCGCCAGCTCCGGCGCCCGGAAGCCGGCGAGCTCGATCGGGGTCCGAAAAGCCTGGAAGACCATCTCGCCGATCCTTCGCCAGAGCGGCTCGGGCAGCCCCTGGCGGGCGAGCGCCCCGCGCACCCACGCCTCGGTCCCTTTCGCGTCGAGCCAGTCGACGACCGTGGGGTAGACCAGCAGGGCGGCCGGGTCGACCTTCTCGCACAACTCGTGCACACACAGACCGGTGGCCACCCCCGGAGGCGGCTCCGTGTTCGGCGCCTCGGGCGGCGATGGCGCCACCCTGTCGTCCACCGCGACCGCGTCCGCCGCGATCGCATCCCCGACGGATCCGTCCGCCGCCGCGTCCGGCGCGTCCCCGTGGCGCTCCTCGCGCCAGGCCGCGTGCCGCTTCAGACCGGAATAGGAGAACACGGGGGCCCCCGCCCGCGCCGGGATCGCGTCCCCGGGAGGCTCGACCTCCCGGAGGAGGGCCAGAAGTTCCGGGTCGGGGGTCCAGCCGGCGGGGGGCGCGGGGACTTGGGCCGGGATCACGTTCGCGGGATCACATCGATGGCAGATCCTGTCGGACACCCGGAGCTCGAACAGGGACGCCACCCGGGGATCCGCGGCCACCTCGTCCATGAGGCGGGCGACCCTGGGCAGGACGGTGCGCACCGGGCCGGAGAACAGGTTTCCTTTTGGCGCCCCGGAATCCGCCCCCGAGGCCGGGAGGGGCTGCGCGACGGTCTGGAGGACGCACAGGGCCTTGGCCCGCGTCATGGCCACGTACATCAGGCGCTGGGCGTCCCCGAGCTCCTCCTCGTCGCAGACCGCCCTGTCGGGGTCCGCCGCGTCCAGGGAGCCCACGTGCAGCACCCGGCCGTCCTCATCGGGCGAGTGGTACTCCCGGTACGACACCGGCGGACTCCCGGTGAAGCCGCCGTACAGGAAGACCACCGGCGCCTCGAGGCCCTTCGCGTTGTGCATGGTGAGAATGCGCACCGCGTTTTCGTCCGGGTCGGTGATCTCCATGAGCAGCCCGTCGTCTCCGGCCTCGCGGGCGAGGCCCAGCACGCGGTCGCGGAGCCGGGCGGTCAGCCCCTCGGGCGTCAGGGCCCGGGCGGCGAGATCGTGGCGCAGGATCTCGAAGATGCGCTCGAGGTTGACGGCGTCCCGGCGCGTCGCCGCACACGAGAGAGATCGGAAGAGCACACGTCTGAACTCCAGTCACCGAATACGAAATCG
>CALKWH010000023.1 GCA_938004375.1 uncultured Pseudomonadota bacterium
CCCCGCGATTTTTTCAAAAAAATTCACACCCCCCCCCTTGACAAACGGCATCTCACTTCTTATCAGGAGCCTCATAAATTCGCACAGAAACCTGCAATACGCAGGACTGTGTCCAACCCCAATCGGCCACTGACAAAGGCCTCTCGAAACTAAGGAGTAGTCGTGAAAGAGAAGAAGTCCTACACAAAGAGCAGTTTACGTAAAATCGGCCGCCGCTATGGCTCCAACCAAATTCAACTCGAGTTCCAGGACACCAGCGTCCAATGGCGGGATTTGCGTTCGGTCCTCGCCGAGTTCGGGCACGGCGAAGAGCAGTATCAGGCGTTCCTGACCCTCGGAGAGAAGCATAAAAGCCTCCTTATCTCCCGCCCCGAGACGATCGCCGCCAAGACCCTCAACCTAGGCGAACGCAACCTCACCATCCATGAATCCTGGGTCTGGCTCGAGAAGGTCTCCGGCACCATGGGCATCCTCGCCCGCACCGATCCCGACACCGCCACCAAGCTCAACGCCGCGCGCCCCAAGGACGATGATGATCTCTGGTGGTCCATCGGCGCCCTGCTGAACCTCCTGGTCGCCAAGCGGGACCAGCTCCCCGCATCGACCCCCATCGACCGTCGCGCCGAGGAAGCCGCCAGCCTGCGGGAACGCCTCGCGATCATCTTCGGCGAGACCAACGACGCCAAGCAGAAGCCCGTTCTCGACACCGCCGAAATCGACGAGCTCGACGGTGAACTATACGTCATCATGCGGGACTTCAACGAGGTCTGCCGCGCCGCCGTCCGCGCCGGCATGGTCGACCGCCCGATCTCCACCTTCCGCTTCAACCACATCGGCCCGGCGACCTACCGCCGGCCTGCGGCCGAAGAGCCCGTCCCGCAAGGATGACTTCCCCAAAGTGAACTCCGGGTGAAGTGAGGGCCGGCGTCCCTTTACTCTTCTTCCAGCTCGAAGCGGACCGTGACGGTGGCGGTGGAGGCCATGGGGCGGCCGCGGGAGTCTTTGGCGGGCTCGTAGCGGGCGGCGCGGGCGGCGGCCATGGCCGCGCGATCCAGGATGGGGTGCAGGCCGGCGAGGACCTCGACCTTGTACACGTTGCCGTCCCGATCAATGTGCAGGAGCAGCTTGACCTTGCCGTCGAGGCCCAGGTGACGGGCGCTCTCGGGATACTCCACCGAGGGGAACGAGAGGCGCTTGGGCGGCTTCACCTCGCGGGGCGGCGGCTCGGGCGGCGGCATGGGCGGCGGCGGCGGCGCGACCACGGGTCCCGGCGGCGGCGCGACGGGCACCACGGGCACCACGGAGCCGGGGCCGTCGAGCTCGGGGGGGCCGTCCTCGGGGGCGTCCCCGGGCGGGGCGTCGGGGTCGGTCAGGTCGACCACGTGCTCGGTGTGGGTCAGGCGGAGCTGGGACCGCGAGGCGGCGGCGCGCAGGAGCGGGGCCGGCCGCCGGACCTGGGGACGGGGCACGACGCGGGCCTGGCGACGCGGAGCGACCCGCAGGCTGGAGATCCGCTCCGCAAGCGGCGGCTCGGGCTCCACGCGGGCCGGCCGCTTCCGGGGACCGAGCTCCAACACGGCCAGGCGGTGGCGCGAGCCCGGGACCAGTTCCTCCCACGTGAAGGACGGCGGCGCCAACTGCCCAAGCACCAGCAGGCCAACGGCCAGGGTGAAGCCCCACGCCAGGGTCAGGGCGAAGTAGCCCGGCTTCGGCAGCCCCGAGAACGCCCCGGTGCCGGCCGTCTCCTGGGCGTCAAACCGCAGGGACCAGTCGCCCGCGCCGTCGAGCTCGCCCGAGAACGGCAGCGTCAGTTCCAGCGACCGGGGCTCCGGCGCGGGATCGAGGCGTTCGTCGCCCAGGCGGGCCCCCACCCCGGCGGGCAGGCTGAACCGCACACGCCCTCCACCCAGGGGAGTGAAGAGCCGGACGCCCACCGATTGGATGCCGCGCACGGGCCACAGAGAGAAGCCATCTTGGGCCAGGCGCCCGAACGCGGAGGGATCGTCGCCGACCTCGACGAGCGGACAGAAGACGTCGAACAGGTGGCTGTCGCCCACCGCGACCGGGCGCCGCAGCGGAAACCAGCGCGAGGAGATCACCTGATCCCCCAGCCGCACCGTGAGCTCGAGGCCGCGGCTCACCATCGCGGCCTCCCTCGCCCGACGGCCCGGGCGGGGCGATCCCGACGGGCCTCCCGCTCGGCCAGCCGGGCGTCCAGGTTGCGCGCCTGGAGCCGGCCACGGGCGAGCCCGTAGAAGAGGAGCCCGGCGACGACGCCCAACCCCAGCCCGATGTAGTGGGCCCGGTAGGACGTGGTCGGGGAGTAGGAGTGCGGCACGAGCATCATCAGCGCGAACCCCGAGAAGCGCAGCAGGCGCTTGCCCGGCGACAGGTGGCTCTCGACGAAGGCCCAGAGCACCAGCCAGAACCCGAACACCACGAAAAGAAGTCCCGAGGAGCCCACCAGATGCAGGTACGGCGGGTAGCTCAGGATGGTCAGCCAATGGGTGATCACGCCCAGGGTGACGAGGATCACAGGGAATGCCCAAAAACCGTAGAAGGCGGTCGTGAAACCGGCGAACGGCACGAGCATGATCATGTTGCCCAGGTAATGCTCGAGCCCCGAGTGCAGCAGCATCGAGGCGGTCAACTTCAGGGGGGCGTCCCAGAACGCGAGCCCGTGGCCGTTGATCAGCCACGCGTCGCCGAAGGACGGATGGAAGTGATCCCAGGCCGTGAGGGCGCCCGAGATCAGGGCGTACAAAAAAGCCCAGGTGAACGCCCACGGAGACGGGTGCACCGAGAGCAGGCTGACGTCGGGCAGCGGGGTCGGCTCGTCGTCCTCGGGGAAGAGGGGTTCCCCGTCCTCGTCGCCGGCGACCGGCGCCGGCGTCACCGCCAGCGGATCCGGGCCGAGCCAGCGGGCGGCGGCAGGCGAGGTCCCGGCAGGGGCGTCCTGGGCGGGCGCGTCGGGCGAGGCGGGCAGCACGGCCAGCCGGGGACGTTCGGGAGTCGCTTCGCCCTCTGGGCGTTGGAGGTCGTCGGGTCCGCCGGACAAGGACTACAGTTCCGGGGCGGCGGCGGAGGCGGGTTCCTGGCAGGTGAAGGCGTCCATGGTCTTGATCTCGACCTCGCCGTTGCTGTGGCCGCGGCGGTCGTGACTGGACATGGCGTTGGACATGAAGTTGTCGATCCAGGTGTTCATCAGGACGACCTTGACGGGCTCGGGGACACCCACGAACAGTTCACTGAAGGTCTCCGGGTTCAGCGGAAGGCCATAGATGAACAGGATCTTGCGGCGCTTCATGTGCTGGCAGCGCGCGTGCTTGGAGGCCAGCATGACCTGGCGTCCCGGGGGGGCCACCACGCGCACGGTGGTGCAGGAGGCGGCGAACAGGGAGATTCCGGCGAGCAGGAAAAGATACTTCTTCATGGTTCTGCCTCCTTACATCGGGCACTCGTACACTTCGAGCGACTTGAACAAGAAGCCGAAGGGACTCAGGAAAGCGGTGAGAAGGACGCTGCCGGGCGAGTGTTTGAACTCGACGCGGACCGGGCCACGGGCGCCCGAGACGATGTCGGCGGTCGACGGGGTGCCGACCACGCCCCAGAGCCAGTACACGGCGAGCTTGCTGCGGTGATACCGGCAGCCGTGGGTCTGGCTGGTGAGACGGACCGCGTTCGGGGTGTTGGCTTCCACCACCACCCGCTGGGTGGAGCAGGACGCAAACATCATCATGCTTGCGATCACTGCGACAGTCATCATTTTGCTCAAATACTTCATGTTACCTCCAGTGCCTGAGAATGGGCGTTCAAGACGTGAAACATTTAGACGTGGAACCCTCCGGTTGTCAATCCCTGTTTTCACTCGGCGAGTCTGGGGTCCGGGCCACGGGAGCGCCGGACGACACGGTCCTACTCGAAGGCGGCGACCGCCTCGATTTCCACCTTAGCACCCAACGGCAGGGCGGCAACCTGATACGCTGCGCGGGCGGGGAAGTCCCCTGAAAAATACCGCGCGTAGACCTCGTTCACGGCGGCAAAGTCCCGGATGTCGGCGAGCAGCACGGTGGTCTTCACCAGGTGCTCGAAGCCCAGGCCCGCCTGGTTCAGGATGGCCTTCATATTGGCGAACACCTGCTCGGCCTGGCCGGCGACGGTCTCTGCCTCGATCTTCATCGTGGCCGGGACCAGCGGCAGTTGGCCGGAGATGAACAGCAGGTGGCCCGCGCTGACCGCCTGGGAATAGGGTCCCACGGCCTTGGGCGCAGCGTCGGAGAAAATGATCTGTTTCATGGGGATCTGCCTGTTCTGCGAAGTCCACCTTCGCCGGGGAGTCACTGCAGACGGACTACCAGAAGCTGCGCCGGGTGTAAAGCTGTCCCGACGCGCGGAGGGGTTGAATGGCCGGCCGAATCTGGTATAGTACGGTCGTTCGTTTTTTCTGGAACCATGAAGGAGCCCACGATGAATTACACCAAACTGACCCTCGGAATCGTCTTCGTCTTCCTCTGCTCCATGCTCCTCTCGAGTTGCATCTGGGTGGGACCCCGTCGCGGGAGCCGCCGCTGCTACAAGAACGCCGCCGGTCGGACGGTCTGCCAGACCGTGCATCATGACCGCGGTCGCGGTCGCGCCCACGGCCGGAGAAGATAAGGCAGGAGGGTCAGACTGGTCGGACTGGTCGGACTGGTCCGACTGGAGATCGGAAGAGCGTCGTGTAGGGAAAGAGTGTAGATCTCGGTGGGCGCCGTATC
>CALKWH010000024.1 GCA_938004375.1 uncultured Pseudomonadota bacterium
GCTCGAACCGGCCCTCGAGCACGTCGAGCTCGCGCACCGTGACGGTGGCCTCGGCGGGGAGCTCGGCGAAGAACACGACGCCGGTGTGCACGGTGCCGACCTCGTTGGACTCGTCGTTGAGCAGGCCGTGATAGCGCAGCTCGAGGGGCTCGGGGGAGCGCACGACGACCTCTTCGTCGATCTCGCGCAGGGCGGCGGCGCGGACCATGTCCCAGGCGGCCCGGGCACCGGCCGAGTCCCCGCCGCCGGCTTCGACGGGCTCGATGTGGCCGCCCACGCCGATGGAGCGCAGGTGGTGCAGCCGGGCCTCGCCGCCCCCCGTGAGCCGCCGGAAGACGAACACCTCGGGGCCGCGGCGCAGCACGGTGTAGGGGATGATCTGCTTGAACTCGGGGTCCCGCTCGGCGTGGGGCCGTTCGAGGAAGAACCCCCGGGCGAAGCGTTCGGCGCACTGCTCCTGCGGGGGACGGACCAGCCCGACGGCCGGGATCAGGCCCTCGAGCTCACGACGCTTGACGACATAGATGAACTTCATGGGGAGACTTCGCGGGGAGGGCCGGCGTCGGCCGGTCGGGTTACTTGCCGCCCATCGCGGGCAGGCAGTACAGGTCGGTCTCGGCGCCTCCCGGAGGGGCGGAGCAGGTGTAGCCCTCGGCCTCGCGGCACTGGGTCGAGTCGGTGCAGGGCTTCACGCAATAGGAGGCCATCATCAGGTTCAGGCAGACGCCGCCGACGGCCGTGCAGGCGTCGGGATCGCCGGGGTTGGCGGGGGCGGTGCAGGTGGAGCTGCAGTAGCCGCCGGGGAGGGTGAACAGGCTCATGCCCGTGGGATCGGTGACGCACTCAGCGGTGAGGCCGTCGCCGGTCACGCCGCCGCAGTCGTTGGCGCCGGAGCAGGCGTCGCCAACCAAGCCGTCGGCGCCGCCGCCCTCGCAGCCCGAGGTGTTGAACGTGCAGCTCACGGTGCAGGCAAGGGCGCCGCCGCCGAGGCCCAGGGAGGCGCAGGTCTCGCCGCCCATGTCCATGCCGTCGCAGTCCTCGGCGCCGCCGATCACGCCGTCGCCGCAGACGGGGTCGTCGTTGGTGCAGCCCGAGGTGACGAAGCTCAGGCAGGTGCCGGCGCAGGCGAGCGTGCCGCCCGTGAAGCCGCGGGACTGGCAGGTCTCACCGTCCAGGTTGGCGCCGTCGCAGACCTCGGAGCCTTCGATGAGGGCGTTGCCGCAGGTGGCGTTGTTGACGTTGTTGGCGTTGTTGACGTTGTTGGCGTTGTTGGTGTTGTTGACGTTGTTGGCGTTGTTGGACGAACTGTCGTCGTCACAGGCCACGGCGGTGAAGAAGAGCATGGAAAACAGGCAAATCATCAAGGTTTTCATGGGGTTCCTCCAATGGTTGCCGGCGGGTTCCGTCGGGTGCGATGGGCATACCACGACGGCGGAAAAATGCAAGCTGTCACCATGAAATCAGGAGCCGGAGAGGACGAGGAGCACGATCAGGAGCAGGACGATCGTGAAGATCAGGGTCACGACCACCATGCGCAGATCCTCGGGGCTCATGGAGGAGAGCCGCTCGAGGGGGGACTTGCCGCGGTTGCCGGGGGCGGGCGTCGGCGGCGCGGCCGGGGCGGGCGGAGGCGGTTGTGGCGCGGCGGCGCGCGGTCCGGCCGCGCCCGGGCGGGGGGCGGAGCCGGGGGTGGCGCCGAGCTGGCTCCGGGTGAGGCGCGAGTGGGGGCCGGTCGCGAAGGATCCCGCCGGCGTGGGACCGCCGGGGGCCGAGGGTTCGAACTGCGGATTGGGTGGTTCGGACGCCGGCCGGCCGGCGGGCGGGCCTGCCGGGCGCGCCGGTGCGGGCGGACGTGCGGGAGGCGGGGGCAGGGCGCCCGCGCCTGGAAGTGCGCCCGGCCCCACCAAAGTCGGCCGTCTCAGGCCGGGGGCGGGTGGGTTCTTCTCGTCGAGCAGGATGGTCTCGTCCTCGAGGTGGGCGTCGGCGGGCTCGTAGTTGTCCACCAGGCTCTGCTCCTCGTCGGTCGAGAGCACGCCCGTGTCCTTGCCCGGGGCGTCGTCGATGAGGATGGTCTCCATGCTGTCCGAGGCGGCCGAGTCCTGCTCGAGCATGACCCGCGTCTCCTCTTCGAGCTCGGCGATGGCCCGGGTCTTGACCGCGGGGGCGGTCCGCTCGAGCTTGCCGGAGCGGGCCCGCGGCTGCGAGCGCTGGAAGAGATAGGCCGGGATCGAGCGCAGCACCAGCGAGCCGCTCCCCAGGCACTGGGAGAAGGCCTCGTGCAGGCTGCGGATCTCGAGGTAAATCTCGCGCTGGAACAGGTTCTTCATCCAGTTGCCCAGGCCGTCCGGGTCCAGGCTGTCGTCGAGCGAGGTCAGGAGGCTCTCGAGCTGCATCAGCATCGTGGAGGCCCGGGGATAGCGGTTCTCGATGTCCCGGGCCAGGCACTTCAAGATGACCTTGTCGAGCTCCGGCGGGATTGCCGCGTGCGAAGAGGGCGGCGCCGGGTTGGCCGCCGAGATGGCCTTCTGCACGCTGGCCAGGTCCTTCCCCTTGAAGGGGTGCACGCCGGTCACCAGTTCGTACAGGATGGTCCCCAGGGAGAAGATGTCCGTGCGGTGGTCGTAGTAGCCTTGGGCGATCTGTTCCGGGGAGAGGGCGCAGATGGCGCGGAAGTCCAGGTTGGCCGCGTCCGGTCCCGTCAGGCTCACGGGCTCGGTCCCGAAGTCGTACAGGTGGACGGTCCCGTCGAAGCCGATCCAGAGGTTCTTCAGGCTCAGGTTGCGGTGCACCACGAAGCGCTTGTTTCCGAAACTGAGCTTGCGCGTGTGGGCGTAGTCCAGCGCGCGGCAGATCTGGATGGCGAGGTAGATGGCCACCTCGGGCTCCATCTTGTGCTTGGCTTCGCGCAGCTGGCGCAGCACGGCCAGCAGGTTGCGCCCCCAGGGGTGCTCCTCGGTGATGTACAGGTTGTCCCGGACCTTGCCGGCCTCGAGGATTTTGATGATGGAGGGGTGGCTCAGTTCCCGGGTGACCTTGGCTTCGTACACCAGTATCTTGGTCGCGCGCAGGTCGCTCCCCAGGGAGGGCAGCAGGCGCTTGACCATCACGAAGCCGTCGAAGAACCGCTTCGAGAGGTCCACCGCCCGGAACATCTCGGTCGTCCTCGTGGAGCCCAGGGGTTCCAACAGAAGGAATTTACCGAATTGGGTGGGCTGGACCGTTTTCATGCCGTTCCTCAGCTCCGTGGAATAACCTGCAAACCCTTGCGATGTAAAGCATAAAATGGGCTTTTCCGGGAGAAAGCCTTGGCAAAGCGTCGGATTCGGCTACACTGGCCCTGTCATGCACGTTTTCGCAGCCCAAAAAATGATGTTGATCTGGCTGGTGGCGTTCGCGCCGGTCGTGGTCGGGTGCGTAGGGGGCGGTAAAAAGGCTCCGGGAACATGCGGCAACGGCTTGTTGGATTTGAACGAGGAGTGCGACGGAGGTCGTTTCTGGGGTCAGACCTGCGAGGGGTACGGGTTCCAAGGAGGCTTCCTCTCGTGCGGACCGCTGTGCACCGTGGACGTCTCGACCTGCAACGGCTACCTGCCCACCTGCGGCAACGGCCGGGTCGAGGATCAGGAGGCCTGCGACACCACCGAGCTCTCGGGGGTCACCTGCGAGTCGTGGGGCTTTGACGGCGGCCGGCTGGCGTGCACCGTCGCGTGCACTTTCGACACAACAGGCTGCATCGGGACGTGCGCGAGTACATGCATCCGGGGCTCCCATCGCTGCGTCGGGGATCAGGTGGAGGTGTGCGAGATGGTGCCCGGCGCCTGCAACGCCTGGAGAACCGACCGGGACTGCGCCACCGACGGCCTGGCCTGTGTCCAGGTCGACTTCCGCACGGCCGAGTGCAGGGCCGTGTGCGACGATCCCTGCGCCCCCGGGGAACGGCGCTGCACCGAGGATGGCTCCGGTCTGCTCACCTGCACGGTCAGCGGGGACGGAGACTGCTTCCGCTGGGAGGAGCAGGCCTGCGACGAGGGCCAGGTTTGCGTGGCGGGCCGGGAGGCCAACTGCCAGGAGCCCTGTGCAAATCCCTGCGATCCCCTGGACGAGGGGGCGCAGCGCTGCAGCCCGGACGGGGGCGGCCTCGAGGCCTGCATGCGGATCGACGACACCTGTGTCCGCTGGGTATGGCAGTCCGACTGCGACGACGAAGGCATCTGTCTCCCCTGGCTGGTCGCCTGCGAGCCGCGCGGTGCGGGCGACACCTGCGAAGAGGCGCGCTGGGCGCTACCGGAGGGCCTCGTGCTCGAGGGTGCTGACTTCCTGGCCGACTTCACCGACGACGCCACCGGGTTGTCCGACGCCCCCGGCTGCGCGGGCGGCACCGCGGGGCCGGAGGTCTTCTGGCGCACACGGCTCTCCGGGGGCGACACGGTGGTGGTGACCGTCGTCGAGGGCCCCGGGCTGCGGCTCCGGGCTCACCAGGACTGTCAGACGCTGACGTGCCTGGCCGACGCCGGACGGCTGGTCTTCACCGCCCCCGCGGACGGGGAGTACGTGTTCTCGGCCGAGGGCTGGGGGACCGGCACCAGTGCCTACGAAATCCGGATGGCGCCGGTGGTCTGGCTCGCCGTCGGCCAGCCCTGCGGGGGTTCGGACACGGCCGAGGTGTGCGAGGCGTCCTATTGCGCGATGGAGCCCGGCTCGCCCACCGGCTACGCGTGCCGCGCCGTGGCCGGCGGCGACACCTGCCCCGAGGCCGTGGCCGTTGGCTCGGGCAGCGGCATGGGCGCGCTCCAGGGGCTCACCGACGCGGTCGCCTTCCCCGGCTTCTCCGGGACCGTCGAGCAGTGGTGGAGCTTCACCCCCACCGTGGACGGGACCCACGTGATCTCGGTGGCCGACGCGGGTTTCGCCGCCAACCTGCTCGTGTTCGAGGCTTGCGACGACGTGCCGGAGACCGCCCTGGCGGCCGCCTCGGGCGTGGGGGAGCTCGAGCTCCGGCTCCCGCTCGTGGCCGGCGCGCCGGTCCACGTCGCCGTCGAGAAGGCCGGTCCCCTGCTGTCGTCCACCCTGCCGTACGGATACCGGCTGCAGGTGTCGGTGCAGGCGGTGACCGAGGCCGGGCTGTGCGCGGACGGCGTGGACAACGACGCCGACTGCGCCGCGGACTGCGCCGACGCCGACTGCGCCGGGATCGACGCGGCCTGCCTCGTCGAGGCCGCCTGCGCGAACGGCGTGGACGAGGACGCCGACGGCCTCCTGGACTGCGCGGACCCGGACTGCGCCTCGCTGCCCGCCTGCTGGGCCGTGGCCGCCCTGTACACCCAGTTGGCCGACGGCGCCCCGGCCGGCCTCGAGGGGCGGCGCCTGCGCTTCGTGCCGCGCCCGGGTGCGCTCCGGGAGTACGACTGGCACCTCGAGGAGCCGGCGGCCTTCCTGGTGACGCCGGGCGTGTCTGGGATTGGCGTTGACGTGGTCGACGACGGCCTGTATCCCTTCTCGCTGCCCATGCGCTTCCCGTTCTTCGGCGTCACCTACGAGAGTGTCTGGGTCTCGTCCAACGGGTGGCTGTCCTTCGTGGCGCCCGCCGGCTCCCAGCCTTACGAGAGCGCCCAGGTGCTGGTGTCCCTGCCCACGGTCGCGCTGCTGTGGGACGACCTGAGCCGGATCCAGTTCGGCGACGAGTTCCGCGCCGACTGGGGGTACGATCCCGGGGACGGCCGCGTGTTCTGGGCGTTCACCTACCACTGCCGGGAATACACCTCGCCGGACAACCGGCTCTGGGCCCAGGTCGTGCTGTTCGATGACGGGGAGATCCGCATGGACTGGCTGATCTGCGGCGTCGGCGACGGGATCGTGGGCATCGCGTCGCCGGGGCTTGGGACGGCGCCGTCACCGGTCACGTTCCTGCCGTGAATACCCTTCAATCCTCGGGGAGAAAGACGCGAGATCGGAAGAGCACACGTCTGAACTCCAGTCACCGAATACGAT
>CALKWH010000025.1 GCA_938004375.1 uncultured Pseudomonadota bacterium
GCATACGAGTTCGTATTCGGTGACTGGAGTTCAGACGTGTGCTCTCCGATCTCCATGGGGCCGTAGCAGGCGGCGATGAGAAGCGTGGCGCCCGCGGAGAGGACGCCGGCGACGGCGCGTTTGACGGTCTTGATGGGGTTCATGACGTGCGGACCTCCTGTTCGAACCTCCGTACTATCCCCCAAACCCGGGGAAAACGCAAACCGCCGGGGTGATTTTTCCGGTCGTTCTGATACACTGCCGGTGTCGGAAAAGGAGCGAAGACATGAAAAACATCTTTTCACGATCCTGGTGGTGGGTGATGTGGCTGTGGGTCGCCGGCTGTGGGGCCCTCCCGGGGCGGACGGCGCCCACCCTGCGCGCCGATCCCGGTGAACCCGCGGTCCCCATCGCAGACCCGGCGGCCGCGGTTTCGGATGAGACGACCCCGACCCTGGAAGAACCCACGGCGCCCGTGCCCGCCTTCCCGGGTTTCTCCGGGGCGCCTGAGGCGGCGATCCCCGAGCCGCCGCGCACGGGCGGCTTCTTCCTGCAGACCTCGAACGCGTTCGCGCTGATCACCTCGAAGAAGGTGCGCGAGGAGATCCCCTACTACCGCCCGAAGACCGAATGGGACGTCCTGAGCCTGCAGGCCCACACCTTCGGCGTGGGGCAGGGGGTCTTCGGCACGCGCTTCGAGTATGCCTTCGGGCTCACCATCCTCGATCAGGTGGGGGAGCCGGACGCCGCCGGGATCGGCCTGTTCCTGGGCATGGAGTGGGGTTTCGAGCCGTGGGGGCCGTGGCACCTGACCGTGTGGGGGCACGGCTTCGCCGCGCTGTTCAACCACTCCGGCGAGTCCGGCGACATGCAGCAGGTGGCGGCCGGCGGCGGTCTCCACTATACGGTGCAGCGCTGGTTCCGCCTCTTCGTCCGCGCCGGGTTGGGCGGCCAGTGGATCGACACCTCCGATGTGGACGTGATCTGGGCGCGTCCCCGGGAGCTCGCCGTCAATTCCCTGATCGTCGTGCTCACCGCGGGCGTCGTCCTGGATTGGTGACTCTTTGGCAGGTTGTGGCGGTGGGTTCGCCGAAGGTCCGCGTCGGTTCGCCGAAGGACGCTGGCGGCCCCTCGTGGAAGCTGGCATGTTGCCGATAGCGAAGGAGGTGTGAGATGACCCACACGACGCACGACGAGAACGGCAACGAGAACAAGACCCAGTACAACACGACCTGCACCGTCCACTGCTCGAGCGACGAGCGCTGCGGCGGCGTCTTCATGGGGGGCGCCTTCATCCTGGCGGGCACGGCTTTCCTGCTCGACCGCCTGGGGTACCTGCCCGTGGAGGTGGACTCCGTGTGGTCCCTGTGGCCGGCCCTGCTGGTCTGGGGCGGCCTGGTGAACTTCCTGCTGTGGGGGCGCGGCGGCAGCCCGGGCTGGGGCCTCGGGCTCACGGCCGCCGGGGCTCTGCTGCTGGCGGACAACCTGGGGACCGTGGACCTGCGCTGGGGGTTGATCTGGCCGGCGCTGATCATCGCAGCCGGCGTGGCCATCGTGTGGGGGACGTTCTTTCACAAGAAGTCGTCCCACGGCAAGGAGAAGGGCGAGATCTCGGCCGGGCGCTTCGAGACGAACATCGTCATGGGGGCCCGCGAGGACACGGTGACCTCCCGCGAGTTCGAGGGTGGGTCCATCTCCTGCGCGATGGGCGGCCTGGAGCTCGACCTGCGCGGCGCCGAGCTCCTCGGCGAGGAGGCGACGCTGGACGTGAAGGTGGTCATGAGCGGCGTCACCCTGTTCGTGCCGCCCCACTGGGAGATCGTGTCCCGGTGCACCCCCGTGCTCGGCGGCGTGGAGAACAAGGCCCGCCGGCCCGGCGCCCCGGCCGTGGAGGGCCTGCCCGTGAAGCGGCTGGTCATCACGGGTAGCATCGTGATGGGCGGCCTGGAGATCCGTCTGTAGAGAGGTTTCGACGATGCGCCGCGCCCTGCTCGACCGCACCCTGCTCCCGTACTACCTGGCGTGGATCCCCATGACCGCCCTGGTGGCCGTCGAGCTCTCGGGGGCGGGGCGCGGCGCAGGGTTCGGCGTGACCGTGGGGCTGCTGTTCGGGCTGCCCCTGGCCGCGATCGGCGCCGGCCTGCGCTTCATGTGCCGCGCGCTGCCGCTTAGGCGCCACCGGCTCCTGAACACGCTCGCGGCCATGCTCGCCGCGTCCTCGCTGGTCGCAGGGCTGTGGACCGCGCTCTTCGCGCTCACCCTGCGCGCGGCCCGGCCCTGGCCAGCGGGGCCCACCGGGGGGCTCGCGGGGACCCTGTTCCTGGTCGCCCTGGCGGCGATGGTCTTCTCCCTGCTGTATCACTACCTGGTCGAGGCCGCCGAGCAGGTGGCCCGCGCGCGGCGCGCGGAAGACGAGGCCCGGGTGCAGGCGGGGGAGGCCCGGCTGCGGGCGCTCGCGGCCCAGGTGAACCCCCACTTCCTCTACAACGGCCTGAACTCGGTGGCCGCGCTCATCGGCGCTGAGCCCGCCGCCGCCCGGGAGATGGTGACCCGCCTCGCCGAGTTCTTCCGGGGCACCACCGCCGCCGGCCGCAAAGAGGCGGTCCCGCTCTCAGACGAGCTGGCGCTGGTGCGTGGCTACCTGGCCATCGAGCAGGTGCGCTTCGGCGATCGTCTCCGGGTGGTCGAGCGCGTGGACGAGGCGCTCCTGGCGACGAGCTGGCCGCCGCTGCTGCTGCAGCCCCTGGTGGAGAACGCGGTGAAGTACGGCGTGTCGGGCTCGGCGGAGCCGGTGACTCTCGAGCTCGTCGCCGCCCTCGAGGTCAATTACGCCGTGTTGCGCCTGCGAAACGGCTTCGACCCCGAGGGGCGCCCGTCGCCGGGGACCGGCACGGGGCTCGTGGCCACGCGCGAGCGCCTGGAGCGGTTCTTCGGGCCCCGCGCGACCCTGACCGTGGAGGCGGCCGCTGTGACAGCGGGCGTCGGGACGCCGGCCGCTGAGACAGCGGGCGTCGGGACGCCGGGCGCGGGGACTGCGGGCGCGGGGACGTTCACCGTCACCCTGCGCGTGCCCCGGGAGGATCTGAGATGACCGCTTCGCCGAACATCACCGCCCTGATCGTGGACGACGAGCCCCTGGCCCGGCGCTATCTGGCCGAGCTGGTGACCGCCCACGCCGACGTGCGGATCGTGGGGGAGTGCGCCGACGGCTTCGCCGCGGTGCGGGCCATCGGCGAGCTCAAACCGGACCTGGTGTTCCTGGACATCCAGATGCCCAAGCTCGACGGCTTCGAGGTCCTCGAGCTCGCGGACCGCGCGGCGCTGGCCGTGGTGTTCGTGACCGCCTTCGAGCAGTACGCCCTGCGGGCGTTCGACGCCCACGCGGTGGACTACCTGCTCAAGCCCCTCTCTCCGGAGCGCCTGGCCGCCGCCCTGGACAAGGTCCGGCGCAACCTGGGCCGCGGGCTCCCGGAGCTGGACTCCCTGCGCCGCGCCCTGCGCCCGGAAGAGCCGTTCCTGAGCCGCGTGGTGGTCCGGGACGGCGCGGCGGTGACCGTCATCCCCTGCGCCGAGATCACCTGCATCCGGGCCGAGGACGACTACGTGAGCATCTGTTTCGGCAAGAAGAGCGCGCTCAAGCACCAGACCATCGCCAGCCTCGAGGGCCAGCTCGACCCCGCCCGCTTCGTGCGCGTCCACCGCGGCGCGATCCTAAACATCGAGAAGCTCGTCCGCGTCGAGTTGGTCGCCCGCGACCACTGGGAGGCGGTCCTCTCCGACGGCCAGACCCTGCGCGTCTCCCGCGCCGGCCACCAGCGGTTGCGCGACCTGCTGGGGTGAGGCGGCTCCGTCAGCCTTCGTCCCGCTCGAGGAGGCGGCGGAGCTCGGTCACGAAGCGCTCGTTGTCCTCACGCAGGCCGGTGCTCACCCGGATGGCGCCGGGGAAGCCGTTGCCCCCCATGGGGCGCACGATGATGCCCCGCTTCTGCAGCTCGGTGAACAGCCAGACGGCGTCCTTCTTCGTGTCGATGAGGATGAAGTTGGTGCGGGTGGGGGGGATAGTGACGGGGAGGCCCGCGAGGTTCTCGAGCAGGAAGGCGAGCTCGGCGTCGTTGTGCGCCCGGGAGCGCCGCACGAAGTCCTCGTCGTCCATGGCGGCCATGGCGCCCTCCTGGGCCACGAGGTTGATGTTGAACGGGAAGCGGCAGGTCATGAGGCCGGCGACGATGTCGGCGGGCCCCACCCCGTAGCCGGCGCGGATGCCCGCGAGCCCCTGGGCCTTGGAGAAGGTCCTCGAGAGCATCACCCGGCGGCCCGCCTTGAGATGGCGGAGGGGATCGGGCATGTCCGCCTCGTCGTAGAAGCCCTGGTAGGCGGCGTCGTAGACGACCAGCACGTCCTCGGGGACGGCGGCCATGAGCCGGTCGAACTCCTCGCCGGTGAACCAGGTGCCCGTGGGGTTGGTGGGGTTGGCGAGGAAGATGATCTTGGTCCGGTCGTTGACGGCGCGGGCGATGGCTTCGAGGTCGTACCGGTAGCCGCCGTCGGTCATGGGCACCATGCGCAAGGTGGCGCCGGCCTTTTTCGTCACGAGGTAGTAGATGGGGAAGGTGCCCGCGCTGGTGATCACCTCGTCGCCCTCGTTCAGGAAGGCGATGGCGGCCAGCTCCAGGATCTCCACGCTGCCGGCGGCGGCGAAGACGTTCTCGAGGTCCACGCCGTGACGTTCGGCGATCTTCTTCCGGTAGTAGTAGGCGTGATCGTCCGCGTACAGCCCCACCTGGTCCACCGCCCGGTGCATGGCCTCCACGGCCCTGGGCGAGGTCCCGAGCGGGTTCTCGTTGGAGGCGAGCTTGGCGATCCGCCCCGTGAGGCCGTATTCGCGGCGGACCTCCTCGATGGGCTTGCCGGCGACGTAGGGTTTGAAGTTCTTCAAGGGTTCACGCAGCAGGCTCTTGAAGGCCATGGAGGCTCCTTTCGTCCACGCGGGCGGGGGCCGATCATTTCGACCCACCAGAGCCTCTATAGCAAAGGGTCCCGCGCGAGTTCAACCCCCTTGATCATTTCATTTTTTTGCCATGGAGCGGGGCGCGTCGGGGAGCCGGCGGGCGGGCCCGGGGTTCGGTCAGCCGACGACCTTCTGGATGTGGGCGAGGCCGTCCTCGAAGACCTGGCAGATGCGGGCGTAGTCGGCGTCGGTGTGGCGCCAGGCGATGTAGGAGTGGTGGTAGGGCTGCATGAAGACGCCGGCGCGGATGGCGTAGGTGTGGAACAGCGTGCGGCGGTCCTTGTACTTGCCCTCGTCGTCGCGGGGGAAGTAGACGTACGGCATCATGGGGTTGCCGGTCATCCGGGCGGGCACGCCGGAGCGCTCGATGATGGCGTCCAGGTCGCGGCGCAGCTTGGCACCCCGCTCCCAGAGGAGGTCCAGGACGTTGTCGCGCTCGAGGATCTCGATGGTCTTGAGGGCGGCCACCATCTCCAGGCTGTTGGGGAAGAACGTGGAGGACAAAAACGCCTTCTTCTCGTAGACCTTCATGACCTCGGCCTTGCCCACCAGCGCGGAGATGGGGTAGCCGTTGGCCATGGCCTTGCCGAAGGTGGAGAGGTCCGGGGTCACGCCGTAGCGCTTCTGGGCGCCGCCGAGCGACATGCGGAAGCCCGAGCGGATCTCGTCGAAGACCAGCACGGCGCCGTGGGCGGTGGCGAGCTCGCGGGCGCGCTCGAGGAAGCCGGGGGCCGGGTCCTCGACCGGGTGGGCCAGCGGGTGGCCGACGGGGGTGACGATGATGCCCGCCAGGTCGGCCTGGTGCTCGGCCACGAGCTTCTCGAGGCCGTCGGTGTCGTTGTAGTGGAACTCGTAGATGTCCTCGTAGAGCTTCTCGGGGATGCCGCCCTTGACCTCGACGCACCAGTCGTGCCAGCCGTGGTAGCCGCAGCGCAGGATGACCTTGCGGTCGGTGAAGGCGCGGGAGGCGCGGATGGCGGCGGTGGTGGCGTCCGAGCCGGTCTTCACGAAGACCATCATCTCGGCCGAGGGGATCAGGCGGCGCACCACGCGGGCGAGCTCGTTCTGGTGCTCCTGCGCGAGGTTGAAGCAGAAGCCCTTCTCCATCTGGGCGATCACGGCGTCGTCGACCTCCTTCTCGCGGTGGCCGAGGATGATCGGACCGTAGGAGCAGAGCAGGTCGATGTACTCCTGGCCGTCCACGTCCCAGACGTGGCCGCCGGCGCCGCGGTTCAGGAAGATGGGGTACTCGCCGGGCACGAAGTTGTACGGGCGGCGGATGCCGGCGATGCCGCCGGGCACGAGGGTAAGGGCTTCGTCGTAGAGCTGGTGGGATCGGGTGTGGGTCAGTTTGTCCATGTATCACTCCTGGGTGAGGGTTCGCCGCGTCACTTCGAGCCGCCTGCGAGGCCGCCGATGGCGGAGCCGCCGAACATGAGCAGCGCCTTGAGGTCTTCGTCGGAGAAGCGGATCTGGGCGCCGATGTAGAAGTCCCGGCCGCCGCCGGCGCCGGTGCGCGGGCGCTCGTTCATCAGGTCGTCGACGCCGGCGACCAGGAACATGCGGCGGTAGAACTCCCACACCACGCCGAGCTTGAAGCGGGGGAAGAGGTTGGCCGAGAAGTCGAACAGGTCCGCGTGGACCGAGAGCCGGTTGTCCAGCAGGTGCAGGTCCATGCCGGCGCCCCCGGTGCTCTCCTTGATGCCGAACCGGAAGGTCAGGTAGTCGATCTTCTTCGCGAACATGAACGAGAAGCGGAACGAGTCCGTGACCATGAGCTCCTCGGTGCGCGACAGCGGCGGTCCCACCTCGGGGTTGTCGGTGCGCGTGACCGTGTACTTGGTGGAGCGCAGGCCGCGGGGGTCGTCGATGAGCTCGATGAGGTAGAACTTGTCCTCCCGAGGGTAGAGGGACACCGAGATGTAGGTCTTCACGCTGTTGGCGATGAGGTTGTACTCGGTGCGCAGGCCGACGATGGCGTCGAGCCGCGTGAGGCCTCCCAGGAAGGTCTTGGCGTCGGAGGTGATCTGCTCGATGTTGTTGGCGATGGTGGCCGACGTGATGAAGCGGCCGATGGTGCCCTCGCCGTCCTTCATTTTCTTGGTCACCTCGGCGAGGTTGCCCGTGATCTCCTTGGTGTCGCCCACGATGGAGTCGTTCCCGGTGAGGTTCCGGTCGAGCTTCTCGATGAGCCGGTCCAGGCGCTCGAGGGAGGACTGGGCCGAGGTGCCCAGGCCGTCGATACGGCCGCCCGTGGTCTGCACGATCTGCCGCAGCTCCTTCGTGAGCTCGCGCACGTTGGCCAGGATGAGGTTCACGTCCCGCGGGGCGCCCGTGGTCACCGTCTTGATGTCGTCGGTGATGGAGTCGAGCTTGACCAGCAGCTGGTTGAGGGCCTTGGAGTTGGTGACGATGGCGTCGTCGGTGTTGCGCACGAGCTGGGGGATGCCGGTGTTGGCCAGCTTGCGGATCTCGGCGACCAGGCCTTGGACTTCGGGGATGAGGTCGCCGGCGCGGTTGATGATGTCGCCGGTGGTGACCGGCTCCTCGACGAGCCGGATCTGGTCGCCGTCCCGGAGCCGCTTGTTCTTGCGGGGCTGGCCCGTCACGGGGTCCGCGCTCTCCTCGCTGCCGGGGTCGATCTCGAGGTAGAAGCCGCCCATGAGGCTGGTGCTCTTCTTCACCACCACGGCGTTCTCGTAGAGCACCACCCGCCGCTCGACGAAGATGTCGATGCGGGCCTTGCGGTCCTGCAGCCGCCGGTCGGTGATCTGGCCCACGCGCAGGCCGGCGATCTGGACCATGGACTTGTCCACGAGCCCGGTGGCGTCGTTGAGCAGCGCGTACACCGTGTAGCCCCGCGCGCCGCCGATGCCCTCGGTGACCACGTGCAGGCTGTACCAGATGCCGAAGGCCACGATGACGACGAACAAACCTACCTTGAAAGCGGCGCCGAGCTCCTTCATGCGACCGTCTCCCGGCGTCCGAGGATGCCCGACACCTCGAGGAACTCCACCACGCGCGGGTGTTTCGACGCGAGGATCTCCTGCGGAGTGCCGATGTCGACGATCTTTCCCCCCCAGAGCATGCCCACGCGGTGGGCGATGCGGAAGGTGGAGGCCATGTCGTGGCTGATGACGACCGAGGTGACGCCCAGGGTGCGGTTGATGTGGGCGATCAGTTCGTCGACGTTCTTGGTCGCCACCGGATCCAGGCCGGTGGTGGGTTCGTCATAGAAGAGAATCTCGGGCTGCATCACGATGGCGCGGGCCAGACCCACGCGCTTACGCATCCCGCCGGAGAGCTCGGACGGGAACTTGTGCTCGATGCCGGGCAGGTCCACGCTCTCGAGGGCGGAGGCCACGATCTGGCGGATCTCGCGGCGCGATTTCTTCGTGTGCTCGACGAGGGGGAACGCGATGTTCTCGTACACCGTCATGGAGTCGAAGAGCGCGGCGTACTGGAAGACCATGCCGAACTTCGAGCGCAGCTTGTTCATTTGATAATCGGAGAGCGGCACTAGGTCGAGCCCGTCGACGAAGATGTGCCCGGCGTCGGGTTTCACGAGACCCATGAGGTGTTTCATGGTCACGCTCTTGCCCTGCCCCGAGCCGCCGATGATGATGTTGATCTTGCCGCGCTCGAGATCGAGGTCGAGGTCATCGAGCACCTTCTGCCCCCGGAAGCTCTTGGTGAGGCCCCGCACCCGGATCTGGAAGCGCTCGTCGCGGATGGCGGGGTTGTCTTCAGGAGGAGGAATAGGATAGTTCATGACAATGTGGTACAATAGCCGCACAAAAAACGCAAATATTCGATCAGGGGCTGCCGAACTTGAAGTTCAGGTCCGTCCAATCGAGGTATTCATAATGTGCGAGGTTCAGCGGGGAGAGGATTACGAACTGATCCTCGCCGCCGACGCTGGAGCACTGGGGGCACGTGGACAGCAGGATGTCCAGGGTGGTGCCCTCGGAGTGGGTGGAGAAGGTGCCCGTGGCCTTCGGGGCCGTGCTCAGGGGCAGGCCGGCGCCGACCACGGAGAAGGGCACGCCGGTCAGTTGGTCGGGGAACAGGACGCTGAAGGTGAACGAGTAGGTCCCGGCCTCGTAGAAGGTGGACCGAATATCCAGCACCGAGCACACCCGGAGGCGGTTGTAGCCCAGATGCACGCCCAGGGTGTTCGGGTCGCGGAACAACTCGTAGTTCGGATAATCAATGACCCAGAAGATGACCTCGGTCGTGCCCACGGGCGCGTCGACGGTGCCGACCGGACCCTCGTCGGCGTCGAACTGGCCGTTGCCGTTGTGGTCGGTGTAGACGACGGGGATCACCAGGTAGCCGGACACCGTGTCGCCCTGGGTGGTGAGCCAGGTGACTTTCCAGTCGTCGGCCTGCGTGCCCGTGAACACCGGAGGCACCAGCGTGGCGTCGTAGGTGCCCTCGCTCACGGGGACGTCGGCCAGAAGCAGCAAGTTGTCGGGGTTCGCGCGCAGGGCGTCGAAGGGGCGCGACATCCAGGCCATGGGCGGCGTGTAGCCGGGCATGGCCGTGGCGTCGACGAGGTAGAAGGCCACACGGCCGGGATCCGCTGCGGTGGTGTCCGCACCGTGGAGGTGCAGTTCGTGGACCGGGCTGCGGCGGATGAAGGCGTCCAGGCTGTCCTGGAAGAAGTCCCAGTCCAGGGTTTCGGGCTCGTCGGCGATGGTGTCGACGAGCTTCCAGCCGAGCTGGCCGACGGGGTTCTCTCCGGTGGGCATCGCGTAGTGCAGCATGCCCGCGGACAGGCGCGCGCCCAGCAGTGGCTCACCCTCGTTCCAGGTGTAGTCGTCGTTGAGGTCGTCGTAGACCACGATCGGGAAGTAGTTGTACTTCACCTGTCGGAGGTCGTCGGTGAGGAGCATGACAGGGTCGGGAATGATGGGGAGTGTCAGTTCGAAGTCGGCCGGTACAGGGCAGGGGCACACCGATTCGGAGGCCGCCTGGGCCAGGATCGGGGCGCCCAGATCGATGGTCACGCGGTCGGTCATGTTGAGCGCCATGGCCGCGACGCGGGCCGAGCGGAAGCCCAGCGGATACACCTGGGCATTGGAGACCGTGCCGGCCACCCGCGGACCATAGAAGTCCACGTTGACGGACTTCGACCCCTCCACGCCGTCGAGCTGGACCCGGACCTCCTGGAGGCCGGAGTTCGGCGTGGTGGCGTCGGCTGTGAAGGTGCCGGAGGCGTTGGTGACGTAGGTAAGAATTGGGCTGCCGTCAAATAAAAGATCCGGGGCGTCGGTGCCGAGGGTGACGCTCGCCTCGGGGACGGGGCCGGTGGCGTCCTGCACGCTCACGCGCAGGCTGAAGGTGCCTCCCTCCCAGGTGTAGGTGGCGTCGAGCGGGGTGACTCCGGCGCTGAAGTCGAAGTCCACGAGCGCGGTGGCGTCGAGGGTCTCGTCCACGTCGGTGGCGGTGGAGGAAGTGGAGACATGCGCCAGGAGCTCCGCCCCGTCGAGCGCGGTCCCGACCACGGAGAAGACCGCGTCGCCGGCGGCGTCGGTGAGCGCGGACGCCGGTGTGACCGTGGAATAATGGTCGAGGTCCGACTCGAGGTGCACCGCCACGCCAGCGAGTGGCGCGCCGGCGTCATCGACGACGTGCACGGTCACCTCGGACGCGAGGCCCTTGGGATCCTTCTGATATTTGACCGGCCCCACCGTGATCGTCGACAGCTGCAGCGACGGCTGTGGCACGGATTTCTTGCCGCCGTCGTCGCAGGCCGAAGACGCGAACAGCAGGCAGACGAAAAGCATCGAAAAGCGCGGAAAATTCATGAGGATTCCTCCCTGGAGGACTTGATAGCATTGCCGCCGGACCGAAGCAAGCTGAAGCCCCGGAAAGAAGCGGCTTCCGACTGCCGTCAATTCTGTTTAAACTGGGATTATGTAGGATAATTTGCGACATGTGAGTTTTGGGGTTACCTTGGAATCACGGGCGGCATGGGGCCGCGCCGGACCAGGCACCCAAACGGTTTTCCAGGATTTTTGAGCGAGTATTTGAAGAAAATGAAAAATCAGCTAAAGTATCCCACGGAAGAACGGTCGGAGAGTCACTTGAAGCCTTTCCAGATGCAACTGACCTGGCAATTCGACGAGACGCCGCGCACGCTGGCCCGGCGTCGCGGGCCCAGCCCTGGGAGGCGGGCCGTCAAACCCGTCCCCCGCTTCGTGCAGCCCTCCCTCCCACTGCCGCAGCCGGTGGAGGAGAGCGACGCCGCCGTGCTGGAGCGGCGCATCCAGGCCCACATGATCGGCCGCCTCGAACTGACGGTCACCGACAACCGCTCCTCGATCATCTCAGTGAAGCGGCTCGGCGGCGTCTTCAAGGTCCGGCTCCATCACATGTTCCTCGAGGCCGAGCCCCGCATCCTGCGGTCCCTGGGGCGCTACATCGAGAAGGCCGATGCCGAGAGCTCGACGATCCTCGAGCAGTACATCGAGGCCCACAGCGCGCTGATCCGCGAGCAGGCGCCCGCCGCCCGCGCCGAGGATCTGCGCACCCGCGGGCAGGTCCACGACCTCCAGGAGATCTACGACCGGCTCAACCGCAAGTATTTTTCCGGCGGGATCAAGGCGCGGGTCACCTGGGGCCGCGAGAACCCCGGCCCGGCCCGCCACCACCGCACCGCCAAGATGGGCACCTACTCCGTCGAGGATCGCGTGATCACCATCCACCCGGCGCTGGACCGGCAGTTCGTGCCGCGCTTCTTCGTGGAGTCGGTGATGTACCACGAGATGCTCCACCAGGTCTACGGCGCCCCCGTGGTCAACGGCCGTCGCCAGTACCACTCGCCGGCCTTCCTGGCCGCCGAGCAGCGGTTCGAGCAGTTCCACATGGCCCGCCAGTGGGAGCAGGAGAACATCAACCGCCTGCTGTACTTCTGAGCTCGCCGGAAGCCCTTGACATCCCCGCGGTCTTTGCATTCAATCTTACCCCTGACGCGGCCGCATCCATCCAAGGCCGGTCCACCGGGAGCCTCACATGTGGAATGATTTCCTGCACTCGTTCGTTCCGTCCTCCACGGCCTGGCACGGCCGCGTCCGCGCACTGGCGCACTGCGCGCCCCTGCTCGAGGCCGTCTCCAAGCGGAGTCCGCTGCCCCTGGTCCCCGTGCACACCTGGATCCTGCCCGCCGAGGCCGGCTGGGACTTCGTCGAGCAGAACCAGTTGAAGTGGGCCATCGACGCCGGCGTCGACGACGAGATCATCCGGCGCGAGTTCCTGCGGCACCCGCTGCCCGAGGCGGTGCGGGCCGAGCTGCGGACCTTCCTGCAGAACCGCCTGCCCGGCCTGCTGCTGGTGGACGCGGTCTTCAAGGGCGAGGACATGGGGCTTTCCCCGTATCCCCACCTGTTCCCGCGCAAGTACGTGGTCGATCCCAACTCCAGCCTGCTCGAGCGGCTGCGCGTGCTCGAGCAGAACATCAAGGAACTGATGAGCATGGTCTTCTTCACCGAGACCCGCAGGTGCCTCTCGGGCATCCTGCTGCCCCTCGAGGACTGGATGGTCTCCATCGCCGTGGCCGAGGTGGCGACCGCGCGGCGCGGGTCGTTCTATTACCCCGACATGACCGCAGTGGTCTGGAGCGGGGAGGGCACCGATCCCCGCGGCCTGCTCGTCCCGGGCTGGTGGGAGCCGCTGCACCCGCACTTCCCCACGCCGGCGACCTTCACCCCCGGCGGCGTCATCGGGCCGGGGCCCGCCAACCTGCTGGCCCTGGAGACGAAGATGGGTCTGGAGCGCATGCAGTTGATCCCGCGGCACCTGGCCAAGACCCACGGCACCATGAACCTCACCACCGTCACCGAGGAGCAGGAGGTGACCGGCTCCAACGGTGCCTCCTCCCGCTCGTCGACCGCGCTGGTGGCGGGCTCCGGCAGCCCCCTGTCCGATCTGACCGCCGAGCTCATCGGGACGCTCACCGCCGGGCTCCAGATCCCCCTGGGCCTCCAGTTGCTGGTCCAGCCCGACGTCGCCACGGGAAAGAGCTGCGCCGCCCTGCTGAGCGTCAAGCCGTACACGCCGACCACGCTCACTCGCCCAATCTCACCGCCCATCACCGGCCTGCACGAGAAGATCCTCGAGGGGTGCCCCTCGGCGGGGGAGGGCTCGGCCTTCGCCCGGTACGTGCTGATCCTGGAGCAGGAGCCGGCCCCGGAAAGCCTGGGCGGGCTCGTGCACACCCTGCGCGCGCTCGAGGGCATGGGCGAGTCGGCCCTGGTCCTCTCGCACCGTCCGCTCCCGGCGGCCCTGCGGGAGCACGTGCAGTCCCGCGCGGTGGTCGCCGTCTGCGCGCCTGCCGCCGAAGACTCCGAGGCCCTGCGCCCCGGCCTGCTGCACTTCCAGAGCGACTGTTCGGCGGTGCGCCTGGAGAACCTGCGCCAGAGCCTCACCCCCCTCGTCGTGCCCGACGGCCTGCCCTGGCACGTCGTCCCCAAGCCCATTCGCATGTCCGTGGAGGGCGGCCTCGGCGCCGCCTGGCTGTAGCCCTAGACCTTCATGCCCGCCTTCTGCAGCAGGGAGACGAGCTCGTCGTAATCGGTGCAGCGCGCGACGGCGTCGTCGAGGGTGATCTGGTTGCCCGCGCACAGGAGCGCGAGGGACTGGTTCAGGGTGCGGATGCCCTGTTTCTGGCTGATCTGCATGATGGAGTACACCTGGTGGAGCTTGTCCTCGCGGATCAGGTTGCGGATGGCCTGGTTGGGGATCAGCAGCTCGTAGGCCAGCGCGCGGCCGGGCATGTTCTTCTTGGGCAAAAGCTGCTGGGAGATGACGCCTTCGAGCACGAAGGAGATCTGGCCGCGGATCTGGTTGTGCTGGTGCGGCGGGAAGACGTCGATGATGCGGTTGATGGTCTGGATCGCGCTGTTGGTGTGCAGGGTGGAGAACACCATGTGGCCGGTCTCGGCGATCTCGAGGGCGGCCTCGATGGTCTCCTTGTCGCGCATCTCGCCCACGAGCACCACGTCGGGATCCTGGCGCAGCAGGTAGCGCAGGGCGGCGTGGAACGAGTACGTGTCCTGGTGCATCTCGCGCTGGTTCACCAGGCTCTTCTTGTGCTTGTGCAGGTACTCGATGGGATCCTCGATGGTGACGATGTGGCAGCGCTTCTCGTTGTTGATGATGTCGAGCATGGCCGCGAGCGTCGTGCTCTTGCCCGAGCCGGTGGGGCCGGTGACCAGGAACAGGCCGCGGGTCTTGAAGCACAGCGGGCGGATGTCCGCCGAGGGCAGGCCCAGGCTGTCCAGCGGCGGGATCTCGAACGGGATGAAACGGAACGCGCCCGCCACGGCGCCGCGCTGGTAGTAGACGTTGGCGCGGAAGCGGCCCAGGTTGGGCACGCCGAAGGAGCAGTCCACCTCGTGGTTCTTGGCGAGGATCTCCTTTTGCGGGTCGGTCAGCGCCTGGTGGCACAACTCCCGGGTGTTGTCCGGCAGCAGGTTGGCCGTCTTGAGCGGGATCAGGCGCCCGTCGATGCGCAGCTGGGGTGGCGATCCGGTGGTGATGTGCAGATCCGAAGCCCGTTGTTCCATCATGGTGTGCAGCAGTTGGTGCAAAGTGAAGTCCATCCGGCGCTCTCCTTGGGGCGGCATCATACGCCGGATCGCCTGGCTGTTTCAATGAGGATGTGGACGTGGCACCCCATGCGGGGCGTTCCCGATTTTTCTGGACTCTTTTTCCCGGTAGCGGGCACTGTGTGCCGCGGTCGGTGCGTCTTCCCCCCGGCCGGGAGGTATCAACATGAAAAAGACATTATTCATCCTGTTCCTGACCTTGTCCCTCTCGTTCACCCTGGCCGCCTGCGACGACGACGATGGCGGCGGGTTCGACGCCGGCGCGTGGTGCGCGGAGACCTGCCAGAAGACCGTGGAGTGCGCGCTGGGGCCCACCCTGGACGAGTGCACCGCCGAGTGCGAGGAGATGGCGGCCAACATGCTTTCGGACTACGTCGACGCCTACGGGACCTGCCTGCTCGACGCCGAGTGCGCGGAGTTGAACGCGGACGCGATGATGTGCGTCGAGAGCGCCGAGCCCCTGTGCACCACCGACACCGCCGAGTACAACCGGGCCGCCTGCCTGAAGATCCTGGAGTGCGACGGCAACACGGAGCCCACCGAGGACGAGCTCACCCAGTGCATCACCCGGCAGCACGGCGACGGCGACATGATCAAGTGCTTCAAGCCCGCCCTGGTGCAGCGGACCATCGACTGCATCGAGGCCGCCGAGTCCTGCTCCCCCGCCCCCGTCGCCACCTGCGTCTACGACCTGCTCGGCCTGGAGCTGGGCACCGGCAGCAACAACCAGCCGCAGTAGGGGAAAACGCGGCCCCGGGTCTCCGCACTCCAAGGCGCGCGACCGTCTTCGGTCGCCGGCCGCACTCCAAAGAGAGAACAAATACGCTGCGGGTTCTCACAGCGGCATAACAGGGGGGTGTCGGGGGGATTTCCGGCCTCGGCCGTCCCGTGCAGCGCGTGGAAGAGGCACTCGTGGCCGGGCCGGCGTCCCCCTGACCTGGAGGGGCGGAGGCTGCGCCTCCGCAACGCCAAGATAGAAAAAAACAAATAGCTACACCCGCCGCTCGGCAAGAAAAAAATATGAAAATGAATGATAGACCGTCGGAGAATGACCGGTCGTGGCGTTTTGGCCACGACCGGTGAGCATGAAGCAGGAAGGAGAAGAAGCGGGAGCAAGCTCCCGCAGTCCATGTTGGGGGAAGGCGATCACTCCAGGTCGCCTACGCACACGCCGGACTCGTAGCAGATGCCCGAGCAGCAGTCGGTGCTCAGTTCGCAGGCGGCGCCCAGGGGGATGCAGTTGTTGACGTTGGGCGTGCAGAGGCCGTCGACGCAGAGGGCGGCGTCGCAGCAGTCGCCGTTGGTGGTGCAGGGGCCGGCGAGCGGGCTGCAGCCCGCGGCGCAGACCAGGTCGCCCTGTGCGTCGGGCAGGCAGACGCCCGAGCAGCACTCGTCGCCGAAGGTGCAAGTCGCGCCCTCGGCGAAGCAGCCTTCCGGAGAGTCCGGGGAGAAGCAGCGGGTCACGCCCAGGAGGGTCTCCAGGCAGAGTTGAGTGCCGCCGTCGGGGCCGGACGGGCAGCAGTTGGTGGACTGGCCCATGCCGCATACCTCACCCTCTGGCATGCAGCCCAGGGCCTTTTCGCAGCGCAGGACGCCGGTGGAAAGGTATTCCTCGCAGAGGCCGGAGCAGCAGTCGCCGGCCACCTGGCAGATCTCGCCCCAGGGGCGGCAGCCGGAGTTGAACTGACACACCGGGACGCCGGTGCCCGGATCGGCACACACGCCCGAGCAGCACTCATGGAAGCCGGTGCAGGGCTCGCCCACGGTCTGGCACTCGGCCATCACCGGGCACAGGCCATCGGTCCCGCAGACGCCCGAGCAGCAGTCCGAGCCCTTGGTGCACAGTTCGCCGCCGGAGCGGCACGAGTTCACCTGGAGACAGCGCATCTCCTCTCCGATCAGGTCGCACAGGCCGCCGCAGCACGAGGGGGAGTCGCCGCAGAGCTCGCCGGTGACCAGGCACGAGGAGCCGCTGGGCAGGCAGGCGGTGCCGTCGCAGGAGGCCGAGCAGCAGTCCTCGTCCGCGTCGCAGGCGCCGGTCTCGACGACGCAGAGCCCCTCGTCCGAGCACAGGCCGTCCACACAGGAGAGCGAGCAGCAGTCCACCGCCAGTTGGCAGGCGTCCCCGACGCCCGCGCAGCCGCCGACGACACACTGCAGGACGCCGGACGGGGTCGCCTCGCAGCGCCCGGAGCAGCACTCGGACGAGGTCAGGCAGGTCTCGCCCAGCTCGAAGCACAGGCCGGTGGGCCCCAGGCACATCTCCTGCTCGCAGCGCCCGGAGCAGCAGTCCTCGGGCAGGGCGCAGGTCTCGCCCACGGCCAGGCACTGGGTGTTGTTGATGTTGTTGATGTTGTTGACGTTGTTGACGTTGTTGACGTTGTTGACGTTGTTCGTCTGGTTGTTCTCGATGGGCGCGACCTCACCGTCGTCGCAGGCGGCGAGGGCCAGGGCCAGGGCAAGAGCCAATTGCAATAAGTTAAACGGGCGGGACGACGACGGGCGAATGATTCTCATGGTGACCTCCTGGAGGCGTCGCAGGCGCGAGGTTCGGGGGGGGGGCGCCTGGCGCTCCCGGGACCACAGTGCCCCCGGACGTGCAAACCGGTCCAAAAAAATTCAGAACAAATGAATCCGGAGGCCGGCGAGGACCTCGGCGAAGGGGTTGCCCGCGTGGGCGACCGCCTCCCCGGCGAACCGCACGGTGATCTCGGGGATCGCCACGCCCGCGTTCACCGTGAAGAGCGCGGCGAACCGATGACCGAAGTGCCAGGACAGCTCGAACCGGACCCCGGCAGCGGCCACCCAGGTGGCGTCCTCACGCAGGGTGAAGCCGTCGCCCGAGATCCCTTCGGCGCTGGGGCGCAAAAGGCCCGCGCCCACGCCGAAGGCCGGACGCACCGTGGCGCGGGGCTCGGGCTGCCAGGTCGCCCAGACGAGACCCGAGAGCACGTCGAAGGTGGAGGCGAGGCCTTCCTCGCGCAGGTGTCCGGAGATCGCCGAGAGGCCCAGGTCCGCGGTCAGGGCGATGGCGGCCGGTAGCCGCAGTCGCAGGCCCAGGTGGAGCATGCCCAGGGCGGGGACGCCGCCGGAGGAGATCCACGCGCCGGCCTGCGGCTCGAGCTCGAGCAACGGCGGGGGCGGCGGGGGCTCCTTGGGGACCAGCCGGCGGACCGCGGGGGGCAACGCGCGCGGCTTAGGGGGTGGCGGAGTCCTGCGGCCGGTCTCCGGCGCGGGGAGGCGCAGCTCCAGCAGGCTGGCCCGCAGCATCTCGACGATGCGCAGGGCGATGATCTCGGCTTCGCGGTCCCCCACCTCGGGCGAGATCTCGAGTTGACGGAAAAGCATTTTGCCGGTGACCCGATCATTCACCCAGAGCTCCACCACGCCCTGGCCGGCCGGCGGCCGCACGATACGCACGGCGCAGGCCGCGGCGTGGGCCTCGGTAAGGTCCTGCAGCTCCACGCGGCGGCTCCGCTCATCCTGCGCCTTGCCCGGGACGATGAGAACCGCGAACCCGAGGGCGCGGAACTCGCGGGCCAGCAGGCGCTCGGCGCCCGGCCAGGCCTCGGCGGCGCAGCACGGCTCCATGCCCACGATCACGGTGGTCTCACGGACCTCGGTCCCCCGGGCGACGCCGGGGCGCGCGGTGAACACGAAAATCAGAAAAATCAAGGGAAATGCGACGAGTCGGACGGTCATGGTTTTTGCGGAACACCCAGGATTTGATTGGCCAGGGGGCGGAAAGGACTGGCGGGGTGGCGCTCGATCAGGAGCGCGGCGGTCCGCTTCGCCTCGGCGGTCATGCCCGCGCGTTGGGCGGCGTCCATCTTGCGGCCCAGCGCCTCCTCGACCAGGGAGCCGGCCGGCACCTCGGCGAGGTAGGTGGAGAACCAGGAGACAGCCGCCCGATGGTCCTTCAACTGCTCCGAGTAGACGCGCCCCATCAGGAAGGCGGCGGTGGAGGCCGGGCCGGTGCCCGGGAAGCGCGTGCGCAGGGAGACCAGCAGCACCAGGGCGGTCTGGCCCCGGCCGGCGTAGCGCGCGGCGTTGGCCATGGCCTGCAGGTCCGCCAGGGACGCCTGGTCGGCGAACGCGGAGACCCCCTGTTTCTCGATCCAGGCCACCGCCTGGGCGTACTCCTCGCGGGCCAGGTGGGTCCGCCAGGGTGGCGTCGTCACGGGCTCCACGGGAGGGGGCAGCGCCATGACGGGCACCGGTCTGTCCGGAGGCTCCATGGCGGCGTCGGGCGCCGGTCCCGGTTTCGCCGGATCCCGCACCGGGAGCTCCTGGGTCGCGGGTCCGACGGAGGCGTCCGGGGAGGGCGAGGGAGCGACGAGGCCGGCTGGTGGTGGTGGCGCCTCCGTGGCAGTCCCGGCGGGTGGGGTCGCGGGAGGATCGGTCCCCGGTGCGGCGGGGGGCGTCCCCGTCTTCTCGAGCAGGCGGCCGCGATCGATGGTCAGGTGCTCGCCGGCCTCCACCAGCCAGCCCGCCTGCGGGGCCGCCTGGCCCAGCACGCGCACCCGGCCCCGCCGGACGCGGACCTCGAGGCGCTCGTCCTTCCACCGGACCACGTACTCGGTGCCGGCGGCCTCGACGGTGTAGGGGCCTGCCTGCACACTCCAGCGCACGGGCGTGCGGACAGTGGAGGTCAGTTCTCCGTGGATCAGCACGACGCGGACCTCGGCCGGCGTCGAGACGGCCAGCTGGCCGACGGAGTCGGGGGAGAGCCGGGCCGCGTTGCCGCCGTCGAGCTCCATCACGAGGGGGGTGGCGCGGGCGGTGAGCACCAGCCCCTCCTCCGGGGCGGCGCGCAGGGGCTCGGCGGCGGGCCACAGGAGCCAGGCCAGACCGACGATCAGCACGCTGAGGGCGGCCCCCGCGAGGGCGGGGAGGGCGACCCAGACGGGTCGGGCGGGCCGGCCGGGCCAGGCGGGCGACGTCCGTCGGGCGTCGGTCTCGAGCAGCGCCGCCACGGCCTCGCGCTGGGCGGCGAGGCGGTCCTCCCCGGGGCCCTCGCCCATCTGATCGGCCGCCTTCTTTCCGAGCCGGTGGAGATCCTGCAGGTTCATGGCCGCTCCTCCTCCCTCGGGGATTCGTCGAGGTCGGGATGATCCTTCGCCAGCCGGGCGGCCTTCTGACAGGCCCGGGCCAGCCGGCGTTTGCACGTGGACAGGGAGATGCCGCAGGCGGCCGCGGCCTCGGGCTGCGTCATGCCCTCGACCATGCACAGCACGAAGACCAGGCGCTCCTCGGGGTGGAACTGCCCGAGCAGGCGGTACAACTCGAAGGCGGTGGCCTGCTTCTCCGGGTCCAGCTCCGAGCCGAGGGACTCCTCGGCCAGGCCCAGCACCACGAAGAAGCGCCGGAACCGGCGGCTGCGCAGCTCCCGGCGGACCGTGTTCACGGCGACGCCGACGAGCCAGGACTCCAGCCGCTGCGGGTCCCGCACCTGGTGGACGCAGGCGAAGGCGTTGGCGAACACCTGCTGGACCACGTCGTCGTGCTCGGCGCAGGCGCCGAGCATGCGCCACACCAGCCGGTTCACGTGCCGGGCGAAGCGGTCGAAGAACGCCCTCCCGGCGGCGGGATCCCGCTCCCGCAGGCCGGCGGTGAGCGCTTCGAGGCTCCACTCGTGCGGGAACGGGATGAGGCGTGGGTTGGAAGACGTGGGCTTCACCGGCAGGCTCCGAATGGGGAGAGTCATATCACAACCAGGTGTGATGCGCGACCCGGAATTCCCGGCCGGTCCTCCGGCGCGCCGCTCCCGAAAACCCCAGTGCCCCGGGGTTGCCGGATCGGGTCAGAAAAATCAGCCGATGACACAGAAAAACGTCCCGTGAAAAAGTTGGACCGTCCCCGGATCTTTGAGGCACTGCATGGCCGCTACGAACGTCCGTCGAAGGATGGACTCCATTTTTTGAATTCACCGGAGGTGCTCCATGAGAACGCGCATTCATCTTCCATTTCTGTTGTTCCTGGGGTGGGTCCTGGCGTGGGCCGGCTGCTCCAACGGCGTCGAGGGGCCCAAGCCCTCGGCCGAGCTGGTGACCCCGCAGGTCGTCTGTCATCAGGCCGAGACCTGGGTGCTCATCGACGGGGCGGGCTTCTCACCGGCCCCCGTCGATGCCCTGACCGACGATCCGGCGATGGCGCTGCCCCAGGTGACGCTGTCGCTCATGAGCGACGTCGACGGCTCCGCCCTCACGCAGGTCGACACCCTGTTGAACCCCGACGCCGCCGATCCCGCCAATCTGCGGGTCAAGTGGATCAACGGGCGGCAGTTGTCCTTCCTCGTGGATCCCGCGCTGGCCCTGGCGCGGGGCGTCTACGATGTCTCGGTGAGGAACCCCACGGGGGGACGGACGCTGCTCCCCCAGGCCTTCACCGCGGTCCCGCCGCCGACCCTCGACTCGGCGCTCCCCACGCCGATCTGCACCGCCCAGTATGAGAACGAGATCGTGCTCACGGGCGCGTTCTTCCTGCAGATCGGCGAGGCCCTGCCCACGGTGAACGTGGGCGGCGTGGACTTCACGCCGGTGGCCATGGAGGACTGCGCCCCCATCGCCGGTCCCCGCGTCGACGTGCAGGCCTGCAACACGATGCGCATCCAGGTCGGCGTCGACCAGGTCGGCGTGGGCGCCCACGCCGTGACCGTGACCAACCCCGCGCCCGCCTCCTGCGTGTCCTCCGAGGCGGTCACCCTCCACATCGTGCCGCCGCCCGTCGTCGAGGAGATCACCCCCGAGCCCGTGTGCCTGGAGCAGGGCGAGCGAGCGCTGACGGTCACCGGCGAGGGTTACCTGGAGCTCGACGGCGTTGGCCCCACGGTCACCGTCGGCGGCGTGTCGGCCAGCGTCACGGGCCTCGACGGCTGTGCCGACATCGAGGGGCTCGCGGGCGCCAGGACCTGCACCTCGATCGCCATCGTGCTGGCCGACGACGCCCTCTCGGCCGGCGCCCACGCGGTGGTCGTGACCAACCCCGTGACCGCGCAGTGCGCCTCCGAGGAGCTCGTGGAGCTGGCCGTCGTGCCGGCGCCCGCCACCCTGGAGCTCGAGCCGCAGCCGGTGTGCACCGCGCAGGGGGAGAACGTCCTTTTGCTGACGGGCACGGGCTTCATCCAGATCGGCGCCGACGTGCCGACGGTCCTGATCGGGGGCGTCCCGGTGGACGTGGCGACGGTCCCGGAGTCCTGCTCCGCGGTGCCCGGCGCCGAGGACGCGCTCTCGTGCACCGAGCTGGAGCTCATCGTGGCCCAGGGGGACGTGGCGCCCGGCCTCCACGAGGTCGAGGTCATCAACCCCGATCCGGCCGGCTGCACCAACCTGCCCGACGGCCAGACCGTGGAGGACGCGGTGATGCTCTCCGTGGTCCCGCCGCCCTCGATCACGCAGATCCAGCCCAACCCCGTGTGCCTGGCCCAGACCGACATGGGGGTCACCATCACGGGGACCGGCTTCCTCTCGATCGAGGGTGAGGTCCCCGTGGTGACCATCGGCGGGCTCGAGTTGTCGGACGTGGCCATGCTCGACGGCACCTGCGAGGCCGTGCCCGGGGTGGAGAACGTCCTCTCGTGCACCGGCATGACCGGCACCCTGGTGCAGGGATCCCTGGACGTGAACGGCGGTCCGTACGCCGTGACCGTCACCAATCCGGAGCCGGCCGGCTGCGTGTCCACCGAGGCCGTCGAGCTCGTGGTCGCCCCGCCCCCGGACGTGACGGGCATCACGCCCGCCACCATCTGCTCGGGCGGCGGCCTCTTCACCGTCACCGGCACCAACCTGCAGGGGGTCTCGGCCTATCTGCTGGATCCCGACGGCGGGCGCGTGGACCCGTCCTCGATCAGCGTCAACCCCGAGGGCACCGAGGCGCAGATCGCCTTCGCCGCGGGCCTGCGGACCACCACCTACAACCTGCACGTGACCGGCGCCGGCGGGTGCTCGGACATGCTCGCCTCGGCGATCACGGTCAACCTGGGGCCGGTCGTGTACTACCTGGATCCCCCCGTGGTCTACAACGGCGTGGCGATCCGGGCGACGATCTACGGCTCCGGGATCACCGCGCTGCCGTCCGCGGTGACGGTCGCCCCCGCCGGCGGCGGCGCCGAGACCGCGCTGACCGATCTCGCCTGGGATCCCCTGCGTCCCACGAAGATCCTGGGGACGATCCCGTCCGGTCTCGACGCGGGCACCTACGACGTGTTCGTGCGCGGCGTGGGCGGCTGCGACTCGTTCCTGCCCGAGGGCCTCACGGTCGTCTCCGAGGCCACGATCGCCCTGCTGGATCCGCCGCTGAACCCGCCCTTCGGGCACGAGAACACGAACGTGGCGGTGAACGTCCTGGCGAAGGCCGACGCCGACCTGCTGGTCGACGAGGTCAACTTCCTGGCGACGCCGCGCGTCTACCTGTCCAACACCGCGCTCCAGACCGCCGAGCCCCTGCGGGCGGTGGTCTTCAACTCCTCGAGCCAGCTCTCGGCCATCGTGCCGCCCCTGCCCGCCGGCGTCTACGACCTGGTCGTGATCAACCCCGGCGAGCCGCCCACGGTCGGGTTCTCCGCGGGCGCCTACGAGGCCATGGCGGTCGCCCCGCCGATCATCGTCGACGTCCTCCCGACCAAGGTCAACAAGGAGGACGACCAGCCCATCGTCATCTACGGCCAGCACTTTTACAACCCCGTCGTCACGGTGGAGTGCGAGGACGGATCGGCGCCGCCGGCCACGGTGGATGTCGCCGGCTCCACCCTCACCGAGCTCGAGGTCTCCGTCGACGCGGCCCTGGTCACCAACGGCGCGGTGTGCGTGGTCCGCGTCACCAACAGCGTGGACGGCACCTGGGACGAGTACTTCTCCCTCTCGGTCACCACGCCGGCGGGCAACATCAGCCCCTTCCGCCCCAGCTACGTGCTGCACCCCGAGCTCGTCGCGAACCTGGGGACCGCGCGCAGGGCCCCCGGGCTCGCCTACGGCCGGGCCACCCGCAAGGCGCAGTTCCTGTACACCATCGGCGGCGACGACGGGACGCCGGCCGGTGCCCTCGACTCCGTGGAGGTGGCCGGCCTGGGCCGCTTCGGCGAGATCGGCCCCTGGGGTCCGGTGGAGAACGGGCTCCCCGCCGGCCGCACCCTGGCCCACGCCCGTTCCCTGGGCGGCTTCGTCTACCTGCTCGGCGGCCTCGACGCCGCGGGCGTGGCCTCCGATGAAATCCAGCGCGCCCGGATCCTCGATCCCCTCGAGGTCCCCGAGCTCGTGGACGTCAACCTGCAGTTCGCCGCCCTGGGCAACGGCCTCGAGGCCGGCTCCTGGACCTACGTCGTCTCGGCGGTGATGCCCGCCGGCGACGCCGCGAACCCGGGCGGAGAGACCTTGCCGTCCGAGGCCGTGACGCTCTACGCGCCCGACGTCCCCGACGGCGTCGAGATCACCCTGACCTGGGACACCATGCACGGCGCGGACACCGTGACCCCGGCCGCCCAGTACCGCGTCTACCGCACCCTGACGGTCAACGGCGGCGCCGGCGAGCTGCGCCTGCTGGCCGTGGTGGCCGGCACCAACGCGGCGACCCACTCGTTCACCGACACCAACCCGCTCCTCTTCGAGGACGACACCCGCGCGCCGCTGACCATCGGCCAGTTGGGCCGGTGGCACGTCCACGGCCATCTGAACACCCCGCGCGCGTCGTACGGCTTCATCGAGGTGAGCGACTACAGCGCGGACGGCCAGGACGTGGGCTGCACCCCGTACTGGTACGTGCTCGGCGGCCTCACCGACGTGGCCACCGAGAGCGCGGGCTACGAGGTCATCGACATCTCGGGCGGCCTGCTGGGGACCCCGGTGGAGTTCGCCGCCACGGGCGATCTGCCGGCCCGGCGCGAGCACGCCCTGTGGGCCGCCTCGGAGGGCAACGCCATCGAGACCACGCTCGGCGCCTGCGAGTTCTATCTCTACAGCGGCTCGGGTGCCACGGGCCCCCTCGACACGCCCGCCACGGTGAACACGGTGCGGGTGGCCAAGTACAGCGGCGGCGCCCTGGGCCAGCTCGGCGCGTTCGGGCAGGCCATGCAGTCGGGCAGCCTGGTGAACTACCGCGGCTACGGCGCCTTCTGGAGCGGCGACCGGGCCTACAACCTGGGCGGCTGGCAGGCCGGCGTCATCGTGAACAACGTCATGGACGGCCGGTGGACGGCCATCACCGAGCCGAGGATCCAGAACATGACCAGCTCGGGACAGAACCTGAACCAGGCCCGCGCCCTATACGGCTTCACCCGGGTCGGCAACGTCGTCTACCTCGTGGGCGGCGTGAGTCCGATGGGCACGGTGCTGACCTCCTCGGAGTACAACGTGCGCTGAACGCGGCGCTGAACAGGAGTATGCGCAATGTATAAAATCATCTTCCCTCTTCTCTTCGGTTGTTTCCTGTTGTGTCCGCGCGCCGCCGCCGCGCAAGAGAACGCCCCGGCGTTCTCCCCCTTCGCCGGGCTCAAGCTCGGCGGGGCGCTGCACTCGGTCTTCAGCGAGCTCGGACCCGCGGCCCAGGTCGAGCTCGAGGGGGGCGTCACCCTGCTGGGCGGGCGCCTGGACGTCGCCCTCACGGGCGCCTGGGACCGCGCCGCCGCCTCCGGGGACCAGGACGACGGCCGCTTCGACGCCGGCTCCGTCTCCTGGGAGCTCGACCAGGACTTCCTGATGATCGGCCTGGTCGCCCGCTACCGGTTCCTGCCGCCCGCGAAACCCTTCAACGCCTACGCGGGCGCCGGTCCGCGCCTGCTGCTGCTGCAGACGGTCGTGAACGGCACCGCCGGGGGTGAGGACCTGGGCGAGAACCGCCAGACCGAGACCCGCTTCGGCGCCGTGCTGGTCGGCGGCGGCGAGTACGTCCTGGGTCCCGGGGCCGTGCTCCTCGAGGTGTCCCTCGGCATCGGCTGCCTCTCGGGCCTGATCACCGGCGAGAGCAGCGCCTCGGCCCTCAGCGTGCTCGTCGGCTACCGCCTGCGGTTCTGACAGCCGCGGTGAAATCCTGCTTGACAACAGACCGTCGATCCAATAATCAACACAAGTCCTAATGCCGTTGTTCCCAAGTGCCCTGCACATCAGAGAATGATCCCTGGTGGCCGGACGTGGGGAGAAAACCCTCAAGGAAAGGAGTGATCATGTTCAAGTTCTCGTTCTCCAACTACAACCTGCTCGACGTCGCAGGAGCGGCGCTCAACGTCGCCGCGCGCCTCCGCGAGCGTCACCCGGGCGACCCCGTGATGCTCGCCCGCGCGGAGCGCCTCGAGGCCACGGCTCGCCCCGTGATCACCGCCTACGAGGGCGTGGACACGAGGCCGGCGACCGCCGACGTCATCGAGAAGGACAACGCGCGGGACGACGACTTCCGCGTGATCGAACACGTCCTGTTGGTGCACATGATGTCCCCGCTGCACGCGGCTACCGCCCCGGCAGCAGCCGAGCTCCACCGGCTGCTCTTCGGCGAGGGCCTGGACTTCCTGAACGCCCCCTTCAGCGTCGAATCGGCCCGGCTCGTGTCCCTCTTCGATCAACTCGAGGCCAAGGCCGACCTGATCACCGCCGTCGGTCTCACTCCGTACGTGGCCCGGCTGCGGGCGTCCCACCAGGCGTTCGAGGCCGCCCGCGAGCAGCGCGGCGAGCTGCGCGCCGCCAAACCCGATGTCGTGGGCGCCGTGCGCGCGCCCCTGGTGGCCGCCGTGCGCGCCACCATCCTGTTGTTGTCCGAGCCGGCCCACGCCGAACACGCCGTCTACGTCCTCGAGCCGCTGGCCTCCCTGCGCCCCAAAACCCGGCCGTCGACCCCCGCGGCGCCGACCCCGGTGTAATCTCCCTTCAGGGAGTGCGGTGGCTCTGCCACAGCCTCTTCTTTTCAAACTTTTCAACGGCTGGGGAAGACAAAGTGAATCGTGTTTGCTTACCTGGACCGACTTGTGGCACCGGAGTGAATTGCATTTGGCTCCCCGAGTCGACTCGTGGCGCCGGAGTGAATTGCGATTGGTTCCCCGAGTTGCCTTGTGACAACGGAGTGAATTGCGAATGGTTCCCCAAGCCGCTTCGTGGCGTCGGAACGACTTGTGTTGGGTTCCCGGGCCTCCTGGCGACGGTGGATCGAATTGCGGTTGCTTTCCCGGGCCGCTTCTCGGCGCCAGAGAGAATTGCGTTTGGGTTCCCGGGCCGCCTGGCGACGCTGGAACGAATTGCGTTTGTCTTTCAGAGCCGACTGGCGGCGCCAGAACGAATCACGTCTGACTTACCGAGACAAGCCGTGGCCCCCATCTTTTTAACTATGGAATTTTTCAGGGCACCACTTGACGACGCCCAGGCGAGTGCCTAGAAAGAAAAAGTCCGTACTGGGCACCCGCTCTTCAGCTTCATGCTGATCCACGAACTGACTGATTTGTTGGCCGCTTCGGCTTGATGAAACAGTCAGACCTCACCGGTGCTCCGATGCTTCATGAGGCGCGACCTGCCAAGAGGGTCTGCGGAAGGAAACGACATGCCCAAATTTACTGAATTTGAACCACAGAACGAAGAGTTTGATCTTCACGATCTGCTCGCGGCGGTCTCGGAAATCGGCTTCGACGAGGATACCTTGGCGTGGCTGCTGCCGTTTCTTCAACATCCGGAGTGCCTGCCATGCCCCATCCCTGAGTACATGCATCCCGAACAAACCGAAATGTCTGACTTCGTGCGGGAGCGGGAGCGTCAACTTCGCGAGAATTGCCTGGCCGCGCTGAAGGCGTGCCGCGATCGTGCGCATTCGACGCGGGACGCCCTCGTGGTAGACCTCATCCAGAGTCTCGTCGGGCTGGAAAGGTACTTGTTTCACAACATTTTCACCTTCCGGGATGAGCAGAGAGAATTCGTCACCGTCCGGGATTCCTGGCGCCAACGCCTGACATCTCTACGGGTCAACTGGGTCCAAGGCATTCGGGACGTCTCGTCGAAGACGCGAATCTCTTTTCAACTGGGTATTGCCCTGCTGGCCCTGGAAGCTCGGTCCGTCTTCCGCTGGGAGGAGATGCTCAAGCTGGGGAAGGCGGTCGACCCGCGGCTCGTGGATGAAAGCCGGAACCTGCGAGAAGAAGGCCAGAACACCAGAATATCCTCGGAGCTAATGGACCTGATCCAGGATCCGGAGGGGCTCGTCTATTGGATGGAATGCTTCCTTCGATCGGGCCGAACCTTTGAAGTGGATACCCTGCTCGGGCTTCTTCAGTCCGTCGACACCTCCGAGCACCCACTAGTGCTGACTCAACTCGTGAACGCTGGCAGCATTTTCTTTCATATCCAGCGTGCCCGTATCCATTCCATTTTAGATCGGAAGAGCGTCGTGTAGGGAAAGAGTGTAGATCTCGGTG
>CALKWH010000026.1 GCA_938004375.1 uncultured Pseudomonadota bacterium
CCACCGAGATCTACACTCTTTCCCTACACGACGCTCTTCCGATCTAGCATCTTCAGCAGTCCGGCCACGGCCTCGTTGAGGTCGAGCACCCGCGGCGCGATGGTCTGCTTGCGCGCGAACGCGAGCAGCTGGCGGGTGATGTCCGCGGAGCGGGTCGCCGCATGGAGAATCGACTCCAGATCGTCCATCAGCGGGTCGCCGACCTCGACGCGATCCATGGCCAGCTCGCACGTGCCGATGATGACGCTGAGGATGTTGTTGTAGTCGTGGGCGACCCCGCCGGCCAGCCGGCCCACGGACTCCAGCCGCTGGGCCTGCGTCAACTGCTCGCGCAGGGCGTCCCGCTCGGCTTCGTCGCGCTTGCGCGAGGACACGTCTCGGGCGAACACCAGCGCGCCCGGCTCGCCCCCGTGGACGAACGGAACGCCGGCGAACTCGGCTTCCACGATCGAACCGTCGGGGCGCAACACGCGCTCCTCGAGGCGCGTCTGCGCCTGGCGGTCGACGTTGAGTCGCCGGATGCGCTCGGCCACGGTGGCGCGCACCTCGGGGACGAACGCGTCGAGGACCCGGGTCCCCACCAGGTCGCGCGCCTCATCGGTTCCGAAGAGCACCCGCGCGGCGGGGTTGAGATACCGGAAACCACCGCCGGTCTGAATGAAGATGCCGTCGGGGGCGGCTTCGACCAGGGTCCGGAAGCGAGCCTCGCTGTCGAGCAGGGATTTCACCGAGGCGTCCTTCGCTTCCTCGACCCGCATGAGGTGCAGGGCCAGGCCGAGATCCCCCGCAACCTCGAGGAGCAGGGCGTGCTCCTCGGGGTCGCCGGCGAGGGCGGCGGGCAGGGAGACCACCAGGGCGCCGAGGCGCTGGCCGTCGTGGGAGAGGGGGGCGGACAGGGAGGCCCGCTCGGGGTTCCGGCCGCGCAGTGGGCAATCCCCGCAGGTGTCGGGCAGGTTCTGGCGCACGACCACGTGGTCGCCGTCCCCCAGGGCGCGCACGCAGTCCGGCCAGACGCCCTCTCGCAGCCGCGCCTCGAGCGCGTCGAACTCGGGACCGCAACCCGACTGGGCGACGGCCATGCCCCGCCCCCGATCGTCGAAGACCATGACCCAGGCCGACTGATAGCCCCGGGTCTCGGTGAGCAGGTCGCAGGCCCGAGCCAGCAGCCGGTCCCGGTTCTTCTCCTGGACAATCAGTTGATTCACGTTCCGGATGGCTCGCAGCACCTGGGTGATGTGCCGGTTGCGGTTTTCCGCGACCACCCGATCGGTCATGTCGATGAAGGTCACCACCACGCGACGGAGCCGGCCGTCGTCGTCGTGTTCCGGGAAGGCGTTGACCGAGGCCCACAGGACGTCCGCGGTAGCGGGGCGGTTCACGCCCATGGCGCAGTGCCTCAGCGGTGCCCCGTCCCCGAGGACCCGCATGACGGGAAATTCCTCCAGGGGCATCGGACTGCCGTCCTCCCGGAGGAATGCCCACCCCGGATCCATGGCTTCCTTGCCGGTCATCTGGTCACGGGTGAGCCCGAGGAGGGTGCAGGCGTGGTCGTTGGCGAACATGATGCGCGTGTCGGCCCGGTGGATGATGACCCCCGCCTGGAGGTGATGCAGCAGGTCGGCGGCATGGAGTTCCATGGTGTCGTCGGTCATGAGAGCCTTGGTAGCATAGAGGATAATTTCTTTCAAGCTTCGAACGGTCCGGATGGATGCGTGCGCGGTACTGGCTGTGCGAGGGATTTGACGTCACATCGTCGTGCGTGCCCGTGATCAGGTGTCCCCCTCAGCCGGCTGTCGTGTCAGCGCCTCCCGTAGCCGGGTGGCCATCTCGAGCAGTTGGTACGGCTTCTGGATGAACGTGGTGAAGGACCGTCCCACGAATTTCTGGGTGACCTCCTGCTCGTTGTAGCCGCTCGACAGGATCACGGGGACCCGCGGTCGCAACTGCCGGATCTGCTGGAACGCTGCGGAGCCGTCCATCCTCGGCATGGTGAGGTCGAGGATGACGCAGTCGATCTTCTCGTGTCGCTCCACCACCGTCTCCCGGAAGAGCCGCAGCGCATCGACCCCGTCCACGGCCAGGAGCACGTGGAACCCGAGTCGCTCCAGGAGCTTGCGCCCCACGTCCCGCACGGTTGGTTCGTCGTCGGCCAGCAGGATGGTGCCGCTGCCCTTCCAGTCGAGGCCAACCGAGGAGGCCGTCTTGGGTGGAGCGGGTTCACCCTCCGCGACCGGGAACAGCACCTTGAAAGTCGTGCCCTTGTCTTTCTCGCTGTACAACAGGATCGCCCCGCGGTGACCACGCACGATCCCCAGCACGGCGGCCAGGCCCAGGCCCCGCCCGGCGAACTTGGTGGAGAAGAAAGGCTCGAAGATGCGCCGCCGCGTCTCCGGATCCATGCCGCACCCGTCGTCGGCGACCTCCACGTACGAGTAGCGGCCTTCGGGCAACGCGTCCCGCACGACCGATCCGGTGAAGGTGTCGGCGTCGCAGTCCCGGGCGCCCACCGTGATGGTGATGGTCCCGTGCTCATCACCGAACGATTCGGACGCATTGATGATCAGATTCATGAGCACCTGCCGGATCTGGGAAGGATCGGCGTCGATCGGGGGAACGTCGCCCTCGAAGACCTGCCGGAGAAGGACCTTCTTTGAAATGGTCACGGTCAATATTGGGGCGAGCTCGGTGACCATCGCCCGCAGATCCAGCCGCTGGACGACGAAGCGTCCCCGACCCGAGTAGGCGAGCATCTGCCGGCATAAATCGGCCGCCTGGTGCGCGGCCTGGTTGATGCCCATGAGGTTCTCTCGGATGGGGGAGACCGCGGGCAGGTCGGCGAGGGCCAGGTCGATGTTGCCCAGGATGCCCGTGAGCAGGTTGTTGAAGTCGTGGGCGATCCCGCCGGCGAGCAGGCCGAGGCTCTCGAGCTTCTGGACGTGGAACAACCGCTCCTCCATCTTCGCACGCAGGGTCTCGGCCTGTCGACGGTCGGTGATGTCCCGGAAGAAACCGACCAGGCAGGATCGGCCTTCGAGCACGATGGGGAAGGAGTTGACGTCGGTGAAGAGAATGGAGCCGTCCTTGCGGCGCACCGGGATGTCCCGGGCCAGGGTGATTTCCCCGCGGATCTGGCGTTCGAAGTGCTCGGCGACCATCGGGAGATCCTGGGGTGGATGGATGTCTCCGAGTCCCAAGGTCGACAACTCGGCTTCGGCGTAGCCGGTCATCTGGCAGATCATGGGATTGCAGTGCGTGAATTTCCTCGTCTCTTGATCGGCGATCAGGATGCCGTCGACGGCGTGCTCGAAGATGGTCTTGAGGCGGGCCTCGCTCTCCTTGAGCGCTGTCTCAACCTGTCGCCGCGTGGTGATTTCCCGCTCCAATCGGTCGGACTCGCGTTGGAGCTCGAGGTTGGCGTAGCCCTGGTCGGAGATCACATGGGCCAGGCTGCCCAGGAAGCGGGTGACCGCACGCAAACGCGTTTCGGAGACCACCGGGACCTGTGCAAGAGCCTTCAGGTAGGCTTCCTCGTCGAACCCGAACCTGCAGGCCTGTTTTCTGAAACGCTCGGGATCGGCCGGTGCGAGCAGAAGCTGGCCCGTCGCCAGACTGGCGATGTGCCGGCCCTTGATGATGATGGGGGTCGCGCAGTCCACCAGTCCGTGGTCACAAGGATCGATGGTCACCTGCCCGGGGTCTTTCAGACCATCGAGCAAGCGGGCGTTGCTCCTGCGGCAGATCTCGGCCGCCTCCGGGTTCTCACGATGGAATCGGGTGCAGATGTCCCGCCACCCCGTGGCGATGAGAATGTTCAACCCGGGGTGGTCGAGGAACCCGATGGTGAAGCCGGTCGCCGCCGTGAACTTCTCGAAGATGTCCCGCAGCATCTCCAGATCCACCAGGTCCAGGATGCCGTACCTGCCGTCCACCAGGAATTCTTCATTCGTCTCTGCCATGACGTGCTCCATCCTGCCGCGACAGCGGATGCGGGTGGGCGGGAAAACCCCGGTCCAAGGCTGATGGCAGAATGCCTGCCAGGTGAATCATCCGGTCCGATGCGACTTTGTCATTAAGTTGCCCGGGTTTCCTGAGTATGTCAAGTGCTCGTTTGATCACTCACGATGCTTGATCGCATGGGGCAGTGGACGCATTTGCCCCATCGTGAAAAACTCAATCGTGAATTGACAACCGCCAGATCCGACGTCATAGTGGGAATCGTTGTTTTCATCGGAAAGTGCCAGATGTTCACCATCCTCGCGTTCGACGAACGGCCAGAGCGCCTCGAGACCCTGATCGCCCTCCTCGCGCGACGTTCGCCCGAATGCCGCGTCGTCAGGGCCACCTCCTGGGATGACTGCATGGCGAAGTTCGCCGACGGCGGGTTCGGGATCGTGCTCTGGCTCATCCGAGGTGTTTCGCCGGTCGGCCGGGATCTCGAGGCCTTCGGGGCGCTCCGTCGAGCGGTGCGCGTGGCCCCCATGTCGGTCGTCGTCGTCGAGGGGGCCGTCGTCCCCGAGACCCGAGCCCGATGGATGGCGGCCGGCGCCGCCGTGGTGGCGGGGGGGCCGATGGACGACGAGGAGCTGGCAGGATGGATCGAACTGGTGACCGGGTCGCCAGGTGAATTGCCACGCCGGCGGACCGAGGACGCCCTGCGCGCGGTCGAGGAGCGGCTGCGCGAGATGTTCGATCACATGACCAGCGGCGTCGCCGTTTACCGGCCGGTGGGGGACGGGGAGGACTTCGAGTTCCTGGACTACAACGCCGCGGCCGAGCGCGCCACCGGGGTCGGGCGGGGCGAGCTCCTCGGGCGGCGGGTGACCGAGGTCTTCCCCGGGGTGCGGGAGCTGGGGCTGTTCGAGGTCCTCGCCCGGGTGCATCGCACGGGGCGGCCCGAGCACCACCCGTCCCGGCAGTACAGGAACGGCCGGCTGGCCTTCTGGGTCGAGAACTACGTGTACCGGCTGGGCACCGGGGAGGTGGTGGCCATCTTCGACGACGTGACCGAGCGTCGGCAGGCCGACGAACAGATCCGCCTGCACTCGCACATCCTCGCGAACAGCCAGGAGGAGATCTTTCTGTTCGACGCCGCGACGCTCCGGTTCACGTACGCCAACCGCTGTGCTCTGGAGAACCTGCAACTCTCTGTCGATCGCCTGCTGGAGTTGACCCCGGTGGACATCAAGCCAGAGCTGGACCGGGCTTCGTTCGAGGCGATCCTCGCGCCCCTGAGGGCGGGCACGCTGCGCCTGCAGGTGTTCGAGACGACGCACCGGAGGGCGGACGGATCCACCTATCCGGTCGAGGTCCATCTCCAGTTGTTCGAGGAGCAGCGACTGTTCCTGGCCGTCATCATGGACATCAGCGCCCGCCGGCAGGCGGAGAAGGAGCGAGACCACCTGGTCGCCCAGCTCCTGCAGGCCCAGAAACTGGAATCGGTGGGGCGGCTGGCCGGCGGTGTGGCCCACGACTTCAACAACATGCTGGGGGTGATCCAGGGGCACGCCGAGCTCGCGCTCGAGCACCTCGATCCGGCCCTGCCGCTCGCCGCCTGCCTGCGCGAGATCCTGGAGGTGGCCGGGCGCTCCGCCGACCTGACGCGCCAGCTCCTGACCTTCGCCCGCCGGCAGGCGGTGACCCCCCGCCCGATGGATTTGAACGAGACGGTCGCCGGGCTGATCCGCATGCTGCGCCGGCTCCTCGGCGAGGACGTCGCCCTCGACTGGCGGCCCTGCGAACAACGCGCCGGTGTCCTGATGGACCCGGCGCAGGTCGACCAGGTCCTGGTCAACCTCTGCGTGAATTCCAGGGACGCGATCACCGGCAGCGGCCGGATCGCCATCGAGACGGCCGTCGAGACGCTGGACGCGGTGACGGCCCGCCAGGCTGGGGTCGCGCCGGGCGGC
>CALKWH010000027.1 GCA_938004375.1 uncultured Pseudomonadota bacterium
CCGAGATCTACACTCTTTCCCTACACGACGCTCTTCCGATCTGGCGTCGAAGTCCGCCGGCGAGCGCAGGAAGGTGTAGGGCCAGAGCTCGGCCTCGGCGTCCTCGCGCACCAAGGCCGCCAGCGAGTCGTACTGCTCGAGCATGCGTTCGGGCGTGAACACCTCGGTGGCGAAGCTGCGCATCGACTCCTCATAGGCTGCCAGGTAGGTCGGGTCATCGAGCAGGTACCGGATCAGCGGCCACTGCGCGGTGACCTCGTCGAGCCCCAGGCTCAGCACGCCGCGATCCTTGCCGTCGGTGAAGGCCTCGTTGTGGTCCCACGGGATCCAGGTGAGCCGGGCGGTGGCCGGATCGTGGTAGAGATAGTAGTTGTGCCACATCAGGCCGTAGGAGTCCCAGTTCTGGATGACCGTGTTGGCCGCGAGCCATCGCAGGAACGTGTCCACGTCGAACACCGCCTCGAGGCCGGCGCGCCAGGCGGCTGCGTCGACGGTGCGGCTGGGGGCGTGGAGCGCGTCGTAGAGCGCCCGCACGTCGGAGAAGTCCGCCAGCTCCTCGTTGGTCTTCTTCACCAGCTCGGCCGTCACGAAGGTGCCCGCGCCGAACGTGGCGGCGCGACCGTCGGGCTTGTAGAGGTTGCCCCCCGTGGGGAACTTCCTGGTGATCACGGTGTCGTCGACCTCCTCGACCAGGGTGTACACGCCATGGTAGACCGGCCCCTCGCCGAAGTCGACGGTGACCGCCGCGGTGGCGGTGTGCGCGGCCACGAGGCCGAACTCCCGGAACAGCCCGGTGGCCAGGCGCTCCCGTAGGACCGAGCGGTCGTCGAAGCCGTTGTTCAGGTTCAGTTGCTTGAAGCCGAAGAAGCGCTGATCGCGGATCTGGGGCCAGGTGTCCTCGAACTCGTCGAAGTCGAGCTTGAACGAGTACTTCTCGATGCGCAGGCTGTAGGTCGCCACCAGACTCGAGTTGCCCTTGACCCGCAGGCCGACCTGGTACCACTCCCGGCCGCCGTAGCGCACGGTGCACGGCACGAACACCGGTTCCCAGTCGCCCAGGTCGATGCCCGGCCCGTTGTGCGCGTCCGAGAGGTGGTCGGCCAGGTCGTCCTGCAGGATCGCCCATTGCTCCGGGTCCACGATGAGCTCGAGGCGCTGGACCGAATCCTGGGGAAACACCTGGTCATAGTCCGGGGTGACTTTTCCATGGGTCTCTTCGGTCCAGTCCGGTGTCTCGAGCGGGTTGGTGTTATTTATATTATTAATGTTGTTAATATTATTGGCGTTGTTAATATTATTTGTATTGTTCCCATTGTTCCGGGCCGGGGCCCCGTCGTCACAGGTGATGGACGAGCAGGCCAGGCAGCCACAGAAAATGAGGATCAGGGCACGGCGAGTGGACATCGGACACCTCCGGCGGACCCACGGGTCCGTCGGGGGCTAGACCCCGTGGTGTGGGCGTCCGTTAGGATAGCACGGAAGATTGACGCGCGGGGTCAAGAAAAAACACTTGATTTTCGGTACGACTCCACAACAATAACAGACGTAATTACCCAAGGAGGTGCTCCGATGACCCGGAACCTTTGGCTCGCGATCCTGTGCCTCGCCACCGTCGCCTGCGACCCCGAAAGCAAGTCCTCGAACACCGGCAACGTCAACAACGTCAACAACGTCAACAACGTCAACAACGTCAACAACATCAACAACGTCAACAACGTGAATAACGTGAATAACGTGAATAACGTCAACAACACGAACGACGGCGGGACCGACGCCGACGCCGACGCGGACGTGGAGCCAGAGCCCGAGTGGCTGGTGGCGCCCGCCGCCGTCTGCGCGCCCACCGGCGCGGCCTGCGACGCGGCCGATCCCATGCCGGGTGTGTTCGCCGCGTATCGGAAGGATTTCTTCCTGCCGTATTCCGAGTATCGCGAAGGAGGGGACGACCCCGTGAACGGCGGCCGCTTCCAGATCGTCGCCAACGCCGCGGTCACGGGCACCGTCACCGCCGTGCGGCTCAACGGCGTCGAGGTCTCCACCCTGCTGCGGGAGCCCGACCTGGAGTGGTACCACGTGTGGCCCACCGAGGTGACGGCCGGCGCGCCGGTCTGGTTCCACTTCCACTCGCGGAACCCCGCCTGGAACACGGCCGCGAGCGGGCACCTGACCATCGAGACCACGAACGGCCCCGCGGTGGACGCCGATTTCCCGGTGCAGGAGGCGCCGGTGCGCCTGACCTACGTCACCGTCACCGAGGATCTGTCCACCATGCTGGTCCATCTCAAGAACGAGGACGCGGCGGCGCACACCGTCTCTCGGGTCTGGATCAACGGCGCCGACGCCCTGGCCCGGGCCGCCTGTCTGCCCAAGGCGCGCCTCGAGCCCCAGGAGAGCCTGCTGATCCGCGCGCCGCTGTGCCAGCCGGCGGTCCCCGGCGATCCGTGGGCGGTGGTGGTGGAGTACACCGACGCGTCGCCGTCGGTGGGCTCCGGGCGCGTGGTGCGGCCGCACTACGTCATCGAGACGTGGGTGAGCGGATCCGACTGCGCCTTCCCCGGCGGGAACCAGGCGAACTTCCAGCGCCACCTGGATGCGGGCTTCGACACGCACTACATGTACTGGGGAGCGCCGTCCGAGTGCTCCTTCTCGCCGGCGACCGTGACCAACGTGACCGCCCCGGCCCTGGGTGACTTCTTCGTCCTCATCGGCGACGATTTTTTGCGCCACCCGAGCCCGGAGACCGCCATCACCGACACCTCGGCGGCGGCGGGCTTCCTCACCGGCGACGAGTCCGACGGCGAGGTCTGGGACGGGGACGGCCACCCCAACGCGGCGAACAAGGCTGCCGACGCGCGCCGCCTGTGGGGGATGTACCCCGACATCGCGGTCTACAACGGCGCCAAGACCAACCGCAACGTGGGGACCTTCGCGGGC
>CALKWH010000028.1 GCA_938004375.1 uncultured Pseudomonadota bacterium
GGCTGTAGCAGGCCCCAGGGAACGCCCCCGGTACCACCGTGACCCCGCTCCCGTGACCCCGGACACCCGGCTTAGCTCCCAGAACGCCCTAATACAGGGACGGTGGAGCATTCGCGCGCATGCGCACGGAGGGAATCCCGGGCACGGGTGCGGGGCGCGGTGGCCCCCACCATCAAGGAGACGCCCATGACCAACGCCGGCCATCCGGGCCTGCACGCGCTGCTGGAGTTCGAGGCGGCGCGGCACAAGGTCCAGTTCGACTACGAGGAGGTCCAGCGGCTGCCCGCGGCCTCCGAGGCCTTCACGCCCCGGGTCCGCATCCAGGCCGTCATCGGCGGCGGCACCCGCACGGTGGCGCTGCCCATCGGCGATCAGGTTTTCACCTACACCGGCCCCTGGTCGGACCTCCCCGCCGACCGCGAGGAGGGGGTCGTCCTGGGCGAGCACCTGGTGGCCGCGGTCAACGGGGGCCGGGTGCATCTGGCACTGTCCCTGGAGACCCTGTTCCATCAGGCCGACGAGGCTCGGGCTAACGCACCGGAAGGCCCCGGGTCGCTGGCCAACCAGGTCTTCGACGCCATCCTGGGCAAGGCGCTGCCCATCGCCGTCGCCAACATGCGCCAGCACGACTGGACCCGGCAGGCCGAGGCCTACACGCGCATGAAGATGGACGTGCTGGACCGCGCCATGACGGAGTGGCGCAGCGAGCTGTCCCGCAACGAGAACGCCATCGAGGAGAAGACCTGGGAGATCCGCGCCCTGGTGACTCGCAGCGAGCACCTGCGGTCCGCCCTGGCCGGCTTCGAGCACCGCACCCGCACGGAGCACCGCCGCCGCGCCCTGGAGGAACACGGGCAACTGGTGCAGATGCTGACGTCCGGGGCCCTGCAGCGCTTCGGCACCCGCGACGAGGTGCTGGAGGTGGACGTCCCGCCGATCACCATCACGTGGAACGAGTTCGACTACCTGCTGGGGCCCTTCCACGTCGAGATGGGCCTCGGCGAGGACGAGCTGCGGATCACCGGTTTGAAGGGCGCGCCCAAGATCGAGAACTACTGCCACCCGCACATCGGCTCGGGCGGACGGCCCTGCCTGGGCAATGCGGGGCCCCTCATCGCGAAGGCCCTGGGCACCGGCGACATCATCGGCGCCTTGCAGGTCGTGCTGGAGTTCCTGCGCAGCTACAACGCCGAGAACCCCTACCTGCGCCTGGAGCGCTGGGACCCCGACTGGGAGGACGACGACGACCGCTACCAGAGCTGCTACGACAACAGCGCCCTGCACGACTGCGTCGTTTGCAGCGACGACGCCTGCCCGTACCACGATGGAAGTGAGCGTAGGTGCTACGAAAACCACTCCATCGAGGACTGCGTCGAGTGTGGCGACTGCTCGTACCGGGAGACGGCCATCGAGGCCTGCCGGCAGGACCGGGATCCCTGGGAGTGCGTCCAGTGCACGCAGTCCTGCCCCTGGGCGGGCGACGAGGAGTCCTGCCTGTTCGGGCACGAGGGCGCGAAGTGTACGGCCTGCCCGGTGACGGACTGCCATAAGCGGCCCAAGGCCGGGACCGACAACGACGACGAGGGCGCCGACGAGGAGCCCGCCGAGGAAGGAGGTGAGACATGAAGGTGCAGACCGGCATCCGGGCCGTCCGCATCGACCTGGTGGCCCGCCAGAAGTGGGACCACTGGGTGGCCCTGGCCAAGGGGGAGGTCGGCGCCCTGGGCCTGGTCGAGGACACCGACGACGGTCCGGTGGTCACCGACCTGTTCCTGGTGAAGCAGTCCTGCACGCAGGCCAGCACCGACCTGGACCCAGACGACGTGGCCCGCCTGATGGTGGAGATGGAGGCCGAGGGGCGGGCCGACCAGCTGCGGGCGTGGTTCCACAGCCATGGCACCCTGAACGTCTTCTGGAGCGGCACAGACGACCGCACCATCGCCGGCTTCCGCAGCGACCTGCCGTTCGTGTCCGTCGTGACGAACAAGCGCGGCGACGTCCGTGCCCGGGTGGATCTGTTCCAGCCGGTGCGCATCACCCTGGACGAACTGCCCGTGGAGGTGCGGCTGCCGGACCCCTGCATGGAGGAGGACTGCAGGCTCGAGTTCATCGAGAAGGTGGTCGAGAGGGCCACCATGGTGCTGCCCGGCGTCGGCACCGGGCTGCCCATCGGCGACGCGATGCCGGCGCTGGACCCCTGGCACATGGGGCCGTTCGACGTGGACCACCGGTACGTCCCCGGCCACGTGGACCTGGACGAGCTGGAGATGGCGGTGCGGCGGGGCGAGGTGTCGCTGGACGAGTACCTGGCCGTCGTCGACCGCGAGGACGCCCTGATGCAGGGCATGACCCCCTTCGATGGGGTCGAGGAGGTGCAACATGGACGGCGTCCGTGAGGCCGTGACGGTGCAGACGGCGCCCGTCCTGCCCGAGGACTGCTTCGTGCGGCAGCGGGACGTGCTGCCGCTGGACCGCCTGCGCGCCGCGAAGGTGACGGTCATCGGCGCCGGCGCGGTGGGGTCCTTCACGGCGCTGGCGCTGGTGAAGATGGGCGTCGGCGTCGTCGAGGTGTACGACCCCGACACCGTGGCGGTCGAGAACTTCTCCAACCAGGGTTACCGCTTGCGGGACCTGGGCGTGCCCAAGGTCACGGCGCTCGCCGACCTGCTGGCGGACTACGGGGGCCGGGTCATCCCCCACGCCGAGCGCTTCGTGGCCCAGCCCCTGGACGGGGTCGTGATCTGCGCGGTGGACTCCATGGACGTTCGGATGGCGCTGTGGGCCCACGTCCGCAAGTGCCGGCGCATCGACCTGTACCTGGACGCCCGCATGGGCGCCGAGGTGGGCAAGGTCCTGGCCATCCGGCCCCTGGACCCGGAGGACTGCCGGCTCTACCAGGCCGAGCTCTACCCCTCCACCGAGGCCTTCCGCGCCCCCTGCACGGCGCGGTCGACCATCTACTGCGCCGCCGGCCTGGCCTCCTTCCTGGCCGCCACGGTCGGCAACCACCTGGCCGAACGACGCTACCGCCGCGAGATGGTGGTGGACTTCCGGCAGGGCCTCATCGTGTGACCTGCTGCGGTGACCTCGTCCGCCATGCGCGCCAGCCTCCACCGAGTCGTTGGGTGGGTGGAAGCGGGACCGTGAAGGAGGTGATGCGCATGGACTTCTGGACCAAGATGGTCAAGAGCCCGAGCCTCCCCGGCATCATCCTGGCCGTGGTGGTCACGGTGCTGGAGGCCGCTCTGGACGACGAGTAGCCGTCCCCGGGGCCGGGGCGCCGGTGCACCTGACCGGCGTCCCGCGCCCCTTCACCATCAGCCACAAGGAGGTGTCATGGCCCAGCTGCGCGAGCGGATGGCTGCCTTCGGGGCGACCGTCCTGTCCGACGTCGAAATCCTGTCCCTGCTGCTCTCCAGCGACGACAACCCCGAGGTCAGCCAGCGCGTGCTGGACACCGTGGGCTCGCCCCAGGGCCTGCTGACCCGTCGCATCACCGAGCTCTCCGGCATCCCCGGGGTGGGCCGCCGGCGCGCCGAGCGCCTGCTGGCCGCCGTCGAACTGGGTCGCCGGGTGGCCTGCACCGCGGCCGACCCGGGCCGCCCCCTGATGAACGCCGCGGACGTGGCCGAACGCCTCCAGCACCTGCGGACCGAGCCCGTGGAGGTCTTCATGGCCGTGGCCGTCAACGCACGCAACAGGGTCCTGGGCGAGTGGGTCGTCGCCCGCGGCTGGGAGTCCGGCGTGAACCTGACGCCCCGCCAGGTGATGACCCTGCTGGTGAAGGAGTCCGCCGGCCGCGCCGTCTTCGTGCACAACCATCCCAGCGGCGACCCCGCGCCCAGCCGCGAGGACGTCCGCTTCACCCAGCGCCTGGTGGATGTAGCCGCGCACGACGGACCGCGGAAAAGTGGACTGCGGATTTCTGGACAT
>CALKWH010000029.1 GCA_938004375.1 uncultured Pseudomonadota bacterium
CATCTGCAGCGCGTCGGCCGCGATCAGGAGCCGCCGCTTCTCCAGCCGGTCGCACAGCAGGCCGGCGATGGGGGCCATGAAGAACGCCGGGAGCTGCCCGGCGAAGGCGACGATCCCCAGCCAGAAGGCCGAGTCCGTCAGCCGGTACACCAGCCAGCCCTGGGCGGCGCTCTGCATCATCGTGCCCAGGAAGGAGATGCCCTGCCCCATGAAATACAGGCGGTAATTGCGGGATTGAAAGGCCCGGAGCGGGCCGGGGAGCCGGAGCATGCGCCTCCAGGACAGGCGGCGCGTCCACGCCGCCGTTGCCGCGGCAGTATGAGCCCCGCCCGACGCGGAAGTCAAGGCCCGCCCTGAACCAACGGGCCCAGCACGGCGGCGAGCTTCTGCATCGTATACGGCTTCTGGATGCAGCCTGCGAGGCCCCGGCCCTCGAACCGCGCGGCGAGGTCGTGCTCGTCGTATCCGCTGGCCAGGACCACGCGGACCTGCGGGTTGATCCGCCGCAGCTGGACGAAGGCCTCCTCGCCGTTCATGCGGGGCATCGTGAGATCCAGCAGCACCAGCGAGATCCCGGCGCCGCGCTCCCGGTACAGCGCCACGGCCTCCTGGCCGTCCTTCGCCGTCAGGAGCTCGTACCCCAACCGGCTCAGCATCTTGCATGTCACGCCCAGCACCGACGCCTCGTCATCCACCACCAGCACCGTCCCGCGACCGGTCCGCACCGGGGCGTCGGCCCCCGGCGTCTCCACCGTGGCGGGCTGCCCCAGCGCCGGGAAAAGGACCCGGATCGTCGTCCCCCGGCCGGGCGCGCTCTGCACCCGCAACGCACCGCCGTGGGCCTGGACGATCCCGAGGACGGCGGACAGGCCCAGCCCCCGGCCGGTGAACTTGGTGGTGAAGAACGGCTCGAACATCCGCTGGATCGTGTCGTCGGACATCCCGCAGCCGGTGTCCGAGACCTCGACGAAGACGTACGGACCGGGGGCCGAGGCGGCGACGACACAACCCCGGGCGAGCGGGTCCGCCTGGCCGTCCATCACACCTGTCGTCACCGAGATGTCCCCTTCGGCGTCGCCGATGGCCTCCGAGGCGTTGATCACCAGGTTCAGGATGACCTGCCTGAGCTGGGACGGGTCGCCCCGCATGAGGGGGAGCGGCTTTTCGATGTCCAGACGCAGCGTGCATTTCTTGGAGACGCTGGCCCGCAGCATGTGCACCAGCTCCTCCACCAGGTGTCCCAAGCAGAAGTCCCGCTTCTCGAGCCGCCCGCGACCGGAGTAGGCGAGCATCTGCGCGCACAACTCGGCGGCCCCCAGGGCGGCGGTCCGAATCTCCTGAACGCTCTCCCGGGCCGGCGCCGACGGCGCCAGATCCTCGAGGACCAGCTCGGAGTGCCCCAGGATGGCCATCAGGATGTTGTTGAAATCGTGGGCGATGCCACCGGCGAGCACGCCCAGGCTCTGCAGCCGCTGCATCTGGTTGAGGCGGGCGTCCAGCTCGCGGCGCTCCTGCTCCAGCCTTTTGCGCGCGGTGATGTCGGTGTGGACGCCGACGAGGGCCTCGATGCGGCCCCCGGGACCCCGGCTGGCGTACGCTCGCAAGAGAACGGTCAGCACCCGCCCGTCTCTGGCGCGCATCTCGACCTCGCCCGTCCACTGGCCGCCTGCCATGATCGTGTCGAAGACCTCGCGGCCCACGGCCGTGTCAAGGTAAAGCGACGACGGCGGGTCCTCCCCGACGTCGCCGAACAACTCGTCGAAGGCGCGGTTCTGGTAATAATGCCGGCCCTCTGGGGTCGACATTCCCACAGCGTCCGATGAGTTCTCCACCGACAGTTTGAACAGGCGCAGGTGCTCCTCGGCCTGCCGGACCTCGGTGATGTCCAGGAAGGCACCGACCAGCCCGGCCACCTCGCCGGCGGAGTCATAGAACACGTTCTTGGCGTAGATGACCGGGCGGATCCGCCCCGCCTTGTCCTTGACCTCGAACTCATAGGTCTGATGCCGGCGCTCCCGCATCAGTTCCAGATCGTGCCCGTGGTAGACCGCGGCGTGCTCCGACGGCCAGAGCTCGAAGACCGTCTTCCCGGCGATCGCGTCTTGGCTGACCCCCATGGTCTCGGTGAACACCTGGTTGCACCCCAGATACCGGCCCTCGCGGTCCTTGAAGAAGACGGCGACCGGCACGGCCTGGAGCAGGGACTCGATGAAGAGGTTGCGTTCCTCGAGGGCGCGCTCGGCCTGCACGCGGGCGGTGATGTCGCGCACCACCACCTGGCAGACCGAGAACTCCGCCGTCTCGACGATCGCTGTGGCCGCGTCGACGTTCAGGATCCGGCCGGTCCCCGTCGTGAACCGGGTGCGGAAGCGCACGAACCCTTCCTCGAGCAGGCGCGCGAACGCGGCGTGGGCCTCGGCCAGATCTTCCGGTGGGTGGAGTGCGTACAGGGGCGTCCCGATCAACTCCTCCCGGGAGAACTCCAGCATCTGCGCGCCCCGGTCGTTCACGTCGAGCAGGATCCCCTCCAGGTCATGCAGGAAGATGCCGTCGCCGGACTGTTCGAAGAGCTTCTGGTAGCGCTCCGGGCACCCGCGCAGCTGCTCGATGGAGGGGTTCTTCCGCTTCACCCCGGGGCCGGCGTTATCTCGATTGGGATCCATCAATGCACGTCCTTGAGATGACAAGAATCGTAACGACAGTTTTGGCCTGGGTCAATACCCGTGTTCTCGGCAGAGTTCCAGGCCACGAACGAGGACCTGAGGACAGCCGGCCGAGCGTGAATTCCACATGGGACCGGGGCAGGCTTCCTCCAGATCGCCTCAAAGTCGAATTTGACGGGAATCCGTGACTGATCGAGGGGGCCGAGGGAACCGGTCGAGAAATACACTCCCTCTTGACCTTCCGTTTCGGAGCTTGCTTTCCGCCGGCCGAACGGGCCCTTGTCGCAGGAAACCATGTAAGTCGACAGCAGAATCATGACCACCAGAACGGAAGCTCTCCGCTCATCCAGTCGCTCGATTGTGGTCGCGAGCTTCCTGGAACCGAGGAATGATGGTTGCGTCAAGGCACCCGCTCCATCGTGCGGCAGGAGACCACGTCCACCCCCGCCACCTGCGCGACGTCGCGCAGGAGCACCTGCCCCAGGCGCACGGGGGCCTCGGCCGAGAGGGCGCGGATGGCGGTCAGGACCGCGGGGATCGTCGGGCGCGGCACCGGCGCCGAGAGCTTCACCGGCAGCCGCCCGTAGAGCGCGCCGTATATGGGCACCGTGGTCGAGAAGGTGCGGCGCGGGTCGGTGAACTCCTGACGCGCGTACTTGGCGCCGCGGTTGCACTCCTGGCCCTCTATCTCCAGGATCTGGTCGCCCTCGTGGACCAGCCGCAGGGGACACCCGATGGGACAACTGATGCACACGTAGTGCTGCACGTTGGGTTCGGTCATCGCGCACCTCCGCCGTCCACGGGGACCAGGTCGATCTGCAGCCGGTCCTCGTAGAAGCGCTCCAGCAGCTCCGGCTGGATCGTCAGGTGGATCATCTCGGCGGGCACCACGAAGCGCAGCCGCTTCTCGAGCAGGTTCCCCACCCGCAGGACGCACGGAGACAGGCGGGTCTTCGCCCGCATGTAGATGGTGTGCGCACGGTCCGTCGAGAGCGTGTGGGGCAGGCAGTAGCGCACGTTGGCGCCCGGCACCAGCTGGATGGTGTCCCGCGGCCTGCGCAGAGCGCGGGCGTGCTCCCCGGCGAATCGGCCGGCGCGCAGGGCCTCCTCGGTGACGAAGTCCACCAGGTCGTGCACGCGCAGCACGTTGCCGCAGGCGAACACGCCCGGCAGGCTGGTGGCCAGGGTCGAGTCGACCTTGGGGCCGCCGGTGACCACGTCCAGCGCCAGGCCCAGGCTCTCGGAGAGCTCGTTCTCGGGGATGAGCCCGATGGACAACAGCAGCGTGTCGCAGGGGACGTCCCAGGCCTTCGCCGGGTCGGGACGGCCGGCCTCGTCCACCGGGGCCACGGTCACCGCCTCGACGCGGTCGCGGCCGTGGATGCGGGTCACCGTGGTGGACAGGTGAAGGGGGATGTCGAAGTCGTCCAGGCACTGCACCACGTTGCGGGTGAGGCCGTTGGAGTAAGGCATCAACTCGAACACGCCCTCGACCCGGCAGCCCTCCAGGGTCAGGCGGCGCGCCATGATCAGGCCGATGTCCCCCGAACCCAGGATGACCGCCCGGCGCCCGGGCAGGTAGCCGTCCAGGTTGACCAGCTTCTGCGCGAGCCCGGCGGTGAAGATGCCGGCGGGCCGGGTCCCCGGGATGCGCACGGCCCCGCGGGTGCGCTCGCGGCAGAGATCGGAAGAGCACACGTCTGAACTCCAGTCACCGAATACGAATTCGTAT
>CALKWH010000030.1 GCA_938004375.1 uncultured Pseudomonadota bacterium
GCGACCACCGATATCTACACTCTTTCCCTACACGACGCTCTTCCGATCTGCTCCATCCTGCAGGTGCTCCGGTACGAGGAAATGGTCGGGCAGGCGGACCCGGACGATGCGGACTGCACGGGGGAGGCGGGGACCGAGTGCGGGCCGTCCATCTCCTGCACCCTGGACGGCGGTCTGCTCCTGGAGGAGGAGGGCGCCTGGCGGTTCATCGGCCCGGACGAGCTCGAAGGCCGGCCGAAGCCCGAGGGCTTCCCCGAGCTGCCCGAAGTGCGCACGGGGGACCGGCACGCGGTGTGCGACGGCCTGCGGTCGCAGGTCCGGTGAGCCGTTGGCCGGTCAGTGAACCATCCCCCGTGCGGCGATGGGCCAGACCGTCTCCACGTGTCCGCCGCGGACGCCGAACAGTTCCCGATGCAGGTTGACGGTCGTGCAGACGTGGTTCGGGATCACGTCCACGAGGTCGCCCGGGCGCAGCCGGCAGTCCGTCGCGGAGACGTCCAGCAGGCCGTGCTCCTCGTTCATCCGCGCGCAGCCCACCTCGGGCGCCTGCACCAGCCGGCCGAAGCCCTTCCCCAGGTGGCGCGGCGCGTCCGAGAAGGTCTTGCTGCCGCCGTCGAGGACCGCCGTGCCCCGCACCGACGTGCTCACCACGCGGCAGCGCACCCGCAGGGCGCAGTCCTCCCAGGTGGCGCCACCGAAATCCACCGTGTTGCAGTCGTTGAAGACGTAGGTGCCCGGCCGGATTTCCGTGAGCCCGGGCACCAGATGCGAGTGATAGGCCGTGGGCGTGCTTCCGCCGGAGATCGTCTCCACGGGCACGCCGGCCCGGTGAAACGCTTCGAGGGCGCCCGCGAGCGCCTCGCCGAGCCGCGCCATCCCGCCCCCCGCCGGGTCCTCGACCATGAATCGATAGAACATCAGCCCCCGGATCGGGATCCCAGCCTCGGCGATGCGCCGGACGCGCTCCTCCAGATGTTCATCCGGGGGCAGCCCCGTCCTGCCGCCGCCCAGGTCCACCTCGACGTAGAGCGAGATGTGGGTCTTCTCCGGTCCGAGCGCGCCGGCCAGGGCCTGCGCGTGGGCGCAGCTGTCGGTGGCCACGGTGACCGTCGCCCGGCGGCTCAGGTCCCGCAGGCGCGCCCATTTTGGCGCTCCCCAGATCGGATACGCGAGCAGGAGGTCCTCCACGCCCGCGTCCGCCATGACCCAGGCCTCGGAGACCTTGGCCGAGGTGACGCCCCGGGCGCCGCGGGCGAGCTGGAGCTTCGCCAGCTCCGGGATCTTGTGGGTCTTGATGTGGGGCCGCAGGGCGAGCCCGTGGGCCGCCGCATAGCGGGCCATGCGGTCCAGGTTCGCCTCCAGGATGTCAAAATCGACCCACAGCGCCGGTGTGTCCAGGTCCTCGAGTCGCATGATGATCACCTCCTGTCACCTGCGGACTCTAGCGCTTGGGCGCGCGCGCAGCAACCGTGGTGTTCGGATCCCGGTGCGGGTCACGACGCGCGCAGGACGAAGGAGCCCGGGCGCGCGGGGTCGGGGGCGATGCGCCAGGCGGACGTGGTCGTGCGCGCGAGGAACCGCAGGTCGTGGGAGACCAGCACCAGAGCGCAGCGCACCGCGGCGAGGGCGGTTTCGAGGGCCTCGATGGACGGCAGATCCATGTGGTTGGTGGGCTCGTCCATGAGGATCACCCAGGGAGTGCGTAAAAGGCCCAGGGCCAACTGGAGCTTGCGGGCCTCGCCCGGGCTGGGCAGCCGCGTGTCGAGCAGGCGCTGCGGGCGCGAGTTCAACCGCGACACCAGCGTCATCAGGTGTCCCAGCGCCTCCGGGGGCAGCGCGCGGACCTCGTCGATCAGCGAAGCTGCGTCTGCGGCATCGAGCTCCTGGGGCAGCACCACGACGCGCTCCGGGGGCAGCGCCAGGTGCGCGACCAGGTGGCCAAAGAGCGTGCTCTTGCCGGCGCCGTTGGGGCCGGTGAGCGCGACGCGGTCCGTCGGGCGCAGGATCAACCCGGGGAAGGCGAGGACGTCACGCGGTCCCAGGGGCAGAGCGCCCGCGTCCAGGCTCACGAGGCGGTCGCGGCGGGCTGGCTCCCCGACGAAGGCGATGCCCACCTCGAACTCGCGGCGGACGTCGGTGGCCTCCACCTTCCGCTGCTGGCGCTCCAGGCGGGCGTCGAGCTGGGCCGTGAGGCGTCCGCCCACACCGTCCTTGCCCGAGACCCGGGCTCGGTCGAGTCGGTCGCGGGCGTCGTGGTCCCGGGGATCCAGGCCGCGCTTGGAGCGGCGGCGATCGGCCGTGGCCGCCAGGACCTCGCGGCGGGCGGCCTCGCGGCGCGTCTTTTGCAGGGCGTGCTTGTCCGCAGCCAGCCGGTCGAGGACGGCCTCCCGCTCCAGGCGGGCGGTCTCGGCACCCGCGGTGTACCCGCCGGGGCGGACGGTCACGCCGGGCGGCTCGACGAACGCACACCGCGCGCACAGGTCGTCGAGGAGCGCGCGGTCATGGCTGACCAGCAGCCCCACCTTCCCGAAGCCGGCCAGGGCCGAGGTCACGAGCGCCCGGGCTTCGACGTCGAGGTGATTGGTGGGCTCGTCGACGGCCAGCACATCGGGGTCGGCCCACAGCGCGACCGCCAGCTGGGTCCGCTTGCGCTCGCCATGGGAAAGGGTGTCCCAGCGCGCCTCCCAGTCCGCGCCGATCGCCAGGCGCTCCCGCAGGCGGGCGGCGGCACGGCCCGGGTCCGCGGAAAACGCGCCGAGCCCGTCAGGCGGGTCGTCGGTGCGTTGCGGGCAGTAGACGCAGCGCGGCGGCCTCTCGACGGTCCCCGCGTCGGGGACCAGCGCGCCGGTCGCCAGGCGCAGCAGCGTGGTCTTGCCCGCGCCGTTGGCGCCCACGACGCCGGTCCAGCCGTCGCCCAGGTGCAGGCTCACGTCGGTCAACAGCGGCGCGGAGCTGGTGGAGAAGGAAAAATGGACGTGGTGAAAGCGGACGAAGGTCGGACTCATGATGCGCTCCTCGATGGTGCGGGGCGACCCCGCGGTGCTCTCGCGACCGGGGATCCGGATTCCCGGTCGGGCCGGGACGGGGGAGGGGAGTCGGGGAGGTTACTGGCGCATCGGAATTTCCGCAGGCCCCGGGGGGCCACTCGTGGAGATAGTCGAAGACCGGCCCCGGGTCAAGCTGACGCGGGTGTTTGTCAGGGCATCCGAAAAAGCCGGTTGACCCGCTTCACCGGTTGGGGGAGAGTACCCGCAAGAACAGGAGTCATGGATTTGATGGAACACCAGGACAACGGAACCCTGACCGTGGGAATCCCGTTTTTTGCGATCGGCGTATGGGTGATCGTGCACGTGATGGTCGACGCGTCCCACGTGGCCGACACCGCCCGCGAGTGGATCCGCATCCCTTGTGAGGTGCAGGAGGCCACCGTCGTGCCCCATCATGGCAGGAGCGGTGCGGTCAGCTACACCGTCGCCGTGGTCTACCGGTACGTCTACGAGGGCCGGGAATACTCGGGGGATCGGTACAGCGTCTCCCGGGTCATCACGCACCTCACGTCCCAGGGGGAGGCACAGAGCCACGCCGACAGGCTGCGCGCCCGCGGGTTGTGCTGGGTGAACCCCGCCCGCCCGTCGGAGTCGGCGCTCGAGATGTCCGACAGCACTGGCGCGACCGCGCATCTTATCGTGCTCTTTTTCGGGCTGATCTTCTGCGCCGCCGGGGCATTTCTCATCTATCGCAACATTCAAAATCGTCGCGCCCGCGGGGCCCCGGGGAACGACGGAGAGTGACCTGCTGCCGCCGCGGGGTCACGGGCCGTTGTCGACGCAGCCCCACACGGTCAGGAACAACTCCCAGTCCCAGTCGGACATCTGCAGCGTCCCGGCGCGCCGCACCGACCACCACGCGCCCGGGATCATGAGCAACCGGAAAATGCGAGGATGGCCGTCCCCGTCCAGGGTCAGTTTTTTGGGTCCGGGGCTTGCGGCAGATTTCAGTCATGCTATTTTGATCCGCAGAGGAAGGAAAAACGCATGACTCACACTCCCGAGGCGCAGAAAATCCTGGACTGTCTGGCCGCACTGAACGCGCGTCCCCGACGTGACGGGCGTCGGATTCCCGTCTGGATCCGGACCGCGCTGGTGGGCGCGGGGCTCACCCTGGCGGCCTGCCGCTCCCCCGGGCCGGATCCGGCCGGGAACAACGACGTCGACAACGTCAACAACGCCAACAACGCCAACAGCCTCGACAACAACACCAACTGCGACTACAGTGCTCCCTTTGACGAAGGTGACTGGCAGGTGGATCCCGATCTGCCGTCGGACTGACAATTCCCCGATGCTGCCCACGAATAGCGAGGTTCCGATGATGGCCCAGGCCAAGTTTTACTTCTTCTTTGCGCTCTTCTCTTTTCTGGCCGCGGCCTGTGACGACGGGAAAAAGACCACGACCACCGTCGCACCGCCCGTCTTCGACCCCGCCGGGGGGACCTACCCCCAGGGCACGGCGGTCACGCTCTCCACGGACACGGAGGGCGCCGCCATCTTCTACACCCTGGACGGCGCCGACCCGGACGAAACCGCCACGAGCTACACGGCGCCGGTCATTTTGCAGGCGAGCACCACGATCAAGGCGATCGCCGTCAAGGGCGGCGCCCGCTCGGCCGTCACCACGGCGACCTACCAGATCACCGAGGGCCTGCTGGTGTACTTCAAGCGGCCCGCCGGGTGGGGGACCGCCATCAACATCTACTACTGGGACACCACGCCTCCCGTCGCGGCCGTCACCTGGCCGGGCGTGCCCATGGAGAACCTGGGGGACGACTGGTACCGGTACTTCCTCGAGGGCGTCCGTTCGGCCAACCTCATCTTCAACGACGGCACCAACCAGACCGCGGACCTGACGCGGGACCGCGTGGGCTGGTACGTCGACGGACAGTGGTACGACGAGCAGCCGGTCGATCCCGACGAGTGCCCCGACGGCTGCGGCGCCAACGCCTTCTGCGACGACGGGGTCTGCGCGTGCAATCCGGGCTACGTGGGGGATCCCGTGGCCGGGTGCACCTCGCCCCTCGACGAGTGCACCGAGACGAGCTGCGGCGCGAACGCCCACTGTGTCGCGCGGGGCCTCAACCTCCTCGAGGGGCCCCGTTATTGCCGGTGCCGGCACGGCTTCCGAGGGGATCCCGAGGCGGGGTGCACGCCGGTCCAACTGCAGCCCCTGGGGGACTTCCGCGAGGAGACCATCTATTTCGTGCTGACGGCGCGTTTTTACGACGGGGATCCGGGCAACAACTACTACTGCCGGGACCGCTACGAGGCGGGCGACCCGCACTGGCGAGGCGACTTCAAGGGCCTCATCGAGCGCCTCGACTACATCCAGGATCTGGGGTTCACCGCCATCTGGATCACGCCCCCCATCGAGAACCGCAGCGGCCTGGACTACCACGGCTACCACGGCTACGACTGGTACCGGATCGATCCGCGCCTGGAGTCGGTCGGCTACACGTACCAGGATCTCATCGACGCCGCCCACGCCCGGGGCCTGAAGATCATCCAGGACGTGGTGGTCAACCACTCGTCCCAGTACGGCATCCGCGGCCGCGTGTGGATCGACCACCTGCCGATCAAGTACTACGTCGAGGCGGGCCACTCCCAGGGGGACATCGACCTGGGGCCCTACCAGGGCAACCTGGGCTGCTACACCTGCCAGAACCGGGAGGACAACGACAACCCCGTGGCGCCGCAGTGGTTCAAGGATCGCCAGAGCCGCGATCCCGACGGCGTCGAGTCCCTGACCGATCCGCTCACCGGCCAGGTCGTGCCCTCGCCGGGCTACAACCCCGGGCGCTTCTTCGGCATCGACGCCATGGCGCTGGACCCGGCCTGGTACCACCTCAACGGCTTCATGGCGGGCGGCGACTGGGAAAACCAGGCGGCGCTGCAGTCCAAGCACATGGCCGGCGACACCATCGACCTGTTCACCGAGGACCAGCTCGTGCAGGACTACCTCAACGAGGCCATCTACGAGTACCTCGACATGGGCGTCGACGCGATCCGCGTCGACACGGTCAAGCACGTCGAGCGAGGCAACCTGCTCCACGACTTCGTCAACCGCTGGAAGGCCTACCGCCCGGGGCTCTTCGTCTTCGGCGAGAACCTGGTCAAGGGCATCAGTTGGCAGGACCCCCCCGAGGAGATCCGGCCCCACTACTACACCTGGGACGAGAACGGGAATCCCTCGGGGTTCTCGGTGCTGGACTTCTCGCTGATGTCCGTCTTTAGGGACTCGGTGGCCAACGGGAACTACGACAAGATCGCGGGCGAGGTGCTCAACACGTCCTACTACAGCGACCCGACGATCCTGGTGACGTTCTTCCAGAACCACGACATCGGGCCGGACAACGACTGGAAGTACCGCTTCGCCCACGAGCAGTGGAAGGCCGCCGCGACCTACAACCTGCTGTGGACGGTCCGCGGCATCCCCTGCCTGTACTACGGTGAGGAGGTCGAGTTCATGAAGGGGGCACCCCAGGACATCGCCGACGAGCACATGATGGTCAGCGACACCGGGCGTGCCTATTTCGGGGATCATCTCGCGGGCGCCGCATTGGCCACCACGCAGGCCCACCCGCTGTACCAGCACATCAAGCGGCTCAACCAGATCCGCCGCGCGGTGCCCGCCCTGCAGAAGGGGACCATGTCCACGGTCGAGGGCGGCGGCAACAACCTCAGCTTCAAGCGCGACTTCAACAACGGCCAGAGCTACGTCGTGGTCGGCCTGGCCATCGGCAGCGGGCATCACTTCGATGTCTCCGGCGTGCGCGACGGCATCTACACCGACGCCGTCACCGGCCGCACCGCCACCGCCAGCGGCGGACACCTCGCCTTCGACGTGCTCGACAACTCCGCGGGCATCTACGTCCTCAACGGCCCCGGCAAGATCGGCCAGGACGGCCTCTACCTGCGCTGAGCCCCCCTCGCCGGGCCATCGCGGAGGCGGCTCCCCGTGGTGCGGAAGTGACTCTTTCACGTGCGGAGCCGGCTGCGCCGGATCATTGAGAATCAGACGTCTTTTCACAGGTTGCGGCTTTTTTCATTCCATTTCTCGGCGACTCTGACTACAACGGGGTCAACGTTCCTCTTTTTGAACCGGACGATACCAAATTAGGAGATTGGACTATGTATGAACATCGATCAGAAATAAACTTCTCGAACCCGAGGCCCGACTCTGCGGTTCCTCGACGTGGACGTCTGTCCGCGGTCCGTTTCATGATCCTGGCGTCGACCATGCTTGTCTTCACCTTCCCAGGGTTGGCTCGCGCCGTGTGTGGAGATAGATCGGAAGAGCGTCGTGTAGGGAAAGAGTGTAGATCTCGGGGGTC
>CALKWH010000031.1 GCA_938004375.1 uncultured Pseudomonadota bacterium
ACCACCGAGATCTACACTCTTTCCCTACACGACGCTCTTCCGATCTGCTTGGCGACGATGACGGCGACGAAGGCGCCCACGACGATGATGCCGTTCGACAGGCCCGAGGGCAGCGTGAGCCCCAGCAGGAAGCCGGTGAGGGCGGCCGAGCCGTCGAGGCAGGCCCTGGGGTCGCGCTTCATGATGACCAGGGCGGCCCACTCCATGGCGACGCACAGCGCGGTGGAGAGGGCGAGCACCCGCAGGGCGTCGAGTCCGAAGGCATAGACCGACACTGCCGCCGCGGGAAGCAGCGCGAAAAAGACCGTCCACATGATGCGCCGCGCGGAGGAACCGTCGTGGACGTGGGGGGCGTAGGCAACGGTGAAGGATCTGGGTTCCATGGATCTATCCCTTGCGTTTCTGCTGGGACCGGTAGTATCCCTTGGCCATCTGGAAGAACTGCACCAGCGGACGGCGGTTCGGGCAAACGAACGTGCAGGACCCGCACTCGAAGCAGTCGTCGAGCACCAGCTCCCGGAGCTTCTCCTCGTCGATGCGCGAGAACAGGCCCTTCTCGATCAACTGGCCGAGCAGCATGGGGTTCTGCGCGTTGGGACAGGCCCTCAGGCAGCGCCCGCACCGGATGCATGCGCCGTACTCGAGGTCCTTCAGTTCCGGGGTCGCCAGCACGAGCACGCCGCCCACACCCTTGATGATCGGCACGTTGTCGGTGGCGGCTGCGCGGCCCATCATGGGGCCGCCCAGGATCAACTGCGCCGCGTCTTCCGTGTAGCCGCCGGCGAACTCCATCAGGTCCATCACCCGCGTGCCCACCAGGACCCGGAAGTTTCCGGGCCGTTTCACGCCGGAGCCCGTCACGGTGACCACGCGCTCCACCAGGGGCGTGCCGTCGATGACGGCGTCGGCGATGGCCGCCACGGTGGCGACGTTGAACACGGTGACGCCGACGAAACTGGGCAGCTTCTTGGGCGGCACGCGACGGCCGGTGATGGCGTAGATCAACTGCTTCTCGGAGCCCTGCGGATACTTCACCGGCAGCTCGACGACCTCGGCCGCGTCCCCCAGGGCGCGGCGCAGGGCCTCGATGGCGTCGGGCTTGTTGCCCTCGATGCCGATCGACACCCGCGAGACGCCCATGATGTGGCGCACCAGCTTCACGCCCTGGGCGACGCGCTCGGCGCGCTCGACCATGACGCGGTGATCGGCCGTCAGGTAAGGCTCGCACTCGGCGCCGTTGAGCAGCACCCAGTCCACGGGCGAGTCGGCGGGGGGCGTCAGTTTCACGTGGGAGGGGAAGGTCGCGCCGCCCATGCCCACGATGCCGGCGGCCTTCACGCGCTCGACGAGCACCTTGGGGTCGGCCGCCAGGGGATCGGAGATCGGCTCCATGCGGGCCCACTCGTGGGCGCCGTCGGTCTCGATGGTGACGGCCTCCCCCATCTGCCCGTTGGGCAGCTCCACGGGGCCAATGGCGGTGACCTTGCCCGAGGAGGACGCGTGCACGGCGGCGGAGATGAAGCCGCCGGGCTCGGCGATCAACTGCCCGGCCTTCACGGCGTCCCCCTTCTTCACGAGGACCTTCGCGGGGGCGCCCAGATGCTGGGAGAGCGGGATCACGAGGAGCTTGGGGACCGGCATGGGCTGCGACTCGCAGCCGCTGGTGAGGTCCTTGCGGTACGCGGGGTGGATGCCGCCGGGGAAGGGATTGGCTTGCGTAGTCACGGCTGTTCTCCTGCGTTCTTGGGCTCACGGGCGGGGCGCGCCGCGGCGCGGGCGGCCTTCTCCTTCTCCTTGAACTCGGCCTTCTCCGCCTCGTAGTCGGCGCGGGCCTCGGCGCTCTCGACGAAGGCCAGCACACCATAGCGATCCGTGTGCACGATCACGTCGTTGGGGCAGGCGAAGCAGACCTCGGGATCGCACGTCTGTCCCTGGAAGGTGGCCACGTTGGACGCCACGACGAAGGCGGGATCCTTTTTGGTGCAGAGGTTGCAGGCGATGCAGCCGACCTTGCAGGCGGCGCGGGTCACCAGGGCCGGATCGCGGCTGTTGCACAGCACGTGGACGCGGCGGGACTTGGGCACCATCTCGATGCAGTCGACCGGGCACTTGGCCACGCACAGGCCACAGCCGATGCACAGGTCCGGGTCCACCACGGCCAGGCCACCGGCGTACACGGTGATGGCCTTCGTGGGACAAACGGTGCCGCAGTCCCCGAAGCCCATGCAACCCCAGCGGCAGGCCTTGGGGCCGCCCAGGAGCGCCGCCCCGGCGCAGTCGCGCACGCCGACCATCGTCCCGCGGGCGGCGGCCCGCTCCCGCGTGCCCGCGCAGCGCACGAGGGCCACCTGGTCCTCCACGTCGGCCACCGCAACCCCGAGGATCGCGGCGACCTTCTCGGCCGTGGCCTTGCCACCGACGGGACAGGGCGGCACGTCGCCGTTCTTGGCCACCAGGCCCTTGGCGTAGTCCCGGCAGCCGGCGAAACCGCAGGCGCCGCAATTGGCGCCAGGCAGGATCTCCTCGAGCCGGTCGACCCGCGGGTCCTCGGGCACGTAGAAGACGCGGGAGAAGTAGGCCAGCGCCACGCCGGCGACCACGCCGACGCCCGTCAACACCAGGATGGGAATCAGAATGCTCATGTCGATCACCCAGGTACCAGTCCGGAAAAGCCCATGAAGGCCAGCGAGAGGATCCCCGCCACGATCAGCGACGAGGCCGCTCCCTGGAAGCTCCTGGGCATGTCGGCCGTCTCCAGGCGCTCCCGGATGCCGGCGAACAGCAAGAGCGCCAGGGCGAAGCCGCAGGCGCCGAAGAACGAGTAGACGATCATGGGGAGGAAGCCGTAGCCCTTCTCGATGCTGTCGATGGCCACGCCCAGGATCGCGCAGTTGGTGGTGATCAGGGGCAGGTAGATCCCCAGCGCCTCGTAGAGCGCGGGGGAGAGCTTCTGCATGACCATCTCGACGAGCTGGACGAGGCTGGCGATCACTAGAATGAACAGGATGGTGCGCAGGTACTCCAGGTGCAGGGGCTTGAGCAGGGAATAGAACAGCGTCCAGGTCACCGTGGAGGCCAGCACCATGACGAAGAGCACGGCCATGGACATGCCCAGCGCGGTCGACAGGCGCCGGGACACCCCCAGGAACGGACAGATCCCCAGAAACTTGCTCAGGATCAGGTTACCGATGAGCATGGCGTTGATCGCCAAAAGTAGGAGTTCCATGACGTCTCACCCTCCGCCTGCGCTTCTAATGGTTTGGCGGATTTTTTCAAGTCAAAAGTGCAGGGATTCACGAATAGTGGTCTATTATTCAAATAGAACAATCTGGGGCGTGGACGTGCCGGGCCGGTGGGTGCCGTCTCCCAGCTGGCCGGCGTCGTTGGCACCCCAACACCAGGCGCTGCCGTCGACGGCCGCGCAGGTGTGGGTGTGACCGGCCGAAACGAAGTCAACTTCTGCGAGACCGGAGACCGGGACCGGTGTTTTTCGTTCTCCATTGGTCCCATCCCCCAACTGGCCGTCCCAGTTGCGACCCCAGCATTGCACGGACCCGTCCTCCAGACGAGCACAGGCGTGGGCCAGCCCACAAGCAATCTGGGCGGCGGCGACCGGTAAAACCACGGAAACCGGGTCGGGCGAATCCCCCGCACCGCCGATCCCCAGTCGGCCGTCCCCGTCGCTGCCCCAGCAGACCAGTTCCCCATCGACGGTGATCGCGCAGGTGAACGCCTCCCCACATGAAATGGAGCGATAGCGCCCGGCCACGGCCACGGGCGCGGTCTTCGCCTCGAGGGTACCGTCGCCCAACTGGCCGTGGTCGTTGCCTCCCCAGCACATCACGAGGCCGCCGCCCGCGTCGTCCAGCAAGGCGCACGAGTGGTCCACGCCCGCGCACACGGCGACGACGTCTTCGAGGCCGGCCACGACCACCGGCTCCGCGGCATCCCGGCCGGGCTGTCCGTCGCCGATCTGGCCCGCGTCGTTGGCCCCCCAGCACGCGGCGGTGCCGTCGGAGACCGCGGCGCACAGGTGGCCGGACAACCCGGAGATCGTCGGCGCAGCCTCGAACGTCGGCTCATCGAACCATGGCACGGGCACAGGAACGTTGGACGTGCCCGGTCCTTCCGGACCCAACGCCAACTGGCCGCGCCGATTGTCGCCCCAGCAGGCCAGGCCCGGCGCGCCCTCCCCCTGCGGGTCGAAGGGGGCGCACGAGACGCCGTCACCCAGGGTGATCCCGGCGGCGCCTTCGAGGTCGCGGGTGAGGACCGCCGTCAGCCGTTCGGTGGTGGTGCCGTCCCCCACCTGCCCGTCGCGGTTGGCGCCCCAGCAGGCCACGCGCCCGGAAGACAGCCGCGCGCAGGAGTGATCGGCTCCGGCACCCACTTCCATGACGCGGATGCACCCGGAGTAGTCCAGGCGGCAGTCCGCCGCGCACGACAGGGTCCCGTTGCCGTGTCCAGTGCTCTCGCACGTGACGCCCTCTGGAACCTGCCCCTCGCACTCCCCCTCGGCCACCACCAGGCCGTCCCCGCAGTTCGGCGCGCACACCGAGGGGGAACCCGCGCAGTCCCAGCCCTCGAGGACGTGACAGGACGTGTCGCACCCCGGGTCGCCGGCCGCCCCCGGATCACACCCCTCCTCCGGATCCAGCGTGCCGTTGCCGCAGGTCAGATCCGGTTCTTCAACGTCGGAGATGGGCAGCACGAACCGGCAACCGGCGGCCGACAGCAGCGCCGTCAGGCCGAACAGACAACCGACGCACAGGAAATCTCGCATCGTCCAAAGCCTCCTCAAAAATCCCAGCCCAGGGTCAGCACCCAGCCACCATCGGGCCCCGGTGACAGCCCGGCGCGGGAAGGTCCGCCCGCCATCGGAGGCCGCGGGGACCACAACAGCGCGCCGACGGTGACGGCCGCCCCCGAGACCACCGCCCCGAGCAACATCAGGTCCGTCGCGTTCTGCCAACGCACGGCCCGGTCGTGGTCGGCCACCTCGCGGTGGGCCTCCCACTCGTCGTTGAGCGACACGGTCCGCAGGCCGGCCCACACGGTGCCGGCAGTGAACAGCGCGGTCGCGCCGATCCCCGTCCAGAACCACCAGCGCGTGGCGAGCCCCGGCGTCCCGGCGCCCCGGACCGGCGCGGCCACCGGCGGCGGCGGCTTCGTCACGTCCCCATCTGTGGATTTCGTCTCCCCTGGCGACGAGGCGTCCCCCGCCGGGAGACCCCCGCGGAGCTCCTGGATCAGGCCGCGGACCTCGGCGGTGAAGTCCCGCTTCTGGCGCTCGGAGAACTCGGCGATGCCCGGGATGGCCTGGAGGAACTTCTCGTAATAAATCAAGGCATTCTCCCGGTCCCCGAGCTTGCGGAAGGATTGCGCCAGGTTGAAATATATTTTGGGATCCGGATGAGCGGCGTAGGCCTTCGAGAATTGCTCGATGGCCTCACGGTACTGTTGCGCAGCGTACAACTTCCGGGCGGCGGTCATGTAAATTTCGTAGGTCGGCGGCGGCGTGACCGGCGCGTCCCCCGGAGCGGCCCCCGGCTCCCCGGCTCCGGCGCGGCCGGGGATCCACCACAGCACCAGCGCCAGACACCAGACGGCCGGCCACCTGCCGGCTCGCGTGGGTTCACAGCACGTCGTCACCGAGCTTCCTTCTCTCATGCCTCATCCCCTTCGAAGGCGGCCGGGGCGGCGGCGTGCCCGACGCGGCGCCCGGAGCGGCCAGCGGAACCAGCTCCTGGTAGATCTCGCGCTCGACGATGCCGGGATCGAAGCGCAGGGACAGGGTGCCCTCCCGGTATCCCTCCTGGAAAAAAGTCAGTTCACAGGACTCCCCTTCGGCCAGGGTGAGGTCCAGCGGCGTCTGGTGGGTCCGCAGCTCCCCGGAGGACCGCTTCACCCGCACCTGGACGACCGCCGGCGTCGTCTTGATGACGTACCGGTTCCGGAGCTCGACCTTCTGTGGCGCGGACGCCTCGGCCATGCGCGTGGGCAAGGGGACGGTCCCCAAGCCGCGGATCGCGCGCGGCGCGGTCGCCGGTTCCCGCGTCATCAACACCACCAGCAGGCCGAAGAGCACGGCCACCCCGACGGTGACCCCGACCAGCAGGCGACGGGGCACCCGGGCGAGCCGGCGGCGCCAGCGCGTGGAGGCGGTGCCCGCGAGGAGGGGCGGCGGCGGGAGACCCTCCGCTGCGGCCGAAGACAAGAACCCGTCCGGCGGCGGCGGGAACCCATCCGACGCGGCGGCGTCCTGGCCCGAGACCGCGACGTCCCACAGGTCCGAGTCCCTGCGTGGCCGCGCCTGGACCGCCGAGAACGCCCCGGAGAAGGTCGGCGCGACGAGCGCGGAGTTGTCGAAGTGCATGTCCCCCGGAAAACCCGCGCAGGCCGCCTGGAACTCGAAGAACAACTCCATGGGCGTCCCCTGCCGCTTCCCGGGTTCCCGAGAGAGCGCCTTCATGACCACGGCGGCGATCCCCTCGGGGACCCCCGGGTTCTGCTCGCGCAGCCCGATGGCGTCGTGCTTGAAGTGATAGGCCACGACCTCGTGGATGGCGGTGCCGTGGATGGGGTACTGCCCACACAGAATTTTATAAAGTACAACTCCAAGGGAGTAGATGTCCGACTGCGGGCAAACCTTCTCGTTCTCTCCCATGGCCTGCTCGGGGCTCATGTAGACCGGGGTGCCGAGCACGGTGCCCGTGGAGGTCAGTTCCACCGCCCCGCGGGAGGCGGACTGCCACTTCGCGATGCCGAAGTCGAGGATCTTCACGACCCGGCGGTTGCCCTTGAGCGCGAGGAAGATGTTCCCGGGCTTGAGATCCCGGTGGATGATGCCCTTGCCGTGAACGGCCGTGAGGGCGTCGCAGACCTGGTCCAGGATGGACTGCAGTTCGGCCAGCCCGATGCGGCCCCGGCGCATGCGCACGGAGAGCGTCTCGCCCTCGAGGTATTCCATCGTGTAATAACTGCGGCCGTCCTCGAGCTCGCCGAAGTCGAACATCTCGACGATGCCCGGGTGCTGCAGGCGACCGATGGCCTTCGCCTCGAGCATGAACCGGCCAACCATGGACGCATCCTCGGTGAGGTGGCCGGCGAGCACCTTGACCGCGATGCGCTTGCCCACCTCGCGGTGCTCGGCGAGGTACACGGATCCCATGGACCCGGAGCCCAGTTTCCGGGTGATGCGGTAGTTTCCCACCGTCGTGTCTAGCAGCGGGTCGATCTTGGGTTGCGCCATTATTCCATGATGGACCAATTGAAATCCCGCAACGTTGCAGGGAAATTCCAATTGGAAAGCAAAAAAATATAGATCACTTCGAACATGATCGCAACAGGTCCAAACAAATCTCCCGAAATATCTGAGTCATTTTTAATATCCAACTTGAATGAATTTGCGCCTGAAAAAGGCGTTGACCCACCCCCGCCCCCGAGGGTAAGAAGGGAGCCCACCGGAGGGTTGCGATGAACCGCAAGCAACGAGCCATTGTCAGCGTGTACGACAAGACGGGCGTGGTCGACCTGTGCCGCTTCCTGCAGGAGCGGGACTGGGAGATCGTCTCGACCGGAGGCACTGCCTCGGCCCTCAAGGCCGCCGGCGTCGCCGTGACGGACCTCGCCGAGGTGACCGGGTTCCCCGAGATGCTCGAGGGCCGCGTCAAGACGCTCCACCCGCGCATCCACGCCGGGATCCTGGCGCGCCCGACCGCCGAACATCTGGAGACCCTGGAGCGCTTCGACATCGCGCCGGTGGACCTGGTGGTGGTGAACCTGTACCCGTTCGCCGACACCATCGCGAAGCCCGGGGTCACCGTGGCCGAGGCCATCGAGATGATCGACATCGGCGGCCCCACCATGCTGCGCGCGGCCGCCAAGAATTATGAGCGCGTGGCGGTGGTGTGCGACCCGGCCGACTACCCCGGCGTGATCGAGCAGGTGAAGGCCGGCGGGTTCACCGCCGCCGCCCGCTGGGAGTATGCCCGCAAGGTGTTCGCCCACACCGCGGCCTACGACGCCACGGTCCGCGACTGGATGGACGGGGTGCCGGAGCAGGAGGGCTGATCATGCGCATCGTCGTACTCGGAGCCGGGGGCCGCGAGCACGCGCTGGCCTGGAAGCTCGCCCAGAGTCCGTTGGCCGAGGCCGTGTGGGCGCCGTCGCCCGTGGCCGACGCCGAGCCCGGCCTGCGCGCCCTGCCCGCGATGGACGATCCCGACGCCTGCGCGGAGTTCTGCCTCGCCCAGGGGATCGACCTGGTCGTGATCGGCCCCGAGGCGCCCCTGGTGGCCGGCTGGGCCGACCGGCTGCGCGCCCGGGATCTGACCGTGTTCGGGCCCGATGCCCGAGGCGCCCGCCTCGAGGGCTCCAAGGTCGCGGCCAAGGAGTTCATGAAAAGATACGGCATCCCCACGGCCGAGTTCGCCGTGTGCCATGATCTGGACCAGGTCCGCGCCGCCGCCGCCCGCTTCCCGGGTGTGCCGGTGGTGAAGTACGACGGCCTGGCCGCCGGCAAGGGCGTGGCCGTGCCCGACTCCCTCGACGAGGCCGTCGCCTTCGCCGCCGACGGGCTCGGCCGGGCTGGGCAGTCCTCGGTGCTGCTCGAGGAGCGCCTCGCAGGACCCGAGGTCTCGCTGCTGGCGGTCACCGACGGCCGCGGGGTCCACCTGTTGCCCCCAAGCCAGGACCACAAGCGCGTGTTCGAGGGCGACCGCGGACCGAACACGGGCGGCATGGGCGCCTACACGCCGGTCCCCGGCTGCGACGCTGCCTGGCTCTCCGAAATGGAGAAGCTCGTCTTCGAACCGTTCCTCGAGGGCGTCCGCGCCGAGGGGTTGGACTACCGGGGCGTGATCTACGCCGGCCTGATGCTCACGGAGCACGGTCCCATGGTCCTCGAGTTCAACTGCCGCTTCGGCGACCCCGAGACGCAGCCGCTGATGTGCGCGATCGACGGCGACCTGCTGCCGCTTTTGTGGTCGGCCGCCCGCGGGAACCTGGCCACGCGCCCCCTCGAGACCCAGGCCGCCCTGTGCGTGGTGCTCGCGGCCGCCGGCTACCCCGCCGCGCCCGTCACCGGAGAACCCATTTCGGGCCTGGAGCACGCGCGGCTGGTCCCAAACGTCAAGGTCTTCCACGCTGGCACCCGGCGTGACGCCGGAACCCAGCGCGTCGGTGATCGGTTCCTCACCCGGGGCGGCCGCGTGCTCGGGGTCACCGGCGTCGGACAGACCCTGGCCGAGGCGGCCCGCGCGGCCTACGCGGCCGTCGACCAGATCCACTTCCCCGGCGCGCAGTTCCGCCGGGACATCGGGGCGCGGGCCCTCGACCCGCAGGAGTAAAACATGTTGGACGTGCTGATTCTGATGGGTTCCGACAGCGACCTGGAGTACATGGAGGCCGCCGTGCACGAGCTCGACGCCGCCGGCGTCCCCTATGCCGTGCACGTGGCGTCGGCGCACCGCACGCCCCACCGGGTGGAGCAGCTGGTCAAGGACGCCGAGCGCGACGGCGCCAAGGTCATCATCGCCGGGGCCGGCGGCGCCGCCCACCTGGCCGGCGTCATCGCCTCGCACTCCATGCTGCCGGTCATCGGCGTGCCGCTGCCCACCCTGGGGCTGGGCGGCTTCGACGCGCTGCTGGCCACGGTGCAGATGCCCCGAGGCGTCCCCGTGGCCACCGTGGGCCTCGGCAACGCCGGCAACGCCGCCCTCCTCGCCCTGCAGATCCTGGCCATCTCCGATCCCCGCGTCCGGGAGTACATGAAGGGCGCCCGCGCCGCCATGCGGGAGAAGGTCGTCGCCAAGGACGAGAAGCTCCAGGCCCGCTTCGCCGCCAAGAGGAACGACTAGGCAATGCCCGCGCCGATCCTGCCGTGGCAGGAGGGCGTGCGGAAGGCGGCCGCCGTGCTCTCCCGCGGCGGGGTCGTCGCGTTCCCCACCGAGACGTACTACGGACTGGCCGCGGACCCCCGCGACGAGGCCGCCTGCCGCAGGATCTTCGCGATCAAGCGCCGCCCGGAGGGCCTTGCGCTGCCGCTTCTGGGCGGGCACGAGCGGGAGCTCTCCCTGGTGACCGCGCGTCCGCACCCCCTCGTCGAGGCCCTGGTCCGGCACGGCTGGCCGTCGGCCTTCTCCGCGATCGTCCCGCCGGGCCCCGGGCTGGCCCCCCTGTTCCCCGACGGCGTCGCCTTCCGCGTGAGCCCGCACCCCGTGGCCGCCCACCTGACGCGCCTCTTCGGACACCCGGTGACCTCCACCTCCGCCAACCTCCACGGCGACCCCCCCGTGCGCACCGCCGCGGCCTGCGCCCACCTGGAGGTCGACCTGGTCCTCGACGGCGGCGAGACCCCCGGCGGCCTGCCCTCGACCCTGGCGCGCCCCACCGACGACGGCTGGGAGGTGCTCCGCGCCGGCCCCGTGATCCCCGACCGTTGGCCCGCGGCCGTCGCGCCCCCGGGGTGGACGCGGGACAAGCTCCCCGCCTGAGATCGGAAGAGCACACGTCTGAACTCCAGTCAACGACTACGAACTCGTATGC
>CALKWH010000032.1 GCA_938004375.1 uncultured Pseudomonadota bacterium
ACCGTGCAGACCGCCTACGGCGAGACCTGCGACGGCACGAACTACAACTCCGTGACCTGCCAGACCCTGGGATGGTACACGGGGAACGTCAGTTGCTCCCCGACCTGCGCGCTGATCTCCACCGGATGCACCGGGCGCTGCGGGGACGGGACCGTGCAGACCACCTACGGCGAGGACTGCGACGGGTCCAACCTCAACAGCCAGTCCTGCGCCAGCCTGGGATACATCTTCGGCGGGACCCTCTCCTGCGCCGCCAACTGCGACTTCGTGAGGACCTCCTGCGTCGAGGCGGCCGACCTCGCGGCGGGGGCAGAGCATACCTGTGCCCTCTCCGACGGCGGCGCGGTCAAGTGTTGGGGCCGGAACAACGCCAGCCAACTCGGCGACGGCACGACCACCGACCGCAAGAACCCCGTCGGGGTCTCCGGGATCACGGGCGCCACGGGGATCTCCGCCGGCGTCGGACACACCTGCGTCCTACTCTCCAACTCGACCATCAAGTGCTGGGGCCTCAACTCCGCCGGCCAATTGGGGGACGGGACGAATCTCAATCGCACCGCGCCAGTGCAGGTCAGCGGGATCGCCAACGCCACCGGTGTCTTCGCCCATGCCTACCACACCTGCGCGCTGCTATCCGACAAGACCATGAAATGCTGGGGGCTCAATACCAGCGGGCAGCTGGGAGACGGATCGACCGCCAACAGCAACGTCCCCGTGGTGGTCTCGGGCCTCACCAACGTGATCGGCGTCTCCAGCGGTCCCACGGCCTACCACACCTGCGTGGCCTCGGGCACCGGCGCCGGCTATTGCTGGGGCGCCAACGCGTACGGCCAGCTCGGCAACGGAGGCACCACCGATCGCTCCACGTACGTGCAGGTCCTGAGCCTCACCAGCGCGTCTTCCATGACGGTAGGCAACGGACACTCCTGCGCCGGTCGAACCGACGGCAAGGTCTTCTGCTGGGGACTCAACAACTATGGCCAGATGGGGAACGGTTCCACCACCAATGGCGTGACGGCCACCGAGGTCACAGGTCTGACCGGGGCAATCCTGGTCCGCGCAGGCGGGTTCTACACCTGCACCCTGCGCTCCACCGGCGCGATCATGTGTTGGGGACTCAACTCCTCCGGCCAGCTCGGCAACGCCGGGACCGCGAACTCGACGACCCCGACTTCGGTGGTCGCCTCCGGCTTCTCCAGGCTCGCCGCCGGCGGCAGCCACACCTGCTCGCTCGTCTATTCCGGCGCGGGGGCTAGGTGCTGGGGAAACAATGATTACGGCCAGGTGGGCGACGGCACCACCACGACCCGCACCGTTCCAACCGCCGTCGTCCCGTAGGGCGCCGGTAGCCTCTCCCCCGCCGTCCCGTCTCTCTCCACGTCCATGTCCACGTCCACGTCCGCGTCGAATTCGAAATCGAAATCGAAATCGCTTCCCGCTCCCTTATCCCAGGATGCGGTTCACCTGCTCGAGGACCTGGTCGTGCAGTCCGGGCGTCCGGGCGAGCCGGGGCAGCACGTCGCGCACGCGGGCGAGGCGGGAAGCGTCCAGCAGCCCGGTCTGGGAGAACGCCCCCGCGAGGCCGGCGGCGATCTGCGGGTTGATCCCGTCCAGGCGCCGCACCGCGTCGGCCACCAGGTCGTAGCCGGCGCCGTCGGCCCGGTGGAAGTGCCCCAGGTTGGCCGAGAAGGTCCGCAGCACGGCCCGCACCTTGTTGGGGTTGGCCCAGTCGAAGGCGGGGTGGGAGAGGAGGCCCTTCACGCGGTCGAAGGTGTCCGGGCCAGGGGACGCCGCCTGTACGGAGAACCACGTGGTGAGCATGGTGAAGTCGTCACCGAAGCGGTCAAGGAAGTCCGACAGGGCCTGGTCCCGGGCGTCGGAGGCCTCCAGGCACAGGACCGAGAGGGCGGCGAGGCGGTCGGTCATGTTGGTGGAGCCCGCGTACCACGAGGCCGCCAGGGCGCGGACCTCGGGACCTCCCTGGCGGGCCCACAGGAAGAACATGGCGTTCTTCAGCGCCCGCAGGCCGGTGGTCCCGAGGTCCCAGCGGGCCGGGAGTGTCCCGTGCAGGGCGGTGAAGCGGGCCCACAGGTCGGGCGCCAGGCGGCCACCGGCTTCGCGCATGAGGCCGGCGCGGACCTCGAGCACGCGTTCGATGGGGTGCGCCGGGCAGAGGGCCAAGCAGCAGGTGAGCTCCCTGGGCCAGGCAAGCGTGAGAGCGGTGAAGGCGGGATCGGCGAGGTCGTCGAGGCGTCCCCGCACGGCCTCGAGGTACGGCTCGAGGGGAGCCTCTTTTCCCTCGAGCCGCAGCCGGACGAGGGTGAGCAGGAGCGCAGAGCCGGCGTCCCAGCGATTGTAGGGATCGGGGGCGTGGGCGGCCCTGCGCAGCATGGACGGGACGTCGTCGTCAGCCTCGAGGCGCACGGGGGCCGAGAAGCCGCCCAGCCAGCAGGGCGTCGCGCCGGCCGGAACGCCGGGCAGCAGGAAGTCCTGCTCCCGCTCCGTGAGGCGCAGAAGCGCGCACCGGCGTTCCGGGTCCACGCAGGGGATTGTAGCGTCCCCGAGGGTCACCTCCCGGCCCTCCCCGTCGATGAACGAGACGACCACCGGCATGGGGACGGGCGGCGCCCCGGCTTCGGCCCGCGGGTTCCGCTGGGCCAGGGTGATCCGGGCGCCGGCCGCGTCGAGGGCGCAGGCGGCCCGCAGGATCGGCGTGCCGGGCTGGTCGTACCAGCGCAGGAAGGCCGACAGATCCTCTCCCGCCGCCTCGCCCAGGGCGGCGATCAGATCCTCCACCGTGGCGGCGGCGCCGTCGTGGCGCTCGAAGTACCGATCCAGGCCGTCGACGAACGCGGCTGCGCCGATCCAGGTGTGCATCATGCGGATCAGTTCGGCGCCCTTCTCGTAGACGGTGCGCGTGTAGAAATTGTTGATGTCGACGTAGGCCGCCGGTCGCACGGGGTGGGCCAGCGGCCCCGCGTCCTCGAGGAACTGGTCGGTGCGGATGAGCTGGGCGTCGGCCACGCGCTTGACCCCCCGAGAGAGGGTGTCGCAGGTAAATTCCTGATCGCGGAAGACCGTGAGGCCCTCCTTCAGGGAGAGCTGGAACCAGTCTCGCAGGGTGACTCGGTTGCCGCTCCAGTTGTGGAAGTACTCGTGCCCGATCACGCGCAGGATATTGTCGTAGTCGGCGTCGGTGGCCGTCTCCGGGGAGGCGAGCACGTACCGGGAATTGAAGATGTTGAGCCCCTTGTTCTCCATGGCGCCGGCGTTGAACGCGTCCACGGCGGCGACCTGGTAAAGGTCCAGGTCGCACTCCCGGTGGAAGGCGCGCTCGTCCCACGCCATGGCCGTGAGCAGGCAGGAGAGGGCGTGATCGGCGCGGTCCCGGTCCCGGGGTTCGACCCACACCCGGCAGGTGATGGCGCGTCCCCAGTTCGTGACGTGGGTGTCCTCGACGGCCACCAGCCTGCCGGCCACCAGGGCGAACAGGTACGAGGGTTTGGGGAACGGATCCTCCCAGTCCGCGTAGTGCAGCCCGCCGGGGAGCGACCCCTCGCCGGCCGGGTTCCCGTTGGAGAGCAGGACCGGGAAGGCTGCAGATCGGAAGAGCACACGTCTGAACTCCAGTCACCGAATACGATCT
>CALKWH010000033.1 GCA_938004375.1 uncultured Pseudomonadota bacterium
ACCACCGAGATCTACACTCTTTCCCTACACGACGCTCTTCCGATCTAGATAGAAATCCATCATGGTGCAGGCGAGATCCGGGAAGGGGGCCTCCTGCAGCCGGGGGATCAGGGCGATGAACTCGGCGGGCTCCCCGGGGGCCTTGAGAAACACGCGGGATTTGCACCAGGCGGCCTCGGGATAGGCCTCCGGGATGCCCCGGCAGGCGGCCCGGGCCGCCTCGTGATCTCCGAACTGGAGCGCGGTCAGCGCCAGGAGGAGCTGCCTACGGTAGGCGATGGGCTCAGGCAGGGCGGTCCCGCCGTCGGCCGGGGCCGCCGGCGCGCTCCCGAAGGGCTTCCGGGCGAGGGCCAGGCAGAGCTGCTGCTCGAGCCTGGCGATCGGGTGATGGGGGGAGCGACGCAGCACCTCTTCCACGATGCGGGCCGCCTGGTCCAGTTGGCCACGGCGCCGTTCGAGTTGGGCCAGCTCCACGAGCAGGGGGATCTGGGTGCGGTCCTTGAGGATGAGCGCCATCTCCAGGGAGGAGTGGGCGGCCTCCCAGGAGCCCAGGCCAGCCCGGGCCAGCGAAAGTTCGTAGAGGAGCAGATCCGAGCGGGGGTATTGGATCAGCGCCTTCTCGGCCGCGAGCTGGGCCTGGGCGTGGCGCCGATCGACGAGGAGCCGGGCGATCTCGAAGATTGTTTTATAGTATTGGCCCTTTCGGCGAGAGCGGGTCTCGGCCAGGCTGCGGGCCTCGGCAGCGTGCTGCAGGGCGCCCGTGTCGCCGTGGAACAGTGCGAGGTAGAGAATGTAGCGGGCCAAGCGTTCGCCGGTCTCCTCGCGGCCCAGCAGGTCGGCGTGCCGCTTGAGGATGGGGATGATCTGCCGGTAGCCGTCGGGCAGATCGCCGTCCGCCTGACGCAGGAAGTCCTGCATCTGATCCCGCACCCGTTGCGCCGCGCTCTGCTGATAGACCAGGAACGCGGTGATGAAGGCGCTGCCCAGCAGCAGCAGCAGGATCAGGGTGAAGGTGAGCAGGCTGCGCCACCGGCCGGGGGGATTGAGGAGGCCCGACGGGCTGACCCGGCGCGGCGGGCGGTGGGCCAGCATCGGCTCGGGCTCGGTCCGGAACCGCGGGGCCGCTGCGTCGGCGGGCACGGGCGTGGGCGCGGTAGGCGCAGGACCGGTGGGCGCCGCGGGGGCCTCACTCATGGATCGTGTCCTCAGGGTCGGGGGGTGGCCCGGGATCTCCGTCGATGGCGCCGCGGCGATGGTGACGGCGGGCCCGGACCCGAGCCAGGTCCTCTTCCTCGGTCTGCAGGCGCAGACGGGTGCGGCTGTTGAGGATCCAGATGAACGAGAAGCCCAGCAACGAGAGGATCCAGATGCCGGCGCCGACGTAGATCATGGTCCAGCGGGACCACCGGAACAAGGTGGCCTCCTCGGGCTCGCCGGGGTTCATGTGCAACTCGAAGTCACGGATCTGCTGGTATTCCCGCAGAGCGGCGTGGGCGTCGATGATGCTGCCGTAGGTCTCGGGAGTGATCGTCCAGTGGAACATGACCTTCGGCAGCATCATCCAGGGCGGGTACTGGGGGTTCATCGTCGCGGGTCCGAGGAGCTCCCGCGGCGAGTAACGAAGAACCAGTTTGATTTTGTACTGCGTCCCTGTGTTCTTGAGCACCAGGCTGTCGGGGGCGTCCTTGGAGACCACGTTCCCGCGCTCCAGGGTCGCCTTCACCGGCACCCAGTGGCGCCGCGTGATCAGGTCCTCGTACGGGGCCAGACCGTGGAACAGCAGGAATGGCAGTCCGATGAGGAACAGCAGGCCCGGCCACATGTAACTAAAATGGACATTGGAGTCGTCGGTGGCCATGGTCGTTCCCCCGTCAGGGCTCGCCGGTGAACAGCGCGTCCACGAACCCGCGGGCGTCGAACGGCCGGAGGTCGTGGATCTTCTCGCCGATGCCGATGTAGCGCACCGGGACCTTCATGCGGTCGCACACGCCGAGGATGATGCCGCCCTTGGCGGTCCCGTCGAGCTTGGTGATCACGATGCCGGTGAAGTCCAGCGTCTTCATGAACATGTCCGCCTGGGCCAGGGCGTTCTGTCCCGTGGTGGCGTCGAGCACCAGGAAAGACTCGTGGGGGGCGCCTTCGCAGGCCTTGGCTGCCGTGCGGCGGACCTTGCCCAGCTCCTCCATCAGCCCGACCTGGGTGTGCAGGCGGCCGGCGGTGTCGGCGATGACGAGGTCGTAGCCCTCGTCCCGCGCCCGGCGGACGGCGTCGAAGATGACCGAGGACGGATCCGACCCCTCGGGGCCGCGGACGATCTCGCAACCGGCGCGCTCCGCCCACACCGCGAGTTGGTCGATGGCGGCGGCGCGGAACGTGTCTCCCGCTGCGAGCAGCACGCGGAGGCCCTGTCCGCGGAACTGGCTGGCGAGCTTGCCTATGGTGGTCGTCTTGCCCACGCCGTTGACCCCGGCGACCAGGATCACGAAGGGCTTCCCCCGGGCGGTGTCAATCTTCTGGGCCGGGACGTCGAGGATCTCCATCGAGATCTCCCGTAGGGCCTTCCAGACCTCGTCGGGGTCGGCCAGCTGCTTGCGGGAGAGCCGCTCGCGGACCGCCTCGAAGAGCTTGTTGGCCGTGAGCGGGCCGATGTCGGCGGTGAACAGGGCCTCCTCGAGCTCGAGCAGCAGGTCGTCGTCGATCTCCTTCTTGAACGAGAAGAGTTTGCCGATGCGCGCGATGAAGCCGCCGCGGGTCTTCTCGAGCCCCTCGCGCAGGGTCTTTTCCTGTTCCTTCGGCGGCTCGACCTCGGCGACCGCGGGCCTGGGCGCCGGCTCTGGCTCGGGCTTTTTCGCCGGCGTGGGTTCGGGCTTTTTCGCCGGCGCGGGTTCGGGCTTCTTCGCCGGCGCGGGTTCGGGCTTCTTCGCCGGCGCGGGTTCGGGCTGTTCTGGTTCGGGCTCGACGGTCACGATGGGCCGGGGCACGGGGACGGGGGACGGCTCCTCGGCCAGGGCCGCGGTCGCGGGCTTCGGACGGTCCTGCCCGGCGTCCTCGCCGAGCCGGTCCGCTTCGTCCGATCCTTCGTCCGCTGTCTCGTCCTCCTCGTCTTCATCCTCTTCGTCCGGCTCGGGTTCGGGCGCCTTGCGGCGAGGGCGGGGACGGGGCCTGCGGTCCAGTTGCAGCTCCTGCGGGTCCCGCGACGGGGAGTCGGACATCTCCAGGCGGCGCCGCTTCTGCACCTGCCAGAAGCGGACCATCAGATAGAGAAAAGCGAGCAGGACGCCCGAGAAAATGACGATCGAGAACACCGAATCCATGCCATGCACCTATATGAACCCGCGCGTGCGGGCCGTCGTGCGCATACTAATGGGAAAACTCGGATTTACAAGCGCTTTTGGCGGGGCATAGTGTAATGTTTAGATCGCGATGGGGAGAGGGCGCAGCTCACCGGGGACCGGGTGCGCGAGGGCGGTGGCTGCGCGGGCGACGGCCTCCCGGATGTCCGCGTAGTCGTAGGAGAGATTCCAGGTCAGGCGCAAATGGGGCGCCTCGGCGGCCTCCAGCGTCTTCAGGTAGGCGTCATTGTCGGTCTGCCAGTCGGCGTTGAGGCGGCGCGCGTACACGAACAGCGCCGTGCGGACCCAGTCCCGGGAGATCAGGCCCCGGGCGAGCCTGGCGCGCGAGTAAAAGCGGTCGTGGGCCCGCACCTGAGCCTGCTGCAGTTGGAGGGCGGTGATGCCCCGCGGCACGAACACGACGTGGTGTGCGTAGATCGGAAGAGCACACGTCTGAACTCCAGTCACCGAATACGATCT
>CALKWH010000034.1 GCA_938004375.1 uncultured Pseudomonadota bacterium
GTACGATGTCACAGGTTGCCTGCTGGCGGGGAGCTGCGGGGACGGGGTCGTCCAGGACGATTTCCATGAGCAGTGCGATGGGAACGATCTGAACAGTGAGACCTGCGCCACACTTGGATTCGTCGGCGGCGTTCTGGCTTGTGACGACATGTGCCATTTCCTGACGACCGGATGCACATCGTGCGGCAACGGCGTGATCAACGCCGGTGAGCAGTGCGACGGGACCGCGCTGGGCGGCCAGACGTGCGTGACCAAGGGGTTCGTCGGGGGCACACTGGCGTGCAACGCGTCGTGCAGCGGGTTCGTGACGACGGGGTGCGCGCAGTGCGGGAACAACACGATCAACTCGCCGGAGGTGTGCGACGGGGACGCGCTGGGCGGCCGGACGTGCGTGACCCTTGGCTACGACGGAGGCACCCTCGCCTGCGTCACGATGTGCACGGACTTCGACACCTCGGGTTGCTGGCGCTGCGGAGACGGGGTCTTACAACCCGAGAACGGCGAGACCTGCGACGACGGCGGGACGCTCCCGTGGGACGGCTGCGACCCCACCTGCACGGTGGAGCCCTCGTTCCACCTCCCCGTTCGGCTCGCAGGAGGGGGCGGAAGCAACGAGGGGCGACTCGAGATCTTCCTCGACGGCTCGTGGCGTCGGGTGCGCGGCGACGTGACGGCCCTCTGGCAGGACGGGCTCGCGGAGGTGGTGTGCCGCCAACTGGGGTTCACCGGTGCCGAACACCGGTTCATCGCCGACGCAACCGTCGAGTTTGGAGCGGGCACCGGGGCTTTCGCCATGTCCGGCCTGGAGTGCACCGGCTTGGAATCGACCCTCGTCCATTGCCGTTTTCCGGGTTGGTACCAAGCTGCACCATCGGCACCGGAGGTCCCGGCCGGGCTCGAGTGTGCGCCGGGCGAAGGGGATCTGAGGTTGACCTCCCATTTCGATCATCCTTCGGTGGATGGCAGGATCGGACGGGTGCAGATCTTCCATGAGGACGCGTGGGGAGAGGTGTGCCGGCCTGAATGGGAAGGCTCGTATCACGCGGTCACGGCCTGCCGTCAGCTTGGCTATCGCGACGGGGAGCCGGTCGACGGGGCCCTCTATCCCGCGCCCACCGATGATTTCCTGCTCGACGGGGTCGTCTGCCAGGGCGCCGAGCAGCGCCTCATCGACTGTGATCATGACGAGTGGGGGATCGAGGACTGCAGCGCCTGGGAGGCTTTCGCCCTGCGATGCGCCCATCACCAGGAAGGGGATGCCCGACTGGTCGGCGGCGACCTTGGAAACGAAGGACGCTTGGAGGTGCTGCACCACGGCGTCTGGGGCCAGGTGTGCGACGACTCCCTGTCGACTCCCGGGCCTGCCCAGGCGCGCTTCGTCTCCGTGTCTTGCCTCCAGTTGGCCTTCTCAGGCATGGGGACCCTCATGGGGACGGCGGCGACGACCCTCGATGCCCCGTTCCTGCATGATGTCGCTTGCGGAGGCCTGGAGGAGAGGCTGCTCGACTGTTTCTGGTCCGGCTGGAGCGGCGCCTGCCCCACGGGACAGGTGGTGACCCTCACCTGCACCCCCTGACGGGACGTTCCCCAAGACGCAGCCCCGCTCAACTCCGCTGAAGGAAAGGCAGGAAATGGGCGGCGAAATCGCTCACGGTCCGTGGACGCCGACCGGGGTCCTTCTGAAGGGGCCAGAGGATGGCGGTCTCGAAACCGGCGCTCATGGGGGTGATCAGTGATGGGCGGGGTGGTGACTCGCGCAGGTGCGCTTCGATCATCTCCCGACGGCTCTCCTTCAGGAAGGGGAGCCGGCCGGTGAACAACTGGAAGATGATGACCCCCAGGGAGTAGATGTCGGAGGACGGTGTGGGCGCCTCGCCCCGACACTGCTCCGGACTCAGGTACGCGGGCATCGAAGGCGGACTGGCTCCCATGGCGTCGCTGCGGCCCTCTCCCGGAGCGTTGAAGCGGGCGAGCCCGAAGTCCATGATCTTCACGTGATGCTCGATCAGCGGCCGATGCTCGAGATAGATGTTGTCCGGGTTCAGATCGCCGTGCACGATACCCTTGGCATGGGCGGCGGCGAGCACGTCGAACACCTGGGAGAGGATGTCGTAACTGACCCTCGGGGGGAGGCTCCTGCTCAACAGGATGGAATTGCCCAGGGTGGCGCCCCGCAGCTTTTCCATGACCAGGTAATGATATCGCTCGTCCAGGACCCCGAAGGAATACACTTCGAGGACGTGGGGGCTGTTGATGACGCTCGCCGCCTGGGCCTCGGCGAGGAAGCGCTGGATCATCGGGGAATCGTGGCAGAATGCGGGGTCCAGCACCTTGATCGCGACCTCCTTGCCGATCACGTCGGAGACGGCCGCGTAGACCGCGCCCAGGCCGCCCCACCCCAGGATGCCCTGCACCGTATAATCTCCGAAGTGTCTTCCGATGAGCGCGTTGCGCCAGTCCTGCGCCTGGACGAGGCCGACGCCAGACGGGGAATCGGGATCTCTCGAGGGCGGCAACCCGATAGACGGTCCGGCGGTCGGGGGGATGGTGGGCGGACCTGACGTCGAGGGAAGAGTGTCGGCGGTGGCCACGTTCTCCGGGGTCGTGGTGCCGCCGGTCGAGTCGTGTCCGCCGGCATCGGGGATCGTGAGCGAGCCGTCCTCGACGCGGCGCGGGCTGAAATCCCGATTGCCGGTGGGTTCGATGATGGCGCTGTCCTCCTCGCTCAGAAAGGACATGTCGGAGGGGGGAGGCTTCCTTCCTGCCTCCCGGTCGACGGATTGGACGCGTCTGACCGAAACCGGCTCCTCGACCGCCGGTTCCGGGACACCGGTGAGCATGGCGCTGAATTGGTCCGGGTCGATGAGCGCCGACTCCATGCCGGCCCGACGCCGTTCCTCCTGCACCTCGTCGAAGAGCCGCTTGGGGATCGACTTCACCAGGAGGCGCGCGCTGGCGGGGACCCTCTTTTCCAAGGTCTGGAAATACCGGATGTCCTGCACGATGTCGTCGTTGAACAGGGACTTGACCAAGCGCGTGATCTTTCCGGAGCGGAACCCGGAGTGATGATGGGTGAGATAGGAGTCCAACGCTCGGCAGAGCTCCTCGGCTGAGTTGAACCGATCGCCGGAATACAACGCCAGACAGCGTGACAACAGGCGGTCGAGCTCCCGTGACACGGCCGGATTCACACTGCTCGCGGCCGCGTAGTTGCATCGGGTGATGCGGTTGAGGAGCTTCAGGGGAGATTTCTCGATGAAAGGCGGCACCCCCGTGAGCATCTCGTAGAGGATGCTGCCGAAACTGAAGATGTCGGCCTTGAAGGAGAAGTCCGATCCGGACACCTGCTCGGGAGACAGGTAGCTGATCTGTCGGAAATCCAGCTCGTGGAGGTGTTCCTTCGAGATCATCGGACTCAGGTGTCCGAACGCGACTGTGTTCACGCGACCCGAATACGAAATGAGGACGTTGTGGGGGTTGAGGTGGCCATGCACCACACCCAAGGGAAAGTCCTTCGTGCGGACCGCGTGGATGTGGCTCAGGACACGGGCGAGCTCGTACCCGATGTACACGGCGTAGGCGTCCGAGAGCATCCGGTCCCTTCGCCTGAGCTCCCGCAGGATGTGCAGCAGGGACTTGCCCCAGACGTACCGGTACACCACGAACTGCAAGCCTTCATGCACCCCGTCACGATAGAGCGTCGGCACGGCGGGGTGGTGGACGGCCCTCAGCGTGGCAGCCTCCCGGGTCAGATCCGTCGAATACGTCTCACTGTGAAGGTGGACGGGATTGACCTGCTTGAAGGTCTTGAAGGTGGAGAACTCCCGCTCGGAGAGGTCGACCACCCGATGGATGAGGAACGGCGGCGTCGAGCTCAGTTGTTCGACGAAGAGATAGTCCAGGGAGACATAGGGGTCGATGTACTGCATGTTCCAATCGGAAGCGCATGGTTTCCTGAAACAGACTACTCCCATTGAGTCCGGTGTCAATCACGCGGATAGGAAACGACTGATAATAGGACAGGAACCTGCAGTCGGCGGGTGTCAAGGGACGTAGGTCAGGAAGACGTCGTAGGAACCTGCATGCGGGAGCCCGTCGATGGAAGCCTGGGCGTTGCCGGCCACCCAGGAGTGTCCCGTGGAGTCCACGGCCACCCGGGGCTCGTTGTCGGTCCCCGTGCTCCCCCACTGGGTCGACGAGAGGGTCACGCCCGACGTGTTGACCTTGAACCACACGATGTCCTGGGTACCCAGATTGACGAAGCCAGACAGGGCGCCGCTGGTATATCCCACGACGTGGGCGTTTCCGGAGCCGTCCACCGCCACGTTGGTACCATATTCCGTGGAGCCCGTCCCCAGCTGCCGCGTCCAAGAGCGTGCCCCCGCGGAGGTCAGTTTCGTCAGGAAGATGTCGAATCCGCCCAGGTTGGGCTGCCCGTCCATCGAAGTCTGTGTCGTGCCGGTCACGAACAGGTTGTCCGAGCCGTCCATCGCGACGCCCTGGACCATGTCGAGACCGGTGCAACCCCATTGAACGGTCCAGAGCAACGAGCCGGCGCTGGAGTACTTGCAGACGAACGCGTCATAGGACCCGACCTGGACCTGGCCGTTGAGCGCCCCCTGCGCCACCCCGGAGACATACACGTTACCCCCGGAGTCGACGGCCAGCGCGTCGGTCGAGTCCCCGCCCGCCGTGCCCCCCTGCCGCGTCCACTGCTTCACGCCGGCTGCGTTGAACTTGGTCACGTAGAAATCGGCCCCCCCCGCATAGGGCTGTCCGTCCATGGCCACGAATGTGTTTCCGCCCACGTAAACGGCATCGGAGCCGTACACCGTGACCGCGTATCCCCGGTCGTTGCTGGTGGTGCCCCATTGCCTCGTCCATAGCCGGGTTCCCGACGAGTCGTACTTCGTGAGGAACACGTCCTCCAGGCCGAGGTTGCTCTGCCCATCCAATGCCCCGTTGGTGGTCCCTGCCACGTAGATGTTCCCAGCGCTGTCGATGGCCACGCCGTTGGCCGCATCACTGCCGGTGGTCCCCAGCATCCGGGTCCACTGACGCACGCCGGACGCTGCGTATTTCACGATGAACAGATCATTGCCGCCGGCATGGGGCTGACCGTCGAGCGAGGCAGCCGTAGTCCCGGCGATGATGATGTTGCCCGACCCGTCGATGGCGACGTCTCCGGCCAGCTCTCCGGAAGCCGTCCCGAACATCAGCGTGTTCGTGCAGGTCCCGCTGGTCAACTCGCAGGCGGTGCAGCCGGGCAGGCCCCAGCGCTTGTTCCAGGCGCTCTGGCAGGTGGACCCGCCCAGCGCGGCGCCGTCGCAGGCCTCGCCGTACGCGGTCTGGAGAATCCCGTCCCCGCACCAGAACGCGCACCCGGAGACGTCGAAGGTGCAGGTGCCGTCGCACGCCAGCGTGCCGGTGTAGAATCCCTGGCTCTCGCAGGTCCCGCCGTTGAGGTTGGTGCCATCGCAGTCTTCCTCGACCGTGGTCTGAATCAGCCCGTCGCCGCAGCGCCCGAAGCCCGCGCAGTCGAGCAGGTCGAACCGGCAGTCGGCGCCGCAGGCCAGCGTCCCCCCGTAGTAGCCCAGGGTCTCGCAGGTCGCACCGTCCAGATCCGTGCCCTCGCACTGTTCCCCGGCCCCCGCCTGGATCGCGCCGTCGCCGCACCGCCCGCCGCAGCCCGACAGGTCGAACCCGCAGGCGGTGTCGCACGCGAGGGTGCCCGGGCGCTCCCCTAGAGACTCGCAGGTCTCGCCGTCGAGGTTGGCGCCGTCACAGGCCTCCCCCGAGCCCGCCTGGACCACCCCGTCCCCGCAGCGACCGTCGCAGCCGGAGAAATCGAAGGCGCAGGCGGCGTCGCACGCGAGCGTTCCGGGGTTATGGCCCAGTGTCTCGCAGGTCTCCTGGTCCAGGTTCGAGCCGTCGCAGACCTCGCCCTCGGACGCCTGGATGACGCCGTCCCCGCAGCGCTCGGCGCAGCCGCCGGCGTCGTACGTGCAGTCGGCGGCACACGCCAGCGTGCCCCGATAGAACCCCAGGGTCTGACACGTCGCTCCGGCCAGGTCCTCGCCCTCGCACTCCTCGTACTCACCCTGGAGCGCGCCGTCCCCGCAGCGACCGGCGGCCTCGCAGTCGCTCTCGTCGTAGCCCGCGCAGTCGGCGGCGCAGGCGAGCGTCCCGCCGTGGTACCCCAAGAGCACGCAGGAGTTGCCGTTCAGGTGGGTGCCGTCGCAGGCCTCGCCGTCCTCGGCGTCCACCTGGTTGTCTCCGCACCGGCCTCCGCACGAGGTCCGGTCGTAGAAACAGTCGGCACGGCAGGTCAGCGTGCCCACGACGTTGTAATGGCCCAGCGACGCGCAGGTCTCGCCGCCGGTGCTCCCGTCGCACTCCTCGCCGGGGTCCACGAACCCGTCGCCGCAGCTCTGGGTGACGGTGGTCTTGTCGTCGCAGGAGACGATCCCCAAGGATAAGACAACAAGCAATAAATATGATAAGCCCTTCATGTCCACCTCCTTTTCCATTGCCTATAGTACGTCCATTTCCGGGATGCAAGATTTTTTTCCGTCAGGGGATTGCCAACCCACCGAGGGAGAACCATATTCGGTATCAACTATCCGAATTCCTGCGACCTTCCGGGTCCCGCGAATTCGGACGCTTCCCATCTGGAGGTCACCATGAAAACTCTTCTCTTCGCCCTGCTGGCGTTCTTCCCCGCCATCGCGTTCGCGCAGCATCCCCCCGTCGGCTCGCCCTTCAAGGTCGAGCTCGAGGGCGGCGTGCTGTTCCAGTCCCGCAACGAGGTCCAGATCCCGAAAGAAGACACGGCCACCCGCATCGATCTGGTCGACCAGGTCGGCGTCGGCCCGCTGCCCGCCGGGCGTCTGACCCTGCACTGGAACTTCTACGGCCGTCACGGCGCCGCGGTCGTGCTCGCCCCCCTCGAGTTCACGCGCTCGGCGGTCATCGACGAGCCCATCCGCTACGACCGCGTGGACTTCCCCTCCGGCCGAGAGACCGACTTCACCTACAAGTTCAACTCCTGGCGTGCGAACTACAACTACCGGTTCCTCGAGCGCGCCGGGCTCAAGGCGTGGGTCGGCTTCACGGCCAAGGTCCGCGACGCCAAGGTGACCGTGGCCCAGAGCGACCGCAAGGGCGAGCTCACCAACCTGGGCTTCGTCCCCCTGCTCTACCTGGCGCTGGACTGGGAGTTCGCCGAACGCTGGCACCTGCTCGCGGACTTCAACGGCCTCGCCGGCGGCCCCGGCCGCGCCTTCGACGTGTCCCTGAAGGTGGCCTACGATCTGGGCGACCGCTACGGCGTGGGCCTGGGCTACCGCACGGTCGAGGGCGGCGCCGACGTGTCACGGGTCTACAACTTCGCCTGGATCCACTACGCCCTCGCCACGGTGTGGTACCGCTTCTGAATGGTTACCGCCCTTGACACCCGGCGCACGATCGGGGACAGTGCCGGCGACGAAGGGCGGTGGTGAAGCATGAAAATGGAAGACTGGCGGCGCCAGACCGGAGAGTGGGTGGAGCACACGCGCGGGCTCATGCGCCGCATCCTCGACGAGGTCGGCCCCCGGCCCAGCGGCTCCCCCGAGAGCCGCGAGACCGCGCGCCGACTGGCCGACGCCCTGCGACCCCACGTGGACCGCGTGGAGCTCGAGGGATTCTCCTTCGCCCGGCACTCGTTCCTGTCGTTCCTGCGGTGGCAGGCGGCGACCTACGTCCTGGCCGTGGCCGCCCTCTTCCTGGGCTGGCCCGCGGCGGCCGCCGCGCTGATCCTGGCCGGCGTCGGCGTGGCCGTGGCGCAGTTCGTGCTGTACCGCGAGCTGCTGGATCCCCTGCACCGCAAGTACGAGGGGCTCAACGTCGTGGCCCGGGTCGAGCCCGAGGGCGAGGTCCGCCGCCAGGTCATCATCAGCGGGCACCACGACAGCGCCTACGTGTTCCGCCTGCTGCAGGCGTTCCCGCGGGGGTACTTCCTGTTCGTGCTCCTGGCCAACGTGTTCATCTGGGGAGCGGCGCTGCTGATCCCGGCCTGGGCGGTCCTCTCCGCCATCGGCGTGACGCCGTTTTTCGCGCCGGCGCTGCCCTGGGTGCTCGCCGCCGGCGGCCTGGTGTTCGTGGCGCCGCTGGCGTTCTTCGTGTCGGGCCGCTGCGCGCCGGGCGCCGGCGACAACCTCGTGGCCAGCGCCGGCGCGGTGACCCTGGCCCGGGCGCCCGCCGCCGCCCGCGCCGACGGGAG
>CALKWH010000035.1 GCA_938004375.1 uncultured Pseudomonadota bacterium
CGGGGACGGCGGTCGGGGTGGACTGGTCCACGATGGTCCCCAGGCCGAGCTGGCCATAGGCGTTCCAGCCCCAGCACTTCACGGTGCCGTTGGTGAGGACCGCGCAGGAGTGGGAGCCGCCCAGGCCCAGGGAGGCCACGCCCGTGAGGCCGGAGACCTGGACCGCGCCCGTCCGGTCCGTCGTGGTGCCGTCGCCCAGTTGACCGCGCTGGTTGCGGCCCCAGCACCGGACGGTTCCGTCGGTGAGGACCGCGCAGGTGAAGCGCCCGCCGCCGGCGACCGAGACCACGCCCAAGCAGCCGACGGTGTCGTATGCGCAATCGTCTCCGCAGGCCAGCGGCCCGGTCCAGAAGTCGAGGTCGCGGCACTCCCGGCCACCCAACGCCGCCCCATCGCAGTCCTCTCCGGAAGCGTCATGTAGCACGCCGTCGCCACAGCGTCCGGTGGCCTCGCAGTCCGTCAGATCAAGCGTACAACCTTCCGTGCAGGCGAGCGAGCCGCCGTTGTATCCCAGAGACTCGCAGGTGGCCCCGCCGAGTTGGTTCGTGTCGCAGGGCTCGTCCCCGAGGAGCAGGTCGTCGCCGCACACGGGCGTGCAATAACTGGGCGTGCCGTCACAGGTCCAGCCCGTCTCCTCCTGGCAAAGGGGGCTGCAGCCATCGCCGGAGGCGTTCGCGCCGTCGTCGCACCCCTCCCCCGGCTCGGGCACACCGTTGCCGCAGATCGACAGGCACCCTGAGGTATCGAGGTGGCAGTCGGCATCGCAGGCCAGGGTGCCCCCGACGAAGCCCTGCCCCAGGCAGGTCTGCCCCTCGAGATTCACGCCGTCGCACTGCTCGCCGTGGGCGACCGAGACCACGCCGTCTCCGCAGCGCAAGGCGCAGACCGAGTCATCGACCGTGCAGTCGGCGCGGCACGAGAGAGCGCCGTTTTGCTCGTAGTAGCCGAGCGCCTGGCAGTCACTCACGGCGAACCCGGCGCCGTCGCACTGCTCTCCCGGATCCAGAAAGTCGTCCCCGCAGGAACTGACGGAGGACGGGCTATCGTCACAATGATGGAACAGGAAAGACAGCAGCAGGACTCCGGTAAGGCGCATTATATTAAACTGTCGCATCCAACCCTCCCAAGACCGGGCTCAAGCCCGCGACGTTCTTAATACCATGGAAGTAGATTTTCCTGTTGTGCGAAGCGCACAGAATCTGTTAGTTTGATTCGCGCCACGGGTGCGAAGGCGGCGGGACTCTAAGTGAAATATGGTGATATGATGATACGTTTCTCTTTTGTAGTTTGTCTTTTTGCTCTCTCCTCCTTTGGTTGCCAGACCAAAGTCAAGACCACCGACAACTGCGGCGACGGCTTCGTCGATCCCGGCGAGCAGTGCGACGGCGTAGAACTGGCGGGCGCCTCCTGCGACAGCCTGGGATACTATCTGGTCAACGGTAGGCTCACCTGTCGCGCCGACTGCACGTTCGACACCTCGGAGTGCGGCGGCCGCTGCGGCGACGGGGAGATCGACGCCGTCGACGGAGAAGACTGCGACGGCACCGACCTCAACGCCAACACCTGCCAGACCCTGAACTTTTCGGGTGGGACGCTGTCCTGCGACCCGCAGACCTGCCGCTTCGACACCTCGACCTGCGTGGCCACCTGCGGCAACAGCCTGCTCGAGGTTGGCGAGGCCTGCGACGACGGCGCGAACGCCCCCGGGGACGGCTGCTCGGCGACCTGCACGGTCGAGGAGGGCTTCGACTGTGACAACTCGGGCTCGCCCTCGGTGTGCGCGACGATCTGCGGCGACGGCCTGATTCGGGGGCAGGAGACCTGTGACGGCGCGGACCTGGACGGCCGGACCTGTGTCGCCGAGGGTTACCACGACGGCGAGCTCGCCTGCACCGACGCCTGCGCGCTCGACTTCTCCGCCTGCGTGGCCGCCGGGCGCTGCGGCGACGGTGTGATCCAGGACGCGTACGGCGAGGACTGCGAGGGCGCTGACCTCGCCGGGCGCAGTTGCGCCGGTCTGGGCTACACCGAGGGGACGCTGGCCTGCACAGCCGGGTGCGCGTTCGACGTCTCGGCGTGCACCACCTGCGGAGACGGTCTCCTCTCGGGCCTCGAGGAGTGCGAGGGGGACGACCTCGGGGGGGCGACCTGCACCGGTCTGGGCTTCGACGGCGGGGATCTCGCCTGCGGAGCGGACTGCCGCTTCGACCCGGGCGCCTGCTTCAGCGTGAATTGCGGGGACGGGAACATCACGGGCGCCGAGCAGTGCGATGGCGGCAACCTCAACCTTCAGACCTGCGTCAGCCTGGGCTACGCGGCCGGCGCCCTGGGGTGCCAGGCCAACTGCCAGTTCGACACGTCGAGCTGCACCCGCTGCGGCAACGGCGCCATCGACGCGGGCGAGGCGTGCGACGGCGCGAACCTCAACGGCCACACCTGCGGCTCCCAGGGCTTCATCGGCGGCACCCTGTCCTGCAACCCCTCGTGCACCTTCAACTACACGGGCTGCGACCTGTGCGGCAACGCCCTGGTGAACCCCGGCGAGGACTGCGACGGCACGAACCTCAACCTGCAGACCTGCGTCTCCCTGGGCTACGTCTTCGGAACCCTGGCCTGCACCACCGGCTGCCTGTTCGACTTCTCGGGCTGCTCCCGGTGCGGAGACGGCGTCGCCAACGACGGCGAGCCCTGCGACGGGAGCGACTTCGGAACGAACACCTGCCAGACCGAGGGCTTCGGCGAGGGCGCCCTGACCTGCGGCGCGGCCTGCGCCCTCTCGGCCGCGGGCTGCTACAGTTGGACTCACGTGTCGGCCGGCCTCGAACACACCTGCGGGATCCGCCACGACGGCTCCGTCTGGTGCTGGGGCCAGGGCTCCTCGGGACGCCTGGGGAACGACACGTCCAACTCCTCCATGGTGCCCGTGCCGGTCAACGGGCTCGGCTCCGGCGTCTCCGTCATCAGCGCCGGCGGCCAACACACCTGCGCCATCGTCCGCGGCGCCGCCAAGTGCTGGGGAGAGAACGGCGAGGGTCAGCTCGGCGACAACACCGCTACCGACCGCGACACCCCGGTGACCCCCGTCGGGCTCGCGTCACAGGTCACGTCCATCGCGGCCGGGGAACAGCACACCTGCGCCGTCGTGTCTGGCGCCGCCAAGTGCTGGGGCAACGGTAACGCCGGGGAGATCGGGGACGGGTACTTCACTGACCGGGACCAGCCCTACCAGGTGAGCGACCTCGCGACCGGCGTCACGGCCGTCACCGCCGGCGGCCAGCACGCCTGCGCCATCGTCAACGGCGCCGCCAAGTGCTGGGGCTTGGGCACCTCGGGGCAACTGGGCAACGGCGCCTCGGTCAACAGCAACGTCCCGGTCCAGGTCACCGGCCTGACCTCCTCGGTCACGATGGTCACCGCGGGCGGGCTGCACACCTGCGCCATCGTCAACGGCGCGGCGAAGTGCTGGGGCCGCAACAATCGGGGCCAGCTGGGGGACAACACCATCACCGGGAAGACCAGCCCCGTCAGCGTGCTCAACCTGACCGCCAGCGTCACCCTCATCTCCGCCGGCCAGGAGCACACCTGCGCGCTCCAGGGTGGCGTCGCGTACTGCTGGGGGATCAACGACTTCGGCCGGCTCGGCGACGGCACCACCACGGGTCAAAGGACGGCGACGGCGGTGGGCGCCTTCTCTCCCGACCCGATGCGGATCTCGGCGGGCGGCCAGCACACCTGCGGCATCCGCGACAATCGGGCCTGGTGCTGGGGGTCGAACGCCTTCGGCCAGCTCGGCGACGGTACCGTCATCGGCAAACTGCTCCCCACCCGGGTTCACTGACGCGGCACCCCGGGGTCGAAGCCGGGATCGTGCATCCGGCCCATGCCGCGGCCCGGTTCGATCCCCATGCCCATTCCGCGTCCGCCGCCCTTCCCGTGACGACGCGCCGCGCGGCGCTGGTCCTGGCGCTCCAGGCGCTCCAGTTGGGCCGGCGTGAGCAGCGCCCTGATTTCCAGGTCAATTTGGTCATGGACGGCCCGCACCCGGGGGGTCGTCTCGTCGAGGATGGCGTCCAGGGCGGGGCGGTGTTTGTCGTAGATGGCCTGCACCGCGCGCTGCTGCTCGTCGCTGAGCCCCAGGCGGGCGTAGCGACGCTGCCCCTGCTCCCGCGGTCCCGGGCGCCCCTGCTGCGCGCGGGGGGCGTCGGACCAGCGGGCGAGCCCCCAGCCCGCGCCCAGGCCGGCGGCGAAGATGACCAGCAACAGCGAGAGCGCGAGCCCTCGGTTCAGCCAGCGGGAGGTCGTGGGGTTCGTCATGGCGCGTCTCCTAACACCTGCAGGATGTCGTCCGCGGTGGGCTCGGCGTCGCCCTCGGCCCAGGAGGGCACCACCACGTCGGCGGGATCGTCCGGCTGCAGGTCCGGAGCTGTCGGCGTCGACATTACCAGGAACAGCACGGCCGCCGCGGAGGCCGCCGAGAGCGCCGCCGCCCACCGGGCGTAGGCGACCAGGGTGGCCCACAGCGACGTCTTTCGCGCACGCGCAGCGATGGCACGTCGGGCGATGAGCGTCGAGACGGCCTCCAGGCGTCTCGGGTCGGTCACGGGATCCAGGCCCGACAGATCGAGTTTTTCTTCATCGCGGTCCATCATGGGACACCTCCGGCATCGGCTTCGCCCAGCCGCGCGCGCATCTTCTTCCGCGCCTCGAACAGGATCTGGCGCGCGTTCACCTCCGAGATCCCGAGCGCATCCGCGATCTCCGGGTGCGTCCAGCCCTCGAGATCGTGCAAGAACAGCACCTCGGCCTGCCGGTCCGAGAGCGACCCGGCGGCCGCGAGCAGCCGGCCGCGCAGCAGCACGTCCCCGCCCGACGCCGGCGCCGCCTCGTCCGCGGGCGCGGCCACGTCCTCGACCCGTCGGGCCCGCCCCCGCTTCCGCAGGGACATCAGCGCCGCGCGCCGGACGATGGAGAGCAGCCAGCCCGGGAACCGCGCGGGCTCCCGGCAGGACTCGAGCTCGGTGAAGGCGGACACCATCGCGTCCTGCACCACGTCCTCGGCGTCGGCCGAGGCCCGCACGATGGAGAGCGCGGTGCAGTAGGCGGCGCGGTAGTGGGCGCGGGCCAGCGCCGAGAAGCTCTCGGGCTCGCCCGCCAGCGCGCGCTCCACCAGATGTTCGACCTCGGTCGCGCTCAGCACGTGCGGCGCTCCTTTCCGCGGCCATGATGCCACCCGGACCGAAAGCGTTACATCCTTTTTTGCGGGAAAAAATTTTCCCGCCGGGCCCTAACGGCCGGCGACGGACCGGCATCGTCCCGGCAAATCCTTCGGCTCCGAAGGTGAAAGGTTCGGTACATCATGAAACGCTTCACTCAACTCCTCACCCTCTCCCTCGTCCTCGCCGGGCTGTCGGCCTGCCAAAGCGCCTCCGAGGACTCCACGGATGCCCGCACCTGGAAGAAGATTAGTCGCGAAGCCCGCCTCGCCGCCCGGTCGATCCGTCAACCGCACCGGTTCGGCCCGGACGCGATGACCGCCGGCGACCTGGACGGCTTCGACGTGGCGGACGGCCGCGGACTGCGCCACCGGCGCGGGGACGGCGACCGGCCCGGCCTTCGGGACGGACAGCGCGGAATGCGCGACGGCATGGGTTCCGGCCAGCGCGAAGGTCGCCGTGGAATGCATCGGCGCGGGGACGGTGACTGGCGCGGCATGCGCGACGGCGACCGGCGCGACGGCATGAAGCGCGGCGAGGGACGCCGCAAAGGCCCGCCCGCCGAGGCCCTCACCGCTTGGGAGAACAAGGCCGCCGGTGACGCCTGCTCGTTCGTCATCGAGGGCGAGACCGTCACCAGCGTCTGCAAGACCCGCCGCAGCGGTGAAGGCCCCCTCGCCTGCCGCGCCGGCCGCGGGACCCACCGCCGCCACACCACCCCCGCCCAGTGAACCAAACCCTGGCCAGTCATCGTCACCGGATTTGGCAACACATCGTCATCACCTGCCCATCACGCGTCTGCCCGACCCGACAGCGAAGGCCTTGACTTTCATGTCATCGCATGAATAGTCTCCCTCGGAGTCCATCAGGCACGTGAAAGAACCCGTGAGAGAAACACCCTCCCCGATCGCCGCTTCCGAGTCCACAGACAAGACCCCGGCACCCAGGATCGACCGATCCTACCTGGTGGGGACGGGCGCCTATTTCCCTAAGGTCAGGCTCATCGAAGAGAGCCCGAATCGGTGGGTCTTTGCGCCTGAAGGAAACAGCGATTTGGTTGCATGGCTCCAAATCCTGTCTGGAGCTGCCATGGGTACATTCGTTTGCTGGGACCTGTTTGCCGCTCGGAATGGCTATGCGGTATACAAATATATCGGACCCATATATTTTTTAATCTGGGTTATGGCGACGGGTTTGGTCCGGCGCAAGGCCAACCGGACCTGGGTTTCATTTGACCTTGGTGCGAAGACCTGCCGACTCGGGGACTCGACGGGGCCCGGTGGCATCCGCGGTCCAGAGGAGGGAGACCTGCTCGCGAACCTGGAAGAAATCCAGGCCGTTCAATATCTGGAAGTCACGGAGCCGATGTGCTGCGACAGGAAATGCCATGAATTGAACCTGGTTCTACGTGACAACCATCGTGTGTTCGTGATCGGTGCCAAGCTCCCCGAACCCTTGCTCGACGACGCCCGCCGCCTGGCGACATTTCTGGACAAGCCACTCATCATTGCTTCTACTCAGTCCGGTACCGGTCGAACCACCTTCGTGCCAGGCCGGCCCCGGCGGGCTCCCCGTTCCCCGTCCGGTTGAGCGCCGACTCGGCCTGGCCGGACAATTCCGGGCCCCACAATTCCATTGCCCCCGGAGCGGCGCCGGAATATAAATCGGCGTCCCGCGCGACCGGGTCCACCTCGCCGGTGGGCCTCTCCCCGCGCCGCGGACGAGGTGGCGCCATGAATTTCCCTTCCGTACGCGAGAGAACCTGTGACTGCGGCGCCCTGCGCGCGGGCGACGCCGGCAAGAACGTGACGCTCATGGGCTGGGTGGCCCGCCGGCGCAACCTGGGCGGCGCCATCTTCGTCGACCTGCGGGACCGCGGCGGCGTCACGCAGGTCACCTTCCTGCAGGACCAGCTCCCCGAATTGCACGCCGCGGCCGAGAATCTCCGCTCCGAGGACGTGATCGTCATGCGCGGCCAGGTCGCCTCCCGCGGCGAGAACGTCACCGACCGCATGCCCACCGGCGCGGTCGAGGTCATCGCCACCGAGCTCCACGTGCTCTCCCGCGCCGAGCCGGTGCCCTTCCCCATCGCCGACGGCACCTCCGCCAACAGATCGGAAGAGCGTCGTGTAGGGAAAGAGTGTAGATCTCGGTG